>JAKOPZ010000353.1 GCA_029778615.1 Chloroflexota bacterium | reverse complement strand
TCTCACAAGATTCTACGACGTACTTGAAGATGATTTCGAGTACACGTACTATGCTGAAAATGAACGTGACTTGGTGCGACTACTTGTTGCCGATATGGGAGGAATTCACGCCAACGAAGAAAGTGAGGCGATGCAGAAAGCCGATGAATTTCTCGAAAATCAACTTGGCAAGGACTGGACGCTGGAAAAATTTTTGAACAGCGCCTCGGATCTTTGGAAAGACGATGCAACCTGTTATCGAATAGTGAATATTCAGGAACGCGAAGGGAATTGAATTCTCATCTCTCGTCTCTCTGCGTTAGTGTTGCCTCCTATACACATTTCACGCTTGACGCTTCCCTCTCCCCCTCGCTCTCCGCGCTCACATGCTCCGCTTGCTGCTCCTGCCCACGCAGCATCGCATTTTTTGACGAGTAACCAAAATACATGAAACGATTTCCGATTCTATTTTTCGCAGCATTGTTCTTCACCGCGTGCGCCAACATCACAACACCGACAACCCTCCCGCCAACTCCAACACAAAACAAAACCGTCGCGACAGCGACAACATCTGCGCCAACCGCAACAAAACTTCAACCCACTGCCACGCGCGTCACCGCAACGCCGACGCGTGTTCCACCTACTTTAACGCCCGTTCCGCCAACGGCAACGCAAACTCTCGTTCCGTCTGCAACGAATGTTTCCGCGCCGCCAACGCTCGCGCCCATTTCGGAATTGTCCGCGCAAACGCGCGCGGGCTGGGAGGAATTTGTCGCAAGCGTTCAGGGTGATGCGAACGCGCAAGCGCGCGTGGATGCATTGTGGAACGAATTGGTGAACAAGCGGCGCGTGCCGTTGGCGTTGGACGACGGCGCAATTTTTTTATACAAAGGCGATGCATCGAGTGTGGCGTTTCGCGGCGATTTTTCGTATTGGCAGTTGGGTAAACCAATCGAAGGCGCGCGCGTAGGGCAAACCGATTTGTGGTACGGCGTTGCCAATTTTCCGCGCGACAGCCGCACCGAATACGAGATTTTCTTGAACGGCACGCGCGCGATTTCCGACCCGGCGAATCCGTACAAACACAAAGGCGGTTTCGGTTACAACAGCATTTTCGCGATGCCCGCTTTTCAAGTGACGGATTTTTCCACGCCGCGCAAAAATATCGCGCACGGCAATCTCACCGATTGGATTCGTTTCGAGAGCAAAGCGTGGGGCGCGCCGCTCAATTATCGCGTGTACACGCCGCCGAATTATGACGCGTTGGAAAATTTGCCGGTGCTGTATGTGACGGACGGGAACGATTATTCCGACCCTGAAATGGGCGGCACACAAACGATTATTGATAATCTCATCGCGGATGGAAAAATTTCGCCGCTCATCGCCGTTTTCATTGACGCGCGCGTGCCCGACAATTTGAAAAAGAATGAACGCGAAACACAGTTCCTCGCGCGTCCCGAAGATTTTGCCGCATTCATAACGAGTGAACTCGTTACTACCATTGATTCGCAATATCGCACCAACGCGACGCGCGAAGGACGCACGTTAATGGGCGTGAGTTTCGGCGGCGCGTTCATCACCTATGCGGGGTTGCGTTATCCGGAGGTGTTTGGAAATTTAGCAATTTATTCGCCCGCGTATTGGGTGTACCAATCGAACGTCGCGGCGGGCGCGCCGCGCATGAGCGCGTTCGTGGACGATGCGTTGGCAACGCGCGGCGAATTGCCGACGAAAATCTTTTTGAGCGCGGGGTTGACCGGTTGGGATGTGGGAGACATGCAGCCGTGGGCAAAACGTTTTGAGCAACACGGCGACATCATCCAACTTTTTCATTCGCAAGAGGGACACAGTTGGAGCGCGTGGACCGGCTTGACGGATGAAATGTTGGAATATCTTTTCGGGAAATAAAATGGCTGTCCTGAAAATCAGGACAGCCATTTTATTTCAGAATGCTTCGAGCGTGCCGCGTCGTTTCGCTTCGATTTCAAAAATGCGAAAGAGCACATAGCCCGCGACGAGATACCCGACGCCGATGAAAAATTCGCCGACGAGCAGCGGCGCCACCTCTGCGAGCGACGCGCCATCCACAATGAAACGCGCGGCGGCAATGCCGCGTGTGAGCGGCAGCGACCACGAAATGTATTGCATCCACTGCGGCAGCGCGGTAATGGGCAAATTCGCGCCGGAAAAAAGCAGCAGCAAAAAGTACACCAAGTTGTTGATGAACATGATGTTGAGCGTGACGAGTCCGAGACAGCCGAGCAAGAGTCCGAGTGCGGCGGTGCTGAACGTCGCAATCAAAATCGTAATGCCGAGCGCGAGCGGGTCCGTGTGCGCGAAACTCACCCAACCCAAAACCAGCCCCCACGCCAATCCCATCAACACTTGGACCACGCCGTTGAAAATGTGAATCGTCGCGCGTCCGGCAAAAATCGTCAGCCGATTCGCGGGCGCGCCAAATAAATACATCAACGTCCCCGCCCAGCGCTCCCCCCCAATCGCCATCGTCACGCCAAAAATTCCGGCGGACGCGGTAATTTGCATCGCGTTGCCGATGAGATAAAAACTCGCGCTATCGCGCCCCGTCGCAAAAATTCCGAGCAGCGTAAAAAAAAGAATTTGTCCCAACGGAAAAATAATCATGGATGCGAGAAACGTCGTGGGACGCAGCCACGAAAACAGCGCGACGTAGGAAAGCGCCGCACCCTGCCAAAAGAGTTTGAGGTTGGTGATGAGTTGGTGCATCGAGAGCAAAGTTAAAAGTAAAAAGCTCAAAGCTAAAAGTGACAAGTCGATGGGAAAACTTTTAGCTTTTAACTTTTAGCTTTGAGCTTATTGCAGCCCCAACGTCGCGTCCACGCGCGCTTTTTTCAAGACGATGCGAAACAGGACGGACGCAATCAGAATATACACACCGCCAAGCGCGAGAATGTAAATGCTTTCGTTGACGAGTTGTTCCCACGCAAGCGTTCCGCCCGCCGCCGCTTGCAGCAAACGCGCAGTCCAGTACGGCGAAAGAATGTACGAAAGCGGCGTCGTCCAAAACGGCAGCAGCGCAATCGGAAACAAAAAGCCGCAGAGAATGTACACGGGATATTCCAACGCGTTTTGAAATTGCTGGACTTGCGGGTTCAAAAGAAACAGCGGCGCGAGCATCAGCCCAAACGCGATAAAGGAAAGCAGTCCGATAAACAACACGAGAAAAAATTCCAACGGCTGGGCAATGCCGAGCGGATAGCCAAACACGAGCCAGCCGAGCAGATAACTCGCGACCATCGAAAGCAGCGACTGTAAAATCACGCCGAGCGATTTACCAAATACAATCATCCACATCGGCGTCGGCGTCGCGGCAATCAATTCCAATGTGCCGCTCCAACGTTCGCCCGTAATCGCGTTGCCGCTGCCAAACAAGAGCGTCGTCCACAAGCCCGCGAGTCCACTGCCCACCGCGACAAAAATTCCATAGTGCGCGCCCTTGTCGCGCAAAATGCCGAACGCAATCAGCGCGTAAATGAGCGGCATCAACAGCGTGGCGAAAATAAAAAAGCCGTCCACCACGAGCGAAAGGAAATTCATTTTGAACGCGGCAAAAATCGCGTAGAGATATTTGAGGAACATGTTGGGAGTAACAAGCAGCAGGCAGCAGGTTTCCTTGCTACGTCCTACTTGCTGCCTGCTCCCTCCTTTTTCGTCTCATCCATCCCTTCCACCAAGCGCACGTACGCGTCTTCGAGCGTGGGTTCGCGCACGGTAACTTTTTGTACCGTTGCGCCGTTGAGCTGTGCGAGCAGTTCGGACACCGCTTCCGCGCCGCGCGGCGATTGCACAATGACGAGCGAATTTTGTTCGCGTTCCTGCACCGTCACCGCGTCCACAAACGGCAGTCCTTTCAAACGCTCCAGCGCGTCCGGCGTGAACATTTTCACTTCGAGTTCGACGACAGACAAATCTTGCACCACGCGTTTCAAATTCGCGGGCGTATCGAGCGCGACGATTTCGCCTTTGTTGATAACCGCAATGCGTTTGCACAATTCATCCGCTTCAAACATGTAATGCGTGGTGAGCAAAATCGTTTTCTTTTCATCGCGCAAATCGCGCACCACGCGACGTATATCGCGCGCGGCAACGGGGTCGAGCCCAATCGAAGGTTCGTCGAGAAACATCACTTCGGGGTCATTCAACAACGTGCGCGCAATGTGCAAACGTTGTTTCATGCCGCGCGAATATCCTTCCACTTTTTCATTCGCGCGCTCCTTTAGCCCGACGAGTTCGAGCAAATACGGAATGCGTTTCGCCTGCACGGCGGGGTCAATTTGATACAGCGACGAAAAATATTTCAAATTGTCCATGCCCGAAAGCCGCCAGTACAAACCGCGCTCGCCGCCAAAAATGAAACCGATGCGCGGACGTAACGCGCTCACGTCACGCACGACATCATGTCCGAGAATCGTCGCGGTGCCGCTCGTGGGCAGCAGCAAGGTCGTCAACATTTTCACCGTCGTCGTTTTGCCCGCGCCGTTCGGTCCGAGAATGCCAAACAGTTCGCCCGCTGCAACCTCGAACGAAATGCCCTTGACCGCTTCGACCTCTTTGAGTTTGCGGCGAAACACGCCGACGTACGATTTGTACACGCGGCGGAGATTCGTCACTTGAATCGCGTTGTTCATAAGGAAGTTCGCCATTCGTCGCTTTGCGTCGCACCCGCAGCGCATGAAAATGGATGGCGCGTAGTAACGTGCGATGAACGACATCGCCTCAATCGTTCCCCTGGGCGGACGAATGAATTCGTCACTACAAAACATTTTCAAGGGAGATTGGGGACTAGAGACTGGAGATTACAGATTGGGTGATGGAGTGAATCGGTAATTTGTGTATTGTGCATTCGGCATTATGCGTTCAACCCCGTTGTGTAATTTATCGTATCGAAATGCGTGAACACGTAGGAAAAAACATTTTGCGCGCGCAGAAAATTTTCGAGTCCTTGCGCGCGCACGCGCTCCAAATTTTCCGAAACGCGTTTGCCGGATTTCGCCTGCAATGTTTTCAACGGCTCGATTTGCGCGGGTGAAAATTTCCAACCGGTTTGCGTGGAACAAAATTCCAACAAGCGCACAACAAACGCGCCCACGTCGCCCGTCGGTTGACATTGGTAACCGAACAATTTCAAATGATGCGATGCGACTTGACCTTCGCCTTGCGTGAATCCGTGTGCGTTCATTTTTTCTTGAAACGCGCGCATCCGTTCTTCAAACGCGAGTGTGTCCACTTGCTCAAACGTTTGCTGCAATGATTTCACTTGAATCGCGCCGTGCAGCCAACTTTTCACGTTCCATTTGAAACCTGCGCGTTCCACCCATTCGACTTGACCCTCGCGGTAGCGTTTCCGAAACGCGTTCGCCTGCGCGTTAATGTACGCCGAGTCCGCGAGCCATAACAATACATCGGCGTCGGGAAGATTTGGAATTTCCTGTTGATACAACCACATCAAAAAATGAACCGTGCCGAGCGGATATTTTTCATCAAAATGTTTATCGAGCGCCTTGCCCCATAAATCATTCAGATTCAGCGACTTGGCGAAACCATCCAACTTGTCGCGCGGGTTCAAGCGAAGGATGTGATGTCCGAGTGATTTGCACTCGGCATGATAAATATCGAGGTCGAGCCACGCCGCGTTCAACGCGTCTTGCCACGCGGACATGGCGGAATAATATACGGTCTGATATTTGGCATAGACGCCAATGATTTTGGCGTTGGGATGCGTATGCAAAAAAAGAGCCGCGCTCAACGCGGCATCGAGGTCATCGCCGATGATGAGATTCAACGGCTCGCGGCTGGGCACGAGCCACGCGTGTTTGGCATAAAGAGAAGCTTTGTTTAACACAATTAATGCAGTCCCAATTTGGCGCGGACAAATTTGCGAATTTGTTTCGCGGCGATGAACGCCGCGCGCGCTTGTTCTTCTGTCACCGAATTGCCGGGATAGCGAATTTTCGGGTCGCAAATGTCGGCTTGGTCCACTAAAGTTTTTATCAAACGAAAATCGGAATCCACCGCGAGACACAACGCGTTCAGTTCTCCCAATTTGTGCGTGCGCTCGAATTTTACGCGGTGCCGCGTGAGAAATGCTTTGAGATATTTTTCGACACACTGTTCACAGTCCCAGCACAATTTTTCGGGACGAAAATTTTTCTTTTGGCGCGCCCACATTTGCGCGCCTGCGAAATCACCTTCCGCAAGTTCAACCCATTCCAACACGAGGGGCACATTACTCATTGGTTGAGTCCTTCCTTTTTCTAACGCGCTATCAAGATGTTTTGCAAAGCCATTTTTCGCGCGCACCGCATACAATTTTTGCCCGCGGCCCACAATCGTCTGCATAAAGTCGTCGCCCATTTCGAGACGACGCGTGACTTCGGTTGGCGTGCGCGCGTGAATATCCAGTTTAATCGGTTGAGGCGAAAACAATTGTTTGAGTGGGGTAGTAAGCTCGGTGTGGCTGCCCTCTTTGTCCATCACCACCAACACATCCAAATCGCTATCTGGGCGCGGCTTGCCGTACACGCGCGAACCAAACAAGATAATCATTTCGGGATGCGCGGCGCGCACAATGCGCCGCGTGATTTCTTTAAGGTCGCGTTCATTGAGTTTTGCGGCGCGATAGGTTGCGGCTGTTTCGCGCGCGCGGCGCGGAGAACGTCGTTCGGTCATTTGTTCTATTCTATATCACTCTTCAACAGAATCGTCAATGACGTTGTGCTACAATGTTTTCGCTCATGCTGTTTTATTTCGTCCTCGTCTTCCTCGTCGCGTTTTTTCTGGCTCTCGTTCTCACTCCTCTAACAATTCGTTTTGCGCGGCGCATGAATTGGCTCGACCAACCCGCGCCGCGGCGTTTGCATCAAATTCCCACACCGCGCATCGGCGCCATTCCGCTTGCGATTGCGCTTGTTGCCGCGCTCGCGGTCACGCAGCCATTTCCGCGCATTGATGAAAAGGAATGGGCGCGTGTGCTTGGTTTGGCAATCGGCGTCGCCATTGTCGCCATCGTCGGTTTGATTGACGACGTACGCGAATTGAAACCGCTGCCGTTGTTTGCGATGCAGGTTGGCGTGGCAGGCATTGCCATTGCGTTCGGCGTCGAGATTAACGAAATCGCCAGTCCGCTCGATGGTTCGCCAATTGTGTTGCCAACTGCCGTCGCGTTTGTGTTCACGCTGTTTTGGATTGTGGGCATGATGAACACGGTAAATTTTTTGGACGGGCTCGATGGGCTTGTCGGCGGTGTGACCGTGATTGCGGGCGCGATTTTGTTTTTGCATAACTACAAACTCGGACAAGAAAGTTTGATGCTCCTCGCGCTCGCGTTGATTGGCGCGGCGCTCGGTTTTCTCATTTTCAATTTTCCGCCCGCGAAAATTTTTCTCGGTTCGGGCGCGTATGTGTTGGGGTTCGCGCTCGCGGTGTTGGCAATCATCGGCGGCACCAAAGCGGCAACCGCCTTGCTCGCGCTGGCGATTCCGATTCTCGATGTGGCATGGCAAATTCTCAATCGCGTGCGCGCGGGCAAATCGCCGTTCGCCGCCGACCGGGGACATTTGCATATTCGTTTGTACGATAGTGGGATTTCAACGCGCGCGATTGTGTTGGTCTATTACGCGCTCACCGCATTGTTTGGCGCGCTCGCGCTGCAATTGCCAAGCGGATTTCCAAAATTGATTGTGCTGCTGGTGATTGGAGGAATTGCAGTAACTGTACTAGCGCGGTTGAGAAGGTGAAACGTCAAACATCCAATTTCCAACTTCCAATTTCTAACTTCCAATTTCCAATCAATACCGCACTCTCCGCGACGTCACCGTTCCAAAACCCCATTCGAGGAGAAAAATCAAAACTGCGAGCGAACCGTTGACGACGACGATGATGCCAAACACAAAAATCAACGTCGTCAAAATTTTTTGCCCCAGTTCAATCAAATCCGGCGTAATGTTCGGCGTCCAACCGAGAATGAGCGCGAGTCCGCCGATGGCAGCGAATATGCCAATGATGACACCCCATGGTTCGCGGTCGGATTCGCTCGGAATCATGGAAGTTGAAACCGCAAACACCACGTACAACGCGAGCCATGTCAGCGGGTCGCTGATGGTCGAGCCAATGCCTTGAAGCACCTGCTCGACATTTTGCGGCGCCCACAAATCGAAACCGAAACCCATCAACGCCCACACGGCGAGAATGCCAACCACAAACGGCGCAACGCCAATGAGCGATTCGCGCAGCGGGTCACTTTTTTCCACCGTCACCGAGCCGAGCGAAAAATGTTTGCCGCGCATTTTGCCAAGCCCGATGCTCACTTTGCCCGTCCGCACGCCGATTAAATTGGCGACAACCCAATGACTCGCTTCATGCAGTAAAACACCGGGCAGCAAAATCAAAAACAACGCGCGCACCGCGCAGCCCGGATTCCCTGTGACCGCGTACGTCAATCCCTGAATATGTTGTTGCAGCCAACGCTGGAGAAACAGCATCGCGCCAAAGAGCACGAAAAAGAGGACAATTTCCAAATTCATGACAAGGTGACAAGGTGACAGGGTGAATCACCCTGTCACCTTGTCACCTGTTCACCACTTCACCCGTTCTTTTTCAACCCCGCGCGACAAATCGCCACAAACTCTTCCGCTTTCAAACTCGCGCCGCCGACGAGCGCGCCGTCAATATCGGGCTGCACGATAAATTCTTCGATATTTTTCGCGGTGACACTGCCGCCGTACTGGACGCGTACGCTTTGGGCAACTTCTTCGCCGTACAAATCGGCGAGCGCGCCGCGAATCGAAATGCCGATAACTTGATTCGCGCCCGCACCGGTTGCGGCTTTGCCGGTGCCGATTGCCCAAATCGGTTCGTACGCAATCACGAGTCCGCGCACTTGGTCGGCAGTTAAATCTTTCATCGCCGCGTGAATTTGTCCGCGCACCCAAACATCCGTTTCGCCATTCTCGTACGTTTCCAACGCTTCACCACAACACACAATCGGTTTCAAATTATTGGCGAGCGCGGCGTGAATTTTTTTATTGACGAGTTCATCGCTCTCGTGAAAAATTTGGCGGCGTTCCGAATGTCCGATAATGACATATTCGGCAAAATCTACAAGCATCGTCGGCGCGACTTCGCCCGTGAACGCGCCTTTGGTTTCGTAATACATATTTTGCGCGCCAACGCTGATGCCCGTGCCGCGCGTCAATTCATTCACGCGCGCGAGATACGGAAACGGCGGACACAACACAACTTGTAGCATGTTTTTCGCTACAAGTTGTGACAATGCATTTTTCAGCGCGTTGACCAGTTCCGTCGCCGACGCGAGATTCGTATTCATTTTCCAATTGCCTGCAATGATGGGGGTTCGCATGAGGAGAGATTGGAGATTAGAGACTAGAGACCAGACGTGTACCGCAGTCCCCAGTCTCTAGTCTCCAGTCTTTGTTTTTTTCGATTATAACATACAACGCTTCGCCAAAAATTGGATTACTGATTTTTTGATGCGTTGTAATCATTCTTGCGCCCGCGCGACGATGATTTTATCCGCGCCCGATTCCGCGCCCCATACCTCACCTGCGCGTCCGAGAATTTGTCGCACCGCCGCGCCCGCACTCGGTAAATCGTACACATCAAATTTTTCCGTGAGCGGGTCGAAACGCACGAGCGCGTTGCCGCCGAAATCGCTCAACCACACTTTATCGTTTTCGTCCACATACACCGCGTAGGCTTGCGGAGACGCGCTTGCCGACACGGCAGGCAATTTCCATTCCTTCCATGAATTGTTCGCGGGGTCATACATTCCAACCTGTCCCGCGTTCCATTCGCTCACCCACACGCGCCCCTGCGAATCACTCCACACGCGGCGCGCACCTTGACGCGCGGTCGGCGGTTCAATCACCGTTGCCTCATTCGTTTGCGGATTGATGCGCGCGATGTGACTGCCCGCGAGCGACGCGTAATAAATATCGCCGTTCGGTGTCACCGTGATTCCGTATGGACCTGCGCCGCGCGGCGCGTCCCACGCTTCCACTTGACCCACTTTCGGGTCAAGCTTTCCGTACACGCCGCGCTGACCTGTGAACCACAACACACCGTTTTGGTCAAACACCGCCGTATTCAAATTCGCGCCGCGCTGCGTGTCGGGCAATGGAAAAATTTCGACGTTATCGTTCGACGGGTCCACGCGCACAATCGCGTTCAAACCGCCGTCGGTAATCCACGCCGCGTTGTCGGGACCGAGAATCACACCGTGCGGTGCGGAACCGCGTCCAAGCGGAATGTGACGTGTGGCGCCTGTTTGCACATTCAAGTATCCAAGCGCGCCTTGATTCTGCGCGGTGTACCAAATGCCGCCATCTGCGGCGGGCGCAACATCGTGCGGATGCGAACCCGACGGCACAGCAAATTCTTGCAATTCATATTTGCTTGGAATCGGCAGCGCGTCCGAAACAGCTGTCGGTACTGCGGGGGGGGGAAGCGTTGCGGGCATTATCGTTGGCTGCGCGGATGATGCAACATTTGTTGGCGCGTTGTTTTGCGTTGGTCGTGTATTGGTGGGTTCAGGAACGAGCGTTGGTTGTGCTGCGCGGGTTGGCACAATGGTTGGCGTTGGCAATGGGTTACCACACGCAACCATCAAAACAAAAACGAGAAACGGAAAAATTTTTTGCACGCATGCCTCCAAAACAAAACCGCCCCGCGCGAGTTACATCACTCGGAGCGGAGCGGATTGATTGGCAAAAGAGTGAGCGTTACTTTGAATTACGCTTCGTTCGCCGGTTTGGGCGCTTTTTCTGCTTCAAAGCGACCCATCAAATCGTTGCGGCGCTGCGCCGCCGCTTGCTTGCCTGCCTCAATCGCTTCTTGCAGACGCGATTTTTGTTCTTCGAGCGCGAGACGGCTGCGCTCTTGCATTTCGGCAGCGCGTTTTTGCCCCTCTTCTGCCATCAAGGACGCGCGCTGCATAGCTTCATTCGTATAATCGCCGCTGCGCTCGCGCAGTTCAATGCCGCGTTCGCGCAATTGTTCGCGCACCTGTTCACCGGAAGCGGGTGCCATCAACAACGCCACAGCAGCGCCGACGATTCCCCCCAACAAAAATCCGGTCAAAAATTCAACCCCGCGAGAATTATTCATAGTGATTCTCCTTTTCGTTCAACTACTGCCCGCGCCGCACGAGAATGCGGAGGGCTTGGCTCACGCCGGCAGCGAAACTGGAAATTCGCACAACCGGCGATACGACATTGTCGCTCACAAACACACTCGTGCCGCGCACGGTGCGGGCGGTTTCATCCGCCGATTGCAAAATCGGATAAATGTTGTCGCGCAGCATTCTGGAAAGCGAAATGATTTCCAAAAGCAACAAGACCAAAATGACCTGCATCGCAATGGTCGTCACCGCGAGAACAATGATTGAAATATCGCGAATGGTTTCAATGGACATTTCAGCCCCGATTATAGCATAAAGAAAACGCGACCAGAAATACTGTTGTCTGCATCATCAAACGGAAAACGGCAGCGTACTGTGACGCTGCCGTTTTGGAACATGGAACGCGCGTTGCGAGAACCAAGCTCTATTCGACGAGGCGAAAGGTGAACGCTTGAAGCGTGCCGAACGGAGCGGAGCCGAGCGCAACATTGGGCGCCGCGACACCATCATTCATCCGCAGGGTAATCACTAGATTGTCCGGTTTGTTTTTGTTGCCCAAAATCCAATCGAGTCCATCCACATAGCCCTTGGTGTGATATTTGAATTCGAGCACCTTGCCGCGTTTGGAAAGCCGCGTAAAATCGCGCGGGTCGCCGCGAAACTCGCGCACAATGCGAAAGCGGTCTGCTGCCGCGACAATGCGTCCGCGATACACGACAAAATCATTGACCGAAGTCGTCGTCACGCGCAAATGATAACGCCCCTTGGCATCACGATACAAGAAATAGCCGTCCGCGATATTTTTGGAAAACGTGGTCGCGCCGTCCAGCATGGTCAACGGCAACGTGAGCAGCCCTTCGCTGCCCGCGCGTACGCCGAGAGGCGCACCGGTTGTCCCCTTGGCTGCTGCGCCGACAAAAATTTTTTCTGGCACATACGCGCCATTCACGTACAAGTCGAGAAACAACCACGTGCCGCTCCAACTCACATCGAACCCTTCCCCCCCGCCGCTCGTTGGTATGGAAAAGGTGAGTTCGTTGAATTTTACGAGCGCGGCGGAATCGTCGCCGCTGGCGTTCACCAACGCGAGGTCATAAAAATTTCCGACGCGATTCGTGCGGAGGGTCCCCGAAAATGTTTTTGCCGTTCCGTCACTGCCCGTGCGCACATGCAAAATTTCCTGTCCGCTTGTATCTTCGCTCCAAACCCACAAGCCAAGCGTGTTGGCAGGAATGGTCGGCGCGCCGATGAAATCTGCCCAGAGAATTTTTTGTCCGACGGGCGGCAGTCCCTTGTTGGTGTACGCCGACGCGGCAGCTTGAGAGTGCACGACAAATTCCGCCGCGAACACAGGCGTCCCGCCGCCGAGTCCCGCAAACGCGCACAGCCAAAGCAGTGCCCATACAAATTTGAAACCGGGCTTGGTCAACATGGCATGTCCTCCTGAAATTTTTTAAACAGCAACGCTGCTCACAGGCGCAGTTTCGGTTCCGCGTATTGTGTGCGTTTTATCAAAGTGTAAAATATTTGTGAAATGCGCGCGCTTATGCCGCGCGTTCGGCGTCGTTTTTCCAAAGGGCGCGGGTGACCAAGAGCGCGATGAGGCACGTAATGGTGGACTCGACCAAATTGACCGAGCCAATCGGAAAGAGCGAAAAGCGGAGCAGCGTCGTCACGACTTGCCCGAGGAAAAAGCCCACGAGCGCAACGAGCCAATACACGCCCAGGCGCAGCCAACCGCGCCCAAAGACGAGATAGAATGCGAGCCCGATGAGCGACGCGATGATAAACGCGAGAACGAGAGAAGGAAGCGTGAACAAGAAAAGTTAAAAGTTAAAAGTTAAAAACTAAAAGTAAAGCCGAGTCGAAACTTTTAGCTTTTAACTTTTTACTTTACGCCTGGTCAATGATTCCGCCACCCAAACATTTTTCACCGTCGTAAAAAACGGCAGCTTGTCCGGGTGTAATATCGCGCAGCGGCGCATCAAACGCGACGCGCACCGCTGCGCCGTCCACTGCCGAAAGCGTTGCCAAGTGTTCCACCGAACGATAACGGATTTTTACATTCGCGCGCAGCGGCAATTCGTTTTCCAAACGCGGTGGAATCCAATTCACATTGCGCGCAAGCAATTCGCGTTTGCCCAATTCGTCCGCGTGTCCCACAATCAACGCGTTACGCGTCGCGTCCAACGCGGTGACGTACAGCGCTTCCGGCGCGGCAATGCCCAAACCTTTGCGTTGACCGATGGTGTAATCGGGCAAGCCGGTGTGGGCGCCCAGCACGTTCCCGTGTGAATCGAGAATCGGTCCGGGCACGAGCGCTTCGGGGCGATTGCGGCGCATGAAATTGCGATAATTGCCGTCGGCGATAAAACACAAATCTTGCGAATCATCTTTGGCGGCGACGCGCAGTCCGAATTTTTGCGCGAGCGCGCGCGTTTGCGCTTTGGTCATTTCGCCGAGCGGAAACATTGAATGCGCCAATTGTGCTGGCGACAAAATATGCAGCGCGTACGATTGGTCTTTGTGCGCATCCACTCCTTTGAACAATTCATACTCGCCGCGTTCATTTTTGAAAATGCGCGCGTAATGCCCCGTTGCCAAAAATTCCGCGTCGAGCGCGCGCGCTTTTTGTAACAAGGTGCCAAATTTGATGTGCCGGTTGCATTGCAGACACGGATTCGGAGTAATGCCCTGCGCGTAACCGTCGGCGAAAAAATCTACCACGCGCGTTTTGAATTCGTCTTCCACATTCAACAAATAAAATGGAATGCCCAAACGCTGGCACACGCCGCGCGCGTCCGCGACGGCTTCGGGCGAACAGCATTTGTTCGGTAACAAACCGTCGCCTTCTTCCGACCACATCCGCATCATGAGCCCCACGACAGCATAGCCGCGTTCGACCAACAATGCCGCCGTCGTGGAACTGTCCACGCCGCCGCTCATCGCGACGGCAACACGAATTTTGCTCATAACCTCTCTCGGACCAATTTGCCTTGCCTGAACGATAATACCCAAGTTGGTTTCGATTGCAACAATTTGCTTACCGCGTCAAGCGTAACAGATTTCCTCTGCCGACGCGAGTTTTTGCGTGGTAAAATCGGCTTGATTGAATCGAGAGCCCGGAAAGGTGCTGCCATGAGAGTCAACATAGACTGGTCCGAGGTCAACAAACATGCGGACGCCAGCGGCTTGAATGATTTGCGCCGCAATTCCATGCTGGAAATTGGAATTGTGCTGCTCATCATCGCGTGGCTGATTCTTGTGAACGCGCTGCGCTTTCAAGGACGCATTGAAGCGCTGGTTGTCGCGGCGCTGCTGCTGGCGGGGGCAGTTGCAATTTTTTGGCTGCGGCAGAAACATTTGCCCATCGCGTTGTATCTTTTAATTGCCTCATCCCTTGCCGCCATTGCGTGCGCGAAATGGCTGTTCCCCGACAGCGTCGCGCAATTTTTTTATCCCGTCGCCATCGTCGCGTGCAGCGTGCTGTTGTCGCGGTGGAGTGTGTTTGGCGTGGCGGCATGTGCCAGTCTCGCGGTGATTGTCGTGGCGCGCGCGCAAGGCGCCGCGTGGTTCGACGACGCGGAAATTCTCATTCCCATTCTATTAAATTTTCTGACCGCGTTCGCGGCGTGGCTCGGTTCGCGGCAAATGCACTTTGCGCTCACGTGGATGCAAAGCAGCTATACGCGCTCGAATGAGCTCTTGGAACAATTGCGCGACGAACGCCAGCACTTGGCAATGACGATCAAGATGTTGGAGGACGCGCATTATCGCATCACGAGATTAAATTACAGCTTGATTGAGGCGCGCAGCGCGGCAGAAGACGCGCGGCGCTTGAAAGCGGAATTCGCCGCCAACATCAGCCACGAATTACGCACGCCGCTCAACATGATTATCGGTTTCAGCGAAACGATGGCGAACGCGCCCGAAACGTACCGCAGCGTGACCTGGACGCCGACCTTGCGCGGGGATGTGGAACAGATTTATCGCAGCAGCAAACATCTTTCCGATTTGATTGACGACATTTTGGATTTGTCCGCGCTCGAAGCACAGCAGCTCGGACTCACCGTCGAAGAAACGAGCATTCGCACGGTGATTGAAGAAGCGGTTGGTGTTGTGTATGATTTGTACCGTGCGAAACATTTGTATTTGAAAATGGATATCGCGCCCGATTTGCCGCGCGTACGGATTGACCCGCTTCGCATTCGCCAAGTGTTGTTGAACATTTTGACCAACGCGACGCGGTTCACGCCCAAGGGGGGGGTGACGATTTCCGCGCGCTTGGATGGAACGCTGATTGAAGTGGCGGTGGCGGACACGGGCGTCGGCATTGCGACACACGATTTTACGCGCGTGTTTGCGGAATTTGGGCAGGTGGACGGCACGTCGAGCCGCAAGCACGAGGGCACGGGGTTGGGAATTCCGTTAAGCAAGCGTTTGGTGGAAATGCACGGGGGACGTTTGTGGCTGACAAGTCAAGTTGGGGTGGGCACAACATTTTATTTCACGATTCCGGTGCTGCCCGAACAGCGCCGCCGCGAATCGAAAATCGAAGCCACTCCGCTCGGTTTGAAACCGCAAAACATCGCGCCCACTTTTCGCGAGGTGATTCTGGTGATTGAACCCGACGCGCTGCTGCTGCGGACGATTCGCCGCCACATGAGCGCGTACGATGTGTTGGAAGCGCACGCGGAGAATGTGCGCGCGTTGGTGGACTATCATCAACCGCTCGCGTTGCTGATTGACGCGGCGTGCGAAACGGACACCCCGCCCGCGTGGTTGAACGAGCTGCCGCGCGATTTGCCGATTGTGCATGTCGCGCTGCCGGGCAGCTTGAACAGCGCGCGCGCGTTGGGCATCAAAAATTATTTGATTAAACCGGTGCTGCGCGAACAATTGCTGGACGCGATTGCGCAACTCGAGGCGCCCGTGCGCTCGATTTTGATTGTGGACGATGACCCGGAGTTGGTAGACTTGATTAGCCGAATGCTGCAATCGTCGGGGAACGAGTACGAATTGCGGATTGCGTATCAAGGCATCGAAGCGTTGGGGATTTTGATGCAGCATCCGGTGGACTTGATGCTGCTCGACATGATGATGCCGGAACTCGGCGGAATTGATGTGCTGTTTGCGATGAAACAAGAAGCCGCTCTCGCCAACATTCCCGTCATTGTAATTAGCGGACAGCCGACCGAAGAAATCACACCGGAGGTAGGACTCGCGCTGCGCGTAACGCGCGCCCAAGACACTTCGCTGCTTCAAGTGCTGACATGTTTGAACGCGCTGGTCAAAGGTCTGCCGCCGCGCGAACCGTTTCTTGCAGCCGCGCCA
Organism: Chloroflexota bacterium; assembly: GCA_029778615.1. Taxonomy (GTDB): domain Bacteria; phylum Chloroflexota; class Anaerolineae; order UBA4142; family SHND01; genus SHND01. The sequence continues at coordinate 28,123 of JAKOPZ010000353.1, read as the reverse complement.
GCGTCTCCAACAATTGGAGACGCTCTACCGGTTTCTTGAGATACACGCGCGCGCCCAGCGACAACGCGAGCGCGGGTTCTTTCAAGACCGAACACACCACAATCGGGATGGCGCGCGTTTTTTCATTGCGCTGCAATTCTTCCAACACTTGCCAGCCGTCGGTGGCGGGCATCATCACGTCGAGCAAAATGACATCGGGCAGCGTTTCCAACGCGGTCTGCATTGCTTCGGCGCCGCTGTAGGCGTGGACCACTTGATAAAAATTTGGAGTGAGGTACCGTTCAAACAAAGCGTGCAGCGCGGGATTGTCGTCAATCACCAGCACGCGCGGCGGATTGGCTTGCGGCAAGGTGACGGTTACGCGTGCGCTCCCGTCGCGGCTCAAGGTCCCGCCCTGCTGTTCGATGAGCAATTGCGCCATTTGCCAATCGGCAGTGCGGGGGTCGAGCGGCGCGGGCGCGTCAAAAAAAATTTGGATGTGATGCTCCATCGGCGCCGCGCGCAGTACAATTTCGCCGCGTGTGGTGGAAAAGAGCAAGCGCAATAATTGAAACAACGCTTGCCGCGTCAAGGTCGAATCCACCAAAACGGGTTTCAACGAAGCGGGCAATTCGACGCGAAATTTTTGCAAATTGTCGCCGAGCAGCGGCTGTAACATTTTTTGCGCGCTCTCGACCAATGTCACCACTTCGGTCGGTTCGCGCACGAGCTGCCAAGCATTCATTTCGGCGCGCAGTTCTTCGAGTTCGTTCGTTGCGTTCAACACCGCCTCGTGTTTCGCCTCGCCGCCCGCGACGCGCATTTCTTCCAACAGCGCAATGACGGCATCCAATCCTTTATGAAAGTCGCGCTGGAGTTGGCGTTGACTGATGCCCAGCGCGTTTTCCACTTGAACCATCGTCATACCCTGCGTATAACGGTACCGCACCGCGTTGTAGCTGCGCCATTCGGGCGCGGTGGAAGGCAAATCTTGCTGCGGACGAATTTCTTCAATCGCTTGTTTCAAGACGCTGCGTAATTTTTGCGCGCGCGCGACGCGCGTGCTGTCGGGCATTTCCACCAATTCTGCCACGAGCGGATGCGCGCCGAGATACGCGGTATCGTACAAATGCTCGAACGCGTCTTTGACGGATTTGCGAAATTCGGTTTCAGTCATACATCCACAGTTTAGAAAACTGTTCCATAGTTTAGAAAACTATGGCAAACGAATGGACTTTTTTTTTTTTCGTCGATGGCGATGCAGTTCAGCGCATGAATCAACGGTCAGCATGGCTTAATCATGGCACATTCTTGGCGGAAACAATGACAAACTGTTGCTACACTAGCCACACTGGAGATTCTATCATCACTCCGCGAGTGACGCTACCACTCGGCGTCGTACATTAGAAAGGGAGGAAACCATGTTCGGTAAAAAGCAAGGACGCTCCACCTTTATCGCGCTGCTTGCGCTGCTGCTCATCGCCGCGATTTCCTACGCGTGCGCGCCTGCCGCACAACCTACGCAAGCGCCGCCCACGTCTGCGCCTGCCGCCACCCAAGCCCCCGCCGCGACGACGGCTCCGCAGTCGACCACCGCGTCGGCGGAAAATGTCGAACTGCGCATCGCGTGGTGGGGTTCGCAGGTGCGGCATGACCAGACCATCAAGGTCATCGAACTGTTCGAGCAAAAATATCCCAACATCAAAGTCACGTACGAATATGCCACCTTTTCCGACTATTGGCCCAAAATGACGACGGAAGCGGCAGGCGGCAATTTGCCTGATGTGATGCAGCAGGACTATGCGTACTATGTCGGGTTTGTGAATGACGGATTGCTTGTGCCGCTCGACCCGTACATCGCGGACGGCACCATCAAGCTCGAAGGCGTCACCGACGATTTATTGAACGGCGGCAAAGTGGACGGCAAATTGTACGCGCTGAATGCCGGCACCAACTCGCAGTCGTTCGTGATTGATTTGGACATGTTCCAAAAAGCGGGCGTAGATGTTCCCAAGCCCGATTGGACGTGGCAAGATTTTCAAGACGTCAGCAACAAGATCCACGACAAGCTCGGCGTCTTTGGCAATGGCGGCGACCTGACCAACATCCAAATCGTCAACTGCTTGTTCCTCTCTTTGGGCGAAGGATTGTATTCCGATGACGGCAAATCGCTCGGCTTTACGGATGGTCAGCCGCTCGTGGATTACTTTCAACGGATGTTGGACATGCAGCAAGCCAAATCCATGATTAGCCGCGAACAGCAAGTGGCGGATAAAGAAACCATCGAAAAGAATACATTCACCGCCGGCAAGTCGGCAATGTATTTCGCGCATTCGAATCAGGTGCTTGCGGTTTACAAAGCCGCCGGTCCCGACCGACATCTCAAGATGGTGCCCGTGCCGCGCGCGGTGGGCGCAAAACAATCCGCCAATTATTTCAAGCCCTCGATGTTCTGGTCCGTAACATCGCAAGCCAAACATCCCAAAGAAGCGGCAATGTTCATTGACTTTTACACCAATTCGGTCGAAGCGAACAAAATCATGTTGGCGGAACGCGGAATTCCGATTTCGCCCGCCATCAATGCCGCGATTGCTCCCGATTTGCCGCCCGCGCAAGTCGAAGCCGCCGCGTTCTTGAAAGCGCTTCAAGGCAACGTCAGCCCGATTCGTCCGCCCGACCCCGGCAAGCACAATGAAATCACGACAAACATCTGGGGTCCGCAAGTCGTTGACCCCATCATGTACGGACAAATTACGCCTGCGGACGGTGTAAAATTGTACATGACCGAAGCCAATAAACTTCTCGGCGCCGCGACCAAGCCGTAATTCAAGCGCATGTTGTGTGCGAGGCGTTCCGTGCGAGCGCCTCGCACCCCATCCATTTCACGAGAGGGTTTCCGCCATGAGCAGTCTGGTGCAACCGACAACTCAAGATACTCCCGCCGCCCCAATGCAGCGCCGCGCGAAAAAGAAATCTCTGCGCCACGACAATCGCGCGGGGTATCTTTTTATCGCGCCGTGGCTGATTGGCTTTTTTGGTTTCACGCTGCTGCCGATGGCGGCATCGCTCGTGCTGGCGTTCACCGATTATCGGCTCACTGCCGCGCCGCACTTTGTCGGCTTGGATAATTTCCAAACCATGTTCTTGCAGGACCCGCGTTATTGGAAATCGGTGCGCGCGACCTTTTTCTATGTGTTTACTGCCGTGCCGCTGCGGCTCATCTTTGCGCTGGGACTGGCGCTATTGCTCAACAACACGCGGCGCGGAATTTCGGCGTATCGCGCCGCGTTCTATGTGCCTTCGATTGTGGGCGCGAGTGTGGCAGTCGCCATTATGTGGCGGCAGCTTTTTGGCACAGAGGGCATTGTGAACGCGCTGTTGTGGCTTTTTGGAATTCCGCCGACCTCTTGGATTGGCAATCCGAATACGGGAATTTGGACTTTGATTCTTTTGGCGGTGTGGCAGTTTGGTTCGCCGATGTTGATTTTTCTGGCAGGGCTCAAACAAATTCCCCAAGAATTGTACGAGTCGGCTTCCATTGACGGCGCGAACGCGTGGCCCCAATTTATCAACATTACGATTCCTATGCTGTCGCCGGTCATTTTGTTTAATCTCGTTTTGCAAATGATTAGCGGGTTTTTGGTTTTTACGCAAGCGTTCCTTATCACCGAAGGCGGACCGCTGGATACGACGCTGTTTTACGCGCTCTATCTTTACCAACGCGCGTTCGTGACATTCCAAATGGGCTACAGTTCGGCAATGGCTTGGGTGCTGCTGCTCATCATCGCCGTCTTTACCGCGCTCACCTTCAAGTTTTCGTCCAACTGGGTCTTTTACGAAGAGAAAAGAGATTGAGTGGATTCGTCCGTCGGCGAGTCCATCTAAAAAAAACCAAAGGGTGAATTCGTATGGAAGCAACTGTTTCAACGCCGGTGCTCAAAGCGGCAACGTTCGAAGGCATGCCCAAAAAGAAAAGAGATTTTTTCAACAGTATTGTGTTTCACGTACTGGTGGGCGGCTTTTGCATCATCATGCTCTATCCGATTCTTTGGCTCTTTGGCAGCTCGCTCAAAGGTCCGGCAGAAATTTGGACGAATGTGTTTGCGCTCATCCCCAAAGAATTCGCGTGGGGAAATTATCCGGAAGGATGGAAGGGCATCGGCGGCGTTTCGTACACTACGTTTTATCTCAATTCGTTCATGTACGCGGGTTTGGGCACCGTGTTTGCGGTCGCTACATCCGCGCTCGTCGCCTACGGTTTTGCGCGCATTCGTTTTTTTGGCAACAAGTTTTGGTTCACCTGCATGATTCTCACGTTGATGCTGCCTTCGCAAGTCCAGCTCATTCCGCAGTACATTTTCTACAATCAACTGGGGTGGGTGAACACGTACCTGCCGCTGCTCGTGCCGCGTTTGTTCGGACAAGCATTTTTCATTTTTCTGATGATGCAGTTCATTCGCGGCATTCCGCGTGAACTGGACGAGGCGGCAGAAATTGACGGCTGTTCGCGCATTGGCATTTTCTTTCGCATCATCCTGCCGTTGATTTGGCCCGCGATTATTACGTCCGCGATTTTTTCGTTTTACTGGACGTGGGAAGATTTCTTTCAACCCCTCATTTACCTCAACAGTCCAAAACTGTATACGGTGTCTCTGGCACTGCGCGCGTCCGCCGACCCGAATTCGGTCACCAATTGGGGCGCGATTTTTGCCATGTCGAGTTTGTCGCTCATTCCCGTTTTTCTCGTCTTTATCTTTTTCCAGCGTTATCTCGTGCAAGGCATTAGCACAACGGGGATCAAAGGATGATTCGTTTCAGCGTCATCGGTCTCAATCATTCGCACATTTACGGACAAACGAGCTTGCTCTTGGATGCCGGCGCGGAATTGGTTTCGTTCTATTCGCGTGAACCTGAACTTGCCGCGCCGTTCGCGGAAAAATTTCCGCAAGCGATTCAAGTGAATGATGCGCGCGAAATTTTAGAGGATGAAACGATTCAGCTCGTCGTCAGCGCGGCGATTCCGTGCGAACGCGCGCCGCTCGGCATCGAGGTGATGCGGCACGCGAAAGATTACATGAGCGACAAGCCGGGTTTCACATCGCTCGAACAATTGGACGCGGTAAAACGCGTGCAAGCGGAAACGCAGCGCATCTATTCGATTTGTTTCAGCGAACGCCTCGACAACCGCGCGACGGTGAAAGCGGGCGAACTTGTACAACAAGGCGCGATTGGACGCGTCGTGCAAACCGTCGGTCTCGGTCCGCACCGCATTCATCCGCCCGAACGCGCCGCGTGGTTTTATCAAAAAGAAAAATACGGCGGCATCCTCTGCGACATTGCCTCGCATCAAGTTGACCAATTTTTATTTTTCACCAATTCCACGAACGGCGAGGTCGTTGCGTCGCAAGTCGCAAATTACAAACATCCGCAGCATCCCGAACTCGAAGATTTCGGCGAGATGCTTTTGAAAAGTGAAAACGGCACGGGCTATATTCGTGTGGATTGGTACACGCCTGCGGGTTTGCCCGTATGGGGCGATGGACGACTAACAATTTTGGGCACGGACGGTTACATCGAATTGCGAAAATATGTGGACATTGCGGGACGCGCGGGCGGCGACCATTTGTTTCTCGTGCATCAAAACGGAATGCAGTATATGGATTGCAGCCAAGTGGAATTGCCGTACGGCAAACAATTGATTCACGATATTTTGAATCGCACCGACACCGCCGTTCCGCAAGCGCACGTCTTTCTCGCGTCGCAACTCGCGTTGGAGGCAGAAGCGCGCGCGACGCGCTTGGGGCATCTCACCTAACTGTCATTTCGAGCGGAGCGAGAAATCTCGGTGGAAAAAACTGAGATTTCTCACAGAGTTTACCCCGAAGGATTGAGGGGTTCGAAATGACAAACACAAGTAATGGAAAAATTAAACGTTGGCGTTGTGGGTGCAGGCATCGGCAAATCGCATATCGAGGCAATGAAAAATTTGCCCGCGCAGTTCGACGTGCGCGTGGTGTGCGATTTGGATAAGGCGCGCGCACAGAGTGCGGCGGACGAATTTCAAATCGCGCGCATCGCGACAGACATCAACGAACTCTATCGCGACGACGAACTCGACGTGCTCGATATTTGCACGCCGTCGTTCTTGCATTATCAACAAACACTGGACGCGCTCGCAGCAAACAAACATGTCATTCTCGAAAAACCCATCGCGGGTTCGTTGAAACAAGCGGACGAATTGATTGCGGCAGAACGCGCCTCGTCCAAACGCGTGATGCCGATTTTTCAATATCGTTTCGGACGCGGTTTGCAGAAACTAAAATTTTTGCGCGAACAAAATATCGCAGGACGCGCGTATTTGGCAACGTCCGAAACATCGTGGCGGCGGCGTCCCGCCTATTACGCGGTCCCGTGGCGCGGCAAATGGCAAACGGAACTCGGCGGCGCGCTCGTCACGCTCGCGATTCACGCGCAAGACGCGGTGCAATTCATTCTGGGCGAAGCGAAAACGATTGCGGCGCACACGGCAACGCTCGTGAATCCGATTGAAACCGAAGACAGCGCGGCGATTTCGATTCAGATGCAAGATGGTTCGCTCGTTTCGTTTTCCGTCACCACCGGTTCGTCCGTCGAAATCAGCCGTCAGCGTTTTTGTTTTGAACATCTCGTCGCGGAAAGCAATCTGCTTCCGTACACGTTCACCGATGACGAATGGACCTTTCACGGCGACACGCCCGAAATAGACGCGCAAATTTCCGAAACGCTCGCGCAATTTCCATCGCTCCCGCAAAGTCGCGAAGGACAATTTTATCGTTTCGCCTGCGCGCTCCAAGACAACACCGAACTTCCTGTCACCCTCGCGCAAGCGCGCTCCTCACTCGAATGGCTCACCGCGATTTATTTTTCCGCGCAGACAAAAACCTTTGTTGACTTGCCGATTCGCAATGACCATCCGATGTATCAAGGATGGCAGCCAAAATAAAGAGACTGGAGATTGGAGACTGGAGACTGATTACTGATTACTGCCCACTGCCACTGACCCCAAGTCTCTAGTCTCCAGTCCTCAATCCCCAATCTCCAATCTCCATGTTTTCCATTCCCCAACTCACTCACCGCCTCATTCCAAATCGCCGCATTGAAGGAATTTCTGCGGTGCTCTTGCCGTACACCGAACGCGGGCAAATGGACTTGGACAGTTTCGCGGAAATTCTCGCGCGCGTCGTGAACGCGGGACTCACGCCGGCGGTCAATATGGATACGGGCTATGTGAATTTGCTGACGCGTGAAGAACGGCGCGCGGTGTTGGAAAAAACGCGCGAGATTTTGCAAGGGAAAAATTTTGTCGCGGGCGCGTTCGTCGAAAACGAAACGGGCGACGCGGGCGCGTTGTATGTACGCGAATGTGAAACGATTCAAGCGTTCGGCGGCACACCAATTTTGTTTCAATGTTCCGCGCTGAAAAAATTGTCGCCCGCCGAAATCGTCACGTTGTACCGTGATGTCGCATCACACTGCGAAAAAATGCTCGCGTTTGAGTTGGGCGAAATGTTTGCGCCGTTCGGACAAATTTACGATTTGGAGGTTGTGCGCGGCTGGATGGAGATTCCACAAATCGTCGGCATGAAACATTCGTCGCTCCAACGCGAACTCGAATGGCAGCGGCTCGCGTTACGCGATGAGGTGCGTCCCGATTTCAAAATTTATACCGGCAACGATTTGGCGATTGATATGGTGATGTACGGCAGCGATTATTTGTTGGGGCTTGCAACGTTTGCGCCCGATGCGTTCGCGCGGCGCGACGAGTTTTGGGCGAACGGCGACGCGCGTTTTTATGAATTGAATGATGTGCTGCAATATCTCGGCATGTTTGCGTTTCGTCCGCCCGTGCCCGCGTACAAACACGACGCCGCGATGTTTTTGAAATTGCGCGGCATCATCGCCAGCGATTGCCCACATCCCAATTCCCCGCGTCGTCCTGAGAGTGATGTGGCGGTGCTGCGCGATATTGCGGAGCGGCTTGAAAAGGAAATTGGATGAAACCGCGAATCTGCGCGAATCTTCGCTAATCTTTGTCTCTTGTTCGCGTAGATTCGCGTGGATTCGCGGTTCCTTAGCAGAACTTGGAAATTGTTAGAGAATGACCACTCATTACACTCGCGTTGCCCAACTCAAAACTCCTGAATCATTCACCGCGCATTTGCAATCACTTGGCGTGGATTTGCCATTCGATGCGGAATTGCAGCACGGCGCGGATTCCCCGCTCGCGCAAAAATATGTTTTGGGAAATCGCGTCATTGGCAATCGTTTTTGCGTGCAGCCGATGGAAGGTTGGGACGGCGAGACGAATGGAATGCCGAGTGATTTGACGCGGCGGCGCTGGCAGCATTTTGGCGCGAGCGGAGCGAAATTGATTTGGGGCGGCGAAGCGGTGGCGGTGCGTCACGACGGGCGCGCGAATCCGAATCAATTGATGCTTACTGCTGACACGATGCGCGGCATCGCCGAACTGCGCGCGTGTTTGCTCGACGCGCATCGCGAAAATTTTGGCAGCGCCGACGATTTGTACATTGGTTTGCAACTCACCCATTCGGGACGTTTTTCAAAACCAAACGACAAGAAAAAACTCGAACCGTTCATTTTGTACGAGCATCCGTTTTTGAACAGTCGCTACGGTTTGCCGCCCGATGAGCCGTTGATGACCGACGCGCAGATTGACGATTTGCTCGGCGATTTTGTCGTCGCGGCAAAACGCGCGCACGAACTCGGTTTCGATTTCGTGGACTTGAAACATTGTCACGGTTATTTGGGACACGAATTTTTGAGCGCGGTGGAGCGCGATGGAAAATATGGCGGCAGTTTTGAAAATCGTACGCGCTTTTTGCGCGAGTTGGTTGCAAACGTCCGACGCGATGTACCGGGGTTGAACATTGGCGTGCGCGTGAGCGCGTTCGATTTGATTCCGTTTCACGCGGGCGCGGATGGACGCGGCGTGCCAGAAAATTTTTCGGGCGCGTATCCATACGCGTTCGGCGGCGATGCGTGCAATCCAGTACAAGTGGATTTACGCGAGCCGATGCAATTTTTGCGATTGCTGGAATCTTTGCAGATTCCTTTGGTGAATATCACGGGCGGCAGCCCGTACTATAATCCGCACATTCAACGCCCCGCGCTCTTTCCGCCTTCGGACGGCTACGAGCCGCCGCAAGACCCGCTCGTGGATGTTGCGCGCATGTTGAACGCGACGGCGGAATTCAAGAAACATTTTCCACAGCTCGCCATCGTCGGCACGGGCTATTCGTACTTGCAAGAATGGCTGCCGCATGTGGGGCAATACAATGTGCGAAACCGTCGCGTAGATTTCGTCGGCTTGGGACGCATGATCTTGGCGTATCCCGAAATGCCGCGCGATGTTCTCGAAGGCAAATCGTTACGCACAAAATTTATTTGTCGCACGTTCAGCGATTGCACCACAGGTCCGCGCAACGGGCTCGTGTCGGGCTGTTATCCGCTCGACCCGTTTTACAAAACGCATCCCGAACACGAATTGTTGAAACAAGCGAAAAAGTAATTTTCGCACACAGGAAAATTTCCAATGACGACAGAATTGAAAATCGCCTACATCGGCGGCGGAAGTCGCGAGTGGGCGCGCAAATTGATGTTTGACCTCGCGCTCGAACCCGCGCTCGGCGGAAGCGTGAAACTGTTTGACATTAATTTTGACGCGGCGAAATTGAACGAACAGTTAGGCAATTGGCTGCAAGACCAAGATGGCGTTGTGTCGCGCTGGAAGTACGAAGCGGTGCAAACGTTGGAAGAGAGTTTGCGCGGCGCGGATTTTGTCGTCGTTTCGATTCAGCCCGGCACGCTCGACATCATGGCGCAAGAAATCGCGCTGGCGGAAGAGTACGGGATGTTTTTTCCCGTCGGCGATACGAGCGGCGCGCCCGGACTCGTGCGCGGTTTGCGCGCGGCGACGATTTACAAAAATTTCGCGCACGCGATTGCGGAACATTGCCCCAACGCGTGGGTTATCAATTACACGAATCCGATGACGATTTGCACGCGCACACTCACGCGCGTCGAACCAAAACTTAAAGTGTTTGGCTGCTGCCACGAAGTTTTCAAATCGCAAGAATTGTTTGCGGAACTCGCGAGCGAACATTTGCAAACGACTGCGCCGATTCCGCGCGCGGATGTTGCAATCAATGTTCAAGGCATTAATCATTTCACGTGGATTGACCGCGCGACGTACAACGGAATGGATTTGTTTCCACTCTTAACCGCACATATTCAAAAGCCCGGCGTGCTGCGCGAATACACGCAAGCCGAAGTGGAAAATTTTGGCACGTGGTTTCACAGCACCGACCAGGTGAAATTTCATTTGTTTCAGCGCTACGGAATTTTAGCGGCAGCGGGTGACCGTCACCTCGTGGAATTTTTGCCGGGGTTCACGCGTTCGCCGGAAGAGTTGTTCAAGTGGGGCATCATTCGCACGCCTGTTTCATGGCGCAAAGCGCGCTGGACGAATGCGCCGCAGCAAACGCGCGATTTGTTAGCGGGCAAAGAAAAATTGTCGCTCGGCGCGAGCGGCGAAGAAGGCATCGCGCAAATCAAAGCGCTTGTCGGTCTCGGCGAACGCGTGACGAATGTGAATATGGAAAATCAGGGGCAGATTTCAAATTTGCCGTTACACGCGGTTGTCGAAACAAACGCGCGTTTTTCGCAAGACGATGTGCGTCCGTTGAACGCGGGCGCGCTCGCGCCGGGCTTGTATCCGCTCATTACGCGCCATGTGAGCAATCAAGAATTGATTGTCGAGGCGGCGTTGACGTGCGACAAGGACATGGCATTTCACGCGGTGTACAACGACCCGACGAATCGCTTGCCCATTGACGAATCATGGGAAATGTTTAATCGGATGCTCCAAGCGAGCTGCGAATTTTTGCCCGGATGGAATTGAGTTCTTTTCCCTCCTCCACCGGTGTCCCTATGACTTGCGCGTAAACAGCATGTCCGAGTCGCTTGGGACACCGGGTTCTATTTTTGTACAGGACGCGGATTGATGCGGAAACTAAAAATCCAATTTTAAATCTGCGTTCGTCCGCGCAAATCCGCGTCCAAATTTCTGATGAATGAGACAGCTCCGTTGACGAATGACGATTGGCGCGGCGCGCTGTGGATTAAACGCGCGTGTGACGATACGGACGATTACACGTACTATCGCAAAACATTTTTTGTTCAAGACAAAAATATCGAACGCGCCACGTTGTACGTTTCCGCCGTTCACAAGTACGAACTCTATCTCAACGCGCATTTAATCGGCAAAGGTCCCTCGTACCATTCTCCGCCATATCAGTATTACAACGCCTACGACATTACAACGCAGCTCGTTCCGAACGCGCAAAACACTTTCGCCGTTTTCACCCACTGGTTCGGCGCAGGACAAGGCAGACCCGCGAGCGCGCGCGGAATGATTTTGAAAACGAACCTCGAGTACGCGGACGGCGCACACCAAATCGTTTGCAGTGATGGAACATGGAAACAAACGTGCGCGGAATGTTGGGTGTTGGGACAGCCGCTGCGCAATGACGAAGGTGTCGGTTACGTCGAAAAAATTGACGCGGCGAAAATCATGCCGAATTGGTTTGCGCGCGAGTACGACGAATCGGCATGGGAATATGCAACCGAAATCGGCGCGCACCCAACGGAACCGTGGACGGGAATTTTGCAACTCGATATCTCGCGCATCGTCGAGTACGAAATCGCGCCTGTTTCCATCACAGCTGTCATTTCGAGCGGAGCGAGAAATCTCGGTTTTGGCGAAAGAGATTTCTCGCAAAGACGGCTCGAAATGACAAACCCACCCGAGATATATGTTGTTGATTTGGGCAAAGTGTATGCGGGGCGCCCACGCATAATTTTTTCGGGCGGACGCGCGGGACAATTGATAACGATATGCGGCGGTTACGCACTGCGCGATGAGGGCACAATTGACGCGGACAAGAATCAAAATACGGATATGACGTTTTACGCGATTGCGAATGGCGGCGCGTTCACGTTTTTACCTTGCGAGTATTTGGGAATGAGGTACGTGCAAATCGAGAACGCGCCGATGCCAATTACGCGCGAAAATTTTTCATTCATCGTTCGTCACGCGGAATTGGACGCGTCGCGTTCAGCATTTACATCATCGCATCCCACGTTGAACGCGGTGTGGGACTTGTGCAAACACTCCGTCACGCTCGGCGCGCAGGAACAATTTCTCGACACGCCCACGCGCGAAAAAGGCGGCTTTCTCGTGGACAGCATGAACGAATCGCTCGCCGCGATGTTCGCATACGGCGAACGCGTGTTGACGCGCAAGACGCTGCGCGAATTTTTGCAGAGTATGGAGCAGTATTGGGATGGGCGAATCAATTCGCCGCAACGCATTGCGAATTCGACCTCCGTCGAATTAGAGTCTGCGAAGGCGGACTTGGCGTTGGGTTGCCGCGATTTCAATCCGCAACGCATTGCGAATTCGACTTCCGTCGAAGAGTCTGCGAAGGCGGACTTGGCGATGGGTTGCCGCGATTTCAATCCGCAACGCATTGCGAATTCGACTTCCGTCGAAGAGTCTGCGAAGGCGGACTTGGCGTTGGGTTGCCGCGATTTCAATCGCCCATACGAAGGACGCCTGAACGCGGTGTTTCCAAACGGCGACGGCGCGCGCGACATTCCCGATTTCACGCAAGCATATTTGGTGTGGGTGTGGGAATATTATTTGCAGACGGGTGATAAAATTTTTTTGCGAGAAAATTATGCGAAACTGAAAAGCATCGCCGAGTACGTGCATCGCCATCGCAACACAACAACGCGTTTGATTCATCAATTGCGCGGCGGCGGCGGAGAATATTTGCATGGCATCGTAGATTGGCCTCCCTCAATGCGTTACGGCTATGACATGCAAACCGATGCGCGCACCGTCATCAATTGTTACGCGTATGCGGACTATGAAATCATTTCAAACATCGCGGCGGAACTTGGGAACGCAGACGATTGCGAAATCTACGCGGCGCGGGCGAATGATTTGAAAAATGCCATCAATCATCATTTGCTCCGCGACGTGTATGTTGATGGGTTGTACGAAAACGGTTCAGCAAGCGCGCACGCGTCGCAGCACGCGAATATGTTTCCGCTCGCGCTCGGGATCGTGCCGCCCGAAAAACGCGCGCAAGTTTTGCAGCACGTAAAAAATTTGAAAATGTCCGTCGGCATGGTGACCGTGTATTGGCTTGTGCGCGCGTTGGGTGAAATGGACGCGGGTGAACATTTGCTGAATTTGTACACGAATGCCGAATGGGACGGTTGGGCGAAATGTCTTGAGCGCGGCGCGACGTGTACGTGGGAGAGTTGGGATGCTGACCAAGGCGGCAACTTGAGTCAATCGCATCCGTGGGGTGCAGTCGGATTGTGCGGGATTCAACAATACATTCTCGGCGTCAAACCGCTCGCGCCGCAATACGCCCGCGCGCAAATCAAGCCGCTCGATTTTGGCAACGCGTTGAAATTTGTGCAAGGGCGCGTGCCAACCGAACGCGGTGAAATTTTTGTGCGTTGGCAACGCAGCGAAAAAAGTTTTGCAATGACGCTTGAACTCCCCGCGAACGTGCAAGCGAAAATGTGTGTGCCGCGTGGTAATTTTTCTAACGCGCGAATTGTTGTGGATGGAGAACGCGCGAATTGTGTGCAAGAGGAAAATTATTTTGTAATTGAGGGAATTGATTCGGGCAAACACACGGTAGAATTATGGAGCAAAGCGAATGAACTCGCAGAGTTTTGAGTGGAATTCCATTCCCGCTACACCCACTCAAGTCGGTGCGGTGCGAAAATTTTTTCAAATGCCGACGATGCTGCTGCAAGAAATCGAATGTCATGTGACGACATTGAATCCCGGCGCGTCGCCGCATCCGCCGCATCAACATCGCCACGAAGAAATAATAATCATCAAAGAAGGAATGTTGCAAGCGCGTGTGGAAAATCAAATCACGCGTCTCAATATCGGCGACATTCTGTTTGTCGCGTCGAATGAGTTGCACGGCTGGACAAATGTTGGCGACGAACCCGCGACGTATTATGTGATTCAGTGGAATGTCGCCGAATAAAGGATTAACCATGCTTCACCCCGACCGCTATTTTTCCCCCGACCCCGCGCAGCGCGAGATTGCGCGCGCGTTGTACCAACACATCGCGCAGCTGCCGTTGATTTGTCCGCATGGACACGTTGACCCGCGCACGTTTGCGGATGAGCATTTTTCGTTCGGCACGCCGACGGATTTGTTCATCCTTCCCGACCATTATATTTTTCGCATGTTGTATTCGCAAGGGATTGCGATGGAGGCGTTAGGCATTCCGCGTGCAGATGCCGGTGCGGTGGAAAACGACCATCGCAAAATCTGGCAAACGTTCGCGGAAAATTTTTATCTCTTTCGCGGCACGCCGACGGGGATTTGGATTACAGACGAACTCGAAACGATTTTTGGGATTGACGAAAATTTGAACGGCGAATCCGCGCCGCGCCTGTACGATGCGCTTGTGGAAAAATTGGCGGCGCCCGAATTTCGCCCGCGCGCGTTGTACGAAAAATTCAACATCGAGGTTTTGTGTACAACGGACGCGGCAATTGACCCGCTCGAATCTCATCAAAAAATCCGCGCGTCGAGTATGCTCCCCTCTCCCAGAGGGAGAGGGGATGGGGGAGAGGGTTGGCGCGGCGACATTCGCCCGACGTTTCGTCCCGACAATGTTTTGAATCTCGACGCCGCGAATTGGCGCGCGAACATTGACGCGTTAGCGCGCGTCAGCGGCATTGACGTACACGATTATTCGTCGTACATTTCTGCGCTGGAGCAGCGTCGTGCATTTTTCAAACAAATGGGCGCGACGGCAACCGACCACGCGGCGGTGACACCGTACACGAATGAATTGAGCAAAGTAAACGCGGAAAATATTTTCCAGCGCGCGTTACGAGGCGCGGCAGACGCGAACGATGCCGCGCAATTCACCGCGCACATGTTAATTGAGATGGCGCGCATGAGTGTTGACGACGGACTCGTGATGCAATTGCATCCCGGTTCGTTTCGCAATCACAATGAATCGGTGTACAAAAAATTTGGCGCGGACAAGGGCGCGGATATTCCGATTGCGACCGAGTACACGCGGAATTTGCAGCCGTTGTTAAACAAGTTTGGGAACGATGCGCGTTTGACGTTGATTCTTTTTACGTTGGACGAAACAACATACTCGCGCGAACTCGCGCCGCTCGCGGGACATTATCCTGCGGTGAAACTCGGACCGCCGTGGTGGTTTTACGATTCGCTCAATGGATTTCATCATTTTTTTGATAATGTGGTAGAAACAGCAGGCATTTACAACACGGTCGGTTTCAATGACGACACGCGCGCGTTTGCTTCGATTCCCGTGCGGCATGATGTATGGCGGCGCGCAACGACGAATTGGCTCGCAGGACTTGTCACGCGGCACATCCTTGACGAAAATGAGGCAATGGACATGGCGCGCGAGTTGGCGTATGGATTGGCGAAACGCGCGTACAAACTGGAGACTGGAGACTGGAGATTAGCGAATGGAAACGATAGAGTATCTTGATTCGCGCGTCGAACACAGCGGAACAACGTATTCCCTCGTGCGCGCGGATACGGAAAAATTTTTGTGTGTGCGCGGCGACGCGGAGGGATTTGCAAAGCTCGCGTTTCAACAGGACGACGCGAAATATTTTCCGCTGAACGCGCACAACGCGGCAGAATTGCGAAAACGTTTGGAATGGCTTAATGCGAAACCGTGCGGCTTGCAAACATCGTTCGGTTACGGCGACCGTTTGGGGTTGGCAACGCCGGGACATATTCAGGCGGCGCGGGGGAAAAATATTGCGGCGTTGTTCGCGCAGCAGTCGGTGCGTGAAAATGCGCGCACGGGACGCACGCCGCAGCAAGTGATGGACGACGCGATGTGGGGCGTGTTTCAATGCGGCTGGCGCGACGCGTGGGGCGCGGACGCCGACCATTTGAAAACGACACAGGATATTGCGCCGTTCATCGCGGCGGGCTATACCTTTTTCACCGTTGACCCCGGCGAATTTGTGGACAATGATGCGCCAACCGATTCACGCGCAACGCTGGAACAAAAAGCCAACGCGCTGCCGTGGGATGTGTTGAACGATTCGCTCGAAAATTTGCGCGCACGTTATTTGAATCAAACGTTCGCGCTCGATGATTTGCAAATTCAATTGACGGACGAATCGCTGCTGCGCGCGATTGTAAAATATGGGCGCGCCGTCGCGCACGCGGTCACGATGTTTCAAGAAATCGCGCGGCAAAAAAATAATGCCGCGTTTGATTTTGAAGTTTCGGTGGACGAGACGGAATTGCCGACAGATATTGCTGAGCATTTTTATTTTGCGAACGAGTTGCAGCGCTTGAACGTGCGCGTGACGAGTCTTGCGCCGCGTTTCATTGGACGTTTTGAAAAAGGCGTGGACTATATCGGCGACCTCGACGCGCTCGCGGAAAATCTGAATCAACACGCGCGCATCGCGCGGCATTTCAATTACAAACTTTCGTTACATTCGGGTTCGGACAAGTTGAGCGTGTATCCGTTGTTTGCGTCTGCCACCCAAAATCTCGCGCACGTGAAAACAGCAGGCACAAGTTACCTCGAAGCGTTACGCACGATTGCGAATGTGAATCCAAAACTGTTCCGCGAAATTTTGACGCAAGCGCGCGAACGCTACCCGCTTGACCGCGCGACCTATCACGTTTCCGCCGACGTGGAGCGCGTGCGCGCGGAATCGGAATTGAGTGACGCGCAATTGTCCGAACTGTTGAATGAGTTTGATGCGCGTGAGGTGTTGCATGTCACGTTCGGTTCCGCGTTACACGAATTTGGCAACCGCATTCACGCAACACTGCGCGCACACGAAAACGAATACGCGGACACGTTACAAAAGCATTTTGAAAAACATCTCGCGCCGTTCACAAAATCAGCATGAACAATTTGACCCCCGACCCCTTGTTCGATGTATCCAATCAGGTTATCGTCATCACCGGCGGCGGCGGCGTGTTGCCCGGCGCGTTGGCGCGCGGATTTGCCGCGCGCGGCGCACAGGTCGCGCTGTTGAATCGCACATTGTCGAAAGCGGAAACGCTTGCGAATGAAATTCGCGTCAGCGGCGGCAATGCGCTTGCGCTCGAAGGCGATGTGACAGAACGCGTTTCGCTCGAACGCGCGGGGGAGAAAATTTTGAACGCGTTCGGCAAAATAGACCATCTCGTCAATGGCGCGGGCGGACAGCGTCCCGGCGCGATTGCGTTGACGGCGGACAAATTTTTTGATTTGCCGGAAAGCGATTTGCGCGCGGTGATTGATTTGAATTTGATGGGCACGATTTTGCCTTCACAAGTTTTCGGCAAACATCTCGCGCAGCAAACGCGCGGCAGTATTCTCAACATCAGTTCAATGGCGGCAATGCGTCCGCTCACGCGCGTTGTCGGTTACGCGGCAGCGAAAGCGGCGATTGATAATTTTACGCAGTGGCTCGCGGTGATGCTTGCGCGCGATATTTCGCCATCGCTGCGCGTGAATGCGATTGCGCCCGGTTTTTTTCTCGGCGACCAGAATCGCGCGCTGTTGGTGAATGACGCGGGGGAACTCACACCGCGCGGACAGACTATCATCGCGCATACGCCGATGGGGCGTTTCGGCGAACCGAATGATTTGCTGGCAACGGCGCTGTGGTTATTGTCGCCGGGCGCGAGTTTTGTGACGGGCGTGGTGATTCCGGTAGATGGCGGATTTTCGGCTTTCAGCGGGGTTTGAAAGATTGCGCATGGCAAACTCTCAAAAAGAATCTATGCGGTTCTTGAGCGAATTTGAAATTGAGGAAATTGTTGCGAACGGGCTGGACACATTGCCGCTCACGAACCAACGCGTATTGGTGCTTGTGCCCGACAGCACGCGCACGATGCCGCTGCCGTTGTTTTTTCGTTTGCTCGTGAAACATTTGCGCCCGCGCGCGCGCGAAATCGCATTTCTCATCGCGTTGGGCACACATCCGCCGATGCGCGAGGATGCGATTCTAAAAATGTTCGGTTTGACGCGCGCGGAACGCGTGAACGAATATGCGGATGTTGAAATTTTGAATCACGCGTGGCAAGAGGCGAACGCGCTCGTCTCGCTCGGCGAAATTGCGGCGGATGATATTGCAGAATTGAGCAATGGATTGTTTCATCAAGCGGTGCCTGTGCGATTAAACAAACTGATTTGTGAGTACGACCATGTTTTGATTTGCGGTCCGGTGTTTCCGCACGAGGTTGTCGGTTTCAGCGGCGGCAACAAATATTTTTTCCCCGGCATTGCGGGACAAGATATTATTGATTTCACGCATTGGCTCGGCGCGTTGATGACATCGTACGAAATTATCGGGACAAAACAGACACCTGTGCGTGATGTCATCAATCGAGCGGCGTCCATGATTCCCACACCGCGTCACGCGTTTTGCAGTGTGGTGTCACATGATGGCGTGGCGGGATTATTTTTTGGAACGCCGGAAGACGCGTGGACGCGCGCAGCGGATTTGTCCGCGCAAATTCATATTCAATGGCTTGAGCATCCGTACAAGCAAGTTCTTGCCGTGCTGCCCGCAATGTACGACGAGTTGTGGGTCGGCGCGAAAGGAATGTACAAAACGGAACCGATTGTGGCGGACGGCGGCGAGGTGATTTTGTATGCGCCGCATCTGCGCGAAATCAGCGTCACGCACGGCGCGTTGATTCGGCAAATTGGTTATCATGTGCGCGATTATTTTGTGAAACAATGGGACGCGTTCAAACATTTCCCCTGGGGCGTCCTCGCTCATTCAACGCACGTACGCGGGATTGGCACGTTTGAACGCGGAAGCAATGGTTCCGCAGGCATCGAACGTCCGCGCATTCAAGTAACATTGGCAACGCAAATTCCGCAAGAGATTTGTCGCGCGGTGAATTTGGGTTACTGCGACCCCGCGCAAATTGATATAGCCGAATGGCAAGCGCGCCGAGATGGAAATGTTTTGGTTGTGCCGCACGCGGGCGAAACGTTGTTTCGTCTTTCTGAGAGATAGAGTACTCCCTATTGAGATTGCAGAGCTTCTCACGCAGAGACGCAGAGGCGCAGAGAAAAACAAAGTTCTAAAATCTCTAATCTCCAATCTCCAAACGAAATGACCACCCACTACTTTTCTCCCACGCACTACCACATCACTCTCGGTTCCCACACACCCGTTCTTGAAATCGCCGATGGCAATACGGTCATCACGACGACGATTGATGCGAACGGCTATGACGCGCAGAATCAACGCGTCAGCGCGGACCCCAATCCACAAACGGGTCCGTTTTTTATTCAAGGCGCGGAACCGGGCGACACACTTGTCGTGCATTTGGAACGCATCACGCCGAATCGCGAATATGGCTGGTCGCGCGCGTCCGTCGCGTCAAATGTTGTTGACCCCTCGTTCGTTCCGCAATTGCCGCCGCGCGACAAAGCAGAGTGGCGCGTGGACGGTGAAATGGAAACGGCAACGCTCGTTTCACCCAAAACAAAATTGGGCGAATTTGTTGTGCCGATTAAGCCGATGCTCGGTTGTTTCGGCGTTGCGCCGTATGATGGGCAAGCCATTTCTACAGCGACCTCTGCCCAACACGGCGGCAACATGGATTACAATGGATTCGTCGCGGGCGTCACGGTGTATTTTCCCGTGTTTGTTTCTGGCGCGCTCTTTTATCTCGGCGATGGACATGCGGCGCAAGGCGATGGCGAAATGGTCGGCACGGGCATCGAAATTTCGATGGACGTGCAGTTCACTGTGCGCGTGTTGAAAAATAAAAAAATCAATCAGGTGCGCGGCGAAAACGATGAATATATTTTCACCGTCGGCAACGCGCGTCCGCTCGACCAAGCAACCCAGCACGCGACGACGGAAATGTTACGCTGGCTCCAAGACGATTACGGACTCGACGCGGTGAGCGCGAGCATTTTGTTTGGGCAATGCGTCGAGTACAACTTGGGCAACATGTTCGACCCCGCGTACACGATGGTTTGCAAGATTCCAAAACGCTACCTTAAGGGATTTACGCGCCAAATCCAATCTCCAATCTCCAGTCTCTAATCTCTAATGAACCCCATCCTCTTCCAAGTCCTCGCCTCTGCGCTCGTCGAAGCGACCGAAGAAATGGCGCTCGCGCTGAAACGCAGCGCGTACTCGACGAATATCAAAACGCGTAACGATTTTTCGTGCGCGTTTTTTGATTCCCAAATGCGTACCATCGCGCAGGCGTCGGGACAACCCGTGCATCTTGGTTCACTCGCCAAATTTGTGCCGAATGTAATTCGTACGTACGGCGCGGAAAATTTGCGCGCGGGCGATGGCATTCTCGCCAACGACCCGTATCTCGGTGGTGTGCATCTCAACGATATTACGTTGATTTCGCCCGTGTACGCGAGTGATGTGTTGATTGGCTATGTGGCAAATCTCGCGCATCATGTGGACGTGGGGGGGGGTGCGCCGGGGAGCATCGGTGCGTTCCGCGAAGTGTTTCAAGAAGGCATCATCATTCCCGGCGTCAAACTCGTCGCGCAAGGAAAAATTGATGACGACATTTTCCGCCTCGTCCTCGCGCAAATTCGCAGCAAACGCGAAACGGCGGGGGATTTTCGCGCGCAGATTGCGGCAAACATCACGGGCACAAAACGCATCGCCGCGCTCGCCGAACGGTACGGTATCGAAACATTGAACGCGTACATGGACGAATTGCTCGCGTACACGGAACGCCGCGCGCGTAACGATTTAGAAAAATTGCCGCGCGGAATTTTTTCCGCGACGGGCGTGGTTGACACCGATGGTTACACCGACGAACCTGTGCATCTCGCGGCGACGATTACGATTGACGACGATGGCGTGTTGTTCGACCTCACGGGTTCGGATGAACAAAGACGCGCGCCCGTCAATTCCACCTACGCGCAAACGTTCGCCGCGTGCGCGTATGTTTTGAAATGTTTGATTGATTCCGATATTCCGGTGAATGCGGGATTTTATGCGTTGGTGAAAATGATTGCGCCGGAAGGAACGGTTACGAATTGCACGATGCCCGCGCCCGTTGTCGGCGGCTGGGAAACACAGCATCGGCTCACCGATATTCTTTTCCAAGCGCTCGCCCAAGCGATTCCCGAACGCGTGCCTGCGGGAACAAAGGCGATGATGGCGCAAATCGCGTTCGGCGGAATTGACCCGCGCGATGGTGATTTGTACGCGTACTATGAAGCGATTGCGGGCGGCTATGGCGGACGCGAGACGAAAGACGGTGCGGACGCGGTGCAAACGCACGGACAAAACACCGAGAACGCGCCCGTCGAAGAAACCGAACGCAATTATCCGATTCGGCTCGCGCGTTATGAATTGGTGAACGATTCCGGCGGCGCGGGAAAATTTCGCGGCGGACTCGGACTGCGGCGCGATTATCAATTCATTGACCACGACGCGTCGTGTTCGCTTTTGTCGGACCGCGATAGATGGGGACCGCACGGCTTGTTTGGCGGACGCGAAGGAAAAATCGCGCAGTATTTTTTATTGCGCGGCGGTGAGGAAATTCCACTCGCGTCCAAAACGACAATTCAAATTCAAGCAAACGATATTATCAGTTTTCGCACTTGCGGCGGCGGCGGTTACGGGGAGCCGCACGAACGCGACGCGCAACGCGTGCTGCGCGATGTGCGCCAAGAAAAAGTGAGCGTGGAACGCGCGCGTGAGGAATACGGTGTTGTGATTGATATTGAAAAATGGATTGTGGATGAACACGCAACGCGTACATTGCGCGCAAAAAAATAATTTGGACGCGGATACACGCGGATGAACGCGGAAAAAGAATACCGAGTCAATTGACGTTTGACGTTTCACGTTTCACGTTTCACGTTTCACGTTTCACGTTTCACGAAATCGAAAATCAGAACTCGGAAATCTCCAATCTCTAGTCTCCAATTATGTCCTACCGACTCGGCATTGACATTGGCGGCACGTTCACCGACGCGACGTTGATGGACGAGCGCACGGGCGAAACGCGCATCGCCAAAGTTTCTTCCACGCCGCACGACCCTTCGATTGCGTTCTTGCGCGTCACCGAACGCATTTTGCGCGAAGCGAATGTGGCGCCGCAAGACGTTCGTTATGTGGTGCATGGAACGACGGTTGCGACGAACGCGATTATCGAAGGCAAAATCGCGCGCACGGGTTTCATTACCACCGAAGGTTTCCGCGACATGCTCGAAATCGCGCGGCAGATTCGTCCGTCGCTGTACGATTTGCAATTTGAAAAACCGAAACCGCTCGTGCCGCGTAATTTAGCGTTCGGCGTACCGGAACGCATGGACGCGCAGGGCAATGTGTTGACGCCGTTGGATTATGACGCAATGCGTCATGTTGCGGAAACATTGCGCGATGAAAAAGTGGAAGCGGTCGCGGTCTGCTTTTTGCACGCGTACCTGAATCCATTGCACGAAAAACTCGCGGGCGAAATTTTGACCGAAATTTTTCCCGAAGCGGTGGTGTCATTGTCATCTAAAGTCGCGCCGGAAATTCGCGAATACACGCGCGCGAGTACAACAATTATCAATGTGAGTTTGCGTCCGCTCGTCGGACGTTATTTGCAAAACATTCAAACGCGTTTGCGCGACGCGGGCTTGAACGCGGAATTGTTGGTGATGCAGTCGAGCGGCGGCGTGTTCACGTTCGCGGCGGCGAGCGAAAAACCCGTGTTCATTGTCGAATCGGGTCCGGCGGCGGGCGTCATCGCCGCAGCACATCTCGGCACTGCGCTCGCGCAAAAAAATATTCTTTCGTTCGACATGGGCGGCACGACGGCGAAAGCGGGGATGGTGCAAGATGGTTCGCCGCGCATCACGAAAGATTATGAGGTTGGCGGCACTGCGCGCGCGGGATATGGCAGCGCGCGCGGTTCGGGTTATCCGATTCGTACACCCGTGATTGATTTGGTGGAAATTGGCGCGGGCGGCGGTTCGATTGCGTGGGTGGATTCGGGCGGCGCGCTGCGCGTGGGTCCGCAAAGCGCGGGCGCGGACCCCGGTCCCGCGTGTTATGCGAAAGGCGGAACGGAACCGACCATCACCGACGCGAATTTGGTGTTGGGGCGCATCAATCCAAAATTTTTTCTCGGCGGCGAAATCGAATTGGATGTCGAACGCGCGCGCGCGGCGATTCAAAAACATTGCGCGGACAAGCTGGGGATGGACGTGGTTTCCGCCGCGCACGGCATCATCGAAATTGCGAACGCGGCGATGGTGAACGCGCTGCGTTTGGTGAGCGTGCAGCGCGGGTACGACCCGCGCGAATTTGTGCTCATCGCGTTCGGGGGCGCAGGTCCGCTTCATGCAAACCGCCTCGCGGCAGAAATGGAAATTCCGACGACGCTGATTCCCATGTCGCCGGGAATTTTTTCCGCGCGCGGTCTCCTCGTCACCGATTTGAAACACGATTACGCGACGACCATGATTGAACGCGTCGACGCGTTGGACACGCGCGCGGTACAAGACGCGTTTGAAAAAATGGAACGCGCGGGGCATAATGTCCTCGCGCGCGAAGGGATGGCGGATACAGAGATACAGTTTACGCGCCAAGTGGAGATGCGCTATGTGGGACAGAGTTACGAACTTGCGCTTGCATTGCCAAACCACGAACTTGAAGCGAACGATATTTCATTGTTGCTTGAACAATTTCATCGCGCGCACGAACGCGCCTACGGATTCAGCGCGCCGCACGAGCCGACGGAATTTGTGAATGTGCGTCTGACCGCGTGGGGCAAAATTGCGAAACCGCAATTGCAAGAAATTGGCAAGACAGAGAAACAAGCAATCAAAGAATCGCGCGCGATTTATTTTGCCGAACGCGGCGGCTTTGTAGAGTGCCCGATTTATGACCGTTACAAATTGGGCGCGGGCGCGCGCGTTAGCGGTCCTGCTATTGTGGAAGAATTTGATTCGACAACGTTGATACATCCAGAGTATGATGCGCGTGTAGACCGGTACGGAAATTTGTGGATTGAACAAGCCCCCGAGTGAACTCGCCAAAGGAACATACAATGACTCGCATTCTTATCCCTCTCGATGGTTCAGAGTTTAGCGCGCAGATTCTCGCCACCGTGAAAAAATTCTTTGCGCCCGACACAGGCGAACTCATTTTGTATCGCATCGGCGCGCCGACGGAGGGATTCACCGGACTGCCGCCGCGCCCCGCCGCCAGCGAAATGCCGCTGCCGATGTACGAAACGGGGCAAGATGTGGAATTGGCGCATCATCCGATTTATGAATCGCAAGAAGATGATTCGCGTTTGAGCGCGTTGAGCGACCAACTCGAATCGCTCGCGCAATCCTTGCGCGAGAACGGTTATGCAGTGCGCGTACAAGTGGATTTGGGAAACGCGGCGGAAGCAATTATCAAGCGCACCCGCGCGCAAGATATTGATTTGATTGCGATGACCACCCATGGACGTTCGGGCATCAGCCGCTTGTTGTTTGGCAGTGTGGCAGAACAAATTGTGCGGCACGTGTCCGTTCCCGTATTGCTGCTGCGCCCGACCCACACCACGTCCCACACCTATTCCGTCTCACCATAAATGCTTTACATCGGCAATAGAATTTTGCGGAAAACGAGTTTATTTCGCAAGAATCGCGCTATGAAACTGTAAAGCAACTTTGGTGAAATGGAATAAGCACACGCAAAAAAATTTAGCCAAAACCACTGCGCCCGCCGCCACCGCCGCCACCGCCGGAGCTGCCGCCCCCCGAAAAACTGCTGTGGCTCGAGCTCGACGAACTCCAACTGCTGCCGCCACCACTGCCTGAGCGAAAACTCATGCGGCTTGGATTCGAGCCCGGATTGCTTGCCACAAACGAACTTGCCGTCGTGTTCAACATCGAAAAGAAACTTGCGCTCACACTATTGAGCGAAGTGAACGCGCCGCTCGCGGCTTGATTCAACGACGGCACACCAGACGCGCTCGCCGGGGCTGTCGCGGGCGCGCTGTCCACACCCGCGCGTGCGGACGCACTTGTTGACGCGCGCGTATCGGACGCGCGGCTTGCGCTGACGGAACGCGCGGCAGGCGGCGCGACGTACCATTTCGGCGCGGGCGTGTCCGCTGCCGCGAATTTTTGCACCCACGTTTTATCAATGCCGAACGCGACGGCGTACGGTAAATATTTTTCAAATTGTGCGGACGCGTCCGCGACGTTCGTATATTTTTCGATGTGCGTCAGATAGCGCCGAAACGCATTCCAACGCGCGGCGGCGTCTGCGCCCGTCGCAGTTTTGCGCGGCATGTAACGCGCGAGATACATCACCGCGCCGGCGACGAGCAGGAGCATCCCCCACGGCGCGAGGGCGAGCCACGAAAACGCCAAATCCGATGCAATCGCCGCACCGACGTACAATTGAAACAAAAACGCGGCGGGCAAGAGCAAAACGAGCAGCAACCAGCCGAGCCGATAGAACCGCGCGCGCACGCGGTCGGGACGCGTTTCGAAATACCCGAGCCGTACCAGTTCGTCATACAACGCGTTAAACATTTCGTCGAGCGATGCGGTAAATTTTTGGCGAATCGTGCCGATACTGCGACTCGTTTCGCCTTGAAACAATCGCTGCATCAATGCGCGTTCATATTGATAGTACAGAGGCGGCGCGTCCGTGCCGATGCGCTCGTACACATAATCGTCGTTCGGCGTCGCCGTTTTGGTCCCTTGCGGCAGCGCGCGAATTTTGAGGATGCCGCGTTGTGCCCAATCAATCAACGTCGCCAGCACATCGCGTACGTTCGCTTGTTCGTCGAGCAAAGTCCCCGCCAGCGCGGGAGACAGAATTTGATTTGTGCGCGGGTCGGCAGGCGGCGCGTTCAAAAATTCGGCGGGCAGTTCGCCCGCGCGGTCGCGTCCAAACACGTACCACAGCACGAGCAGCGCCAGCGCGCCGCCGAGCGCAATCAACCACGTGAGCCAAGTGGAATAGAAACCAAATTGTTCCACCGCGCGCGCCTGCGCTTCCAAACGCGCAACCCGTTCATCATCCGCCGCCTGCCACGATTGAACGGATTGGCTCACGACACCATGCGGAAACTGCGCGCGGATTTCCCATTCCGTGTTGGGCGGAAACGGTCCGCCGTTGAATTCAATCGTCTGTCCATCGAGCACGCGCGCGCCGCCCGTGTCACGCATGTTGGTGTACGTTGTTCCGCCAATCTGATTCGTTTCCAATGTTGACGGCAGATGCACCGTGACGCGCGCGGCATTGATGGGGTACGCGCGGTCTTGCTCGATAAACTTCCACCAAAACTGGTCGCCGTCCGGATAAATCCGCAGTGGGTCGTACAGAACATAGCGCAATTGAAACGTGCGCGTCTGATTCGTCGTCGGCGGAAAATACCACGTGACGGTGCGTTCATTCGAACTGCTCTCCACCTCAAAGGTATTTGGCGTTTCGGAACCCGCGCGCTGATACTCCGTCCCGTTTTCGCTCACGCTTTGAAATACAAACGAAGAAATTTTGTTGAACGGGATGGAACGAAAGGCAAAGCGAAACGGTCCGCCCCGAAACTCCACCACCCACGTTTCGACAATGCTGACGCTGCCGTCTTGGTTGATGGTCATGTCGCCATCGCGCCGCTGTACGACAACAGATTTATCTTGCGCGAACGCAGGAGAGAGCGTCAGCGTCAAGAAAAGAAAAAAGAGCGGAAGGAAAATTTTTAGCTGCTTTATCATGAGAGGATACGTGAAACGCAAATCAAAAATCTCAAGTCTCCAATCTCTAGTCTCCAATCTCCAACCTCGTCTGCGCCACGCCGCGTTTGCCGTTCACGCGCCATGCGCGGTCAATGCGATTCAATGCTTCGACCTGTTCCGCGCCCAAGCCCACTATCGCGTCCGATTTCAAGGTGCGGAGCGCAACGAACGGCGTCGGAAAATAACGCGTGGGATATTCAAAGGCGAGCGTCGGTTTCCAATGCGCGTCGCCGACAAGCCGACGATAATTTACATCGCCTTTGAAAATTACAAAATCTGCCGCGCGGAACATTTCAAACAAATCGTTCGGCATTTCAAAATAATGCAGACATGTCGGATAAAACCAATGCACGCGCAATTGCAAACGTTTTGTTGTGAGATGTTCGCGCAAACGCTGCGCCAGCGCGCGGGTTGGCGCATTCGCTTCGCCGCCGGCTTGGTCGAACGCGGCGAGCGTCCGCTGTAAATCTTGCGGCATCGCGTCGGATACATAAAAGGGCTGTGGTTTCAAATGGACGCTGATTTTTTCCGCCAAATGTTCGGCGAGCAAAAAATCCATAAACGCCAAATCGAGCGCGAGTTCGGTGCCCGCATTGTCGCACACGTAAACCAAATTGCTAATTGGGTGCGCCGTGAAAAATTCCCACACGCGCGGCGCGTCGTCTACCAACAAATTCGCGCGTTCGTCCTGCACACGCGCGGCGCGCCCCACGCTCTTTTCCACGTGATACGACAAGTCCACGCGATTGCCCCACAGCGCGGCATGAAGCAGCGTTTCAAATTTCATTTCGTTGTTCGGTATTGGTTGTGCGTTATGCGCCGTCGTCTGCAACACCGCGCGCACGCGTTCGGGCGCCGCGTCTTTTTTCAATTCCGCGTCTTTTTGCGGCGCAAACGGGTCGCGCTCATGCCACGCGCCGATTTGAAAATAACCGACAATTTCCAAAATGCGGCGATAAAAAAAAGTTTCCGCCCAAAACCACGGCACGTCGAGCCATGAACGCCCGATGAACGATTTGGAAATCGCGCGCCAAAATTCTGCATCGGGCGCGTCCTCGCGCAACGGCTGAATTACGCCGGTCAAAATTTCCTCACGGAATTTTTTGAACGCGCGCACGAGGTCGGGCGAAAAATATGGCGCGTCAATCAGCTCATCCAAAATTTTTGGGTCGCGCACCTTGAGCGTAAATTCGGCGAACGAGTTCGAGTCGCCGGTCGAAAGCAGCGGCGGCAAAGTAGCAAGGTCAATGCGGGGGGGGGGAATGTGGGGGCG
>JAKOPZ010000352.1 GCA_029778615.1 Chloroflexota bacterium | reverse complement strand
CGCGCACGCGTCCGTTGCCGCGAGAATTTGTTCGGGCGTAATGCGTGGCGCGCGCAAACTCTTGCCAATCAAGAACGCGACTTCGCCTTCGATGCGCGGCTGGACAAAATCGTGCGCGGGAATTTCGACTGCGCCGTTTGTGGCATTGTATTGCGTCGTCTTCCACAAGTTGCCGTAATCGGGCTGGTCCACGCCGAGCTGTTTTTGAATCGCCTCGCTCGTGAGACCAATTTTGCGTCCGACAATTTTTTCGCCGCGCGCAACTCGCATTTGCGTCCACGCGTTTTGAATCGCGTACGCGGTCTGCACATCCGTGACGCCATCGCTCTCGCTCAACGGCGGAATGGGCACGCGTGTCTGCATCGCGTCGTCCAAACGCTGCGCGAGAATCTGATTCCTGTCGGTCATGCCGTTTGGTTTGTAAGGGCGAAGCAACCGCAGACACAATCGCGCATCGAGTCGCAACCGCGAATGTGATTGCTTCGCCCCTACAGCTTTGCTGTAAAAAATTGCAGCAGCAAATCGTTGAATTGTTTGGCGTATTCGACTTGAATCCAATGACTGCACTGTCCGAAAACATGCAGTTGGACGCGCGGTAAATGTTCAAGTAAATGCAAACTCGTTTCGAGTGGCACAATCACATCGTCGCGTCCGTGCACCAACAATGTTGAATTCGTCATGCGGCGCAGCGCGGAAATGGGAACGACCAAATCGTCAACCACTTTTTGGCGCGAGCCGGAAAACATGGCTTGAAACGAACGTTGGACATCGGGATTCATCGCGGCGTCGTAGCGCGTTTTTGCAATCGTATCGAGGCGGTCGCCGAGAAACGACGCGTCGTACACAAACCACCGAATGATTTGGCGAAATAATTTCGCGGACGGATTTTCGTAAAAGCCCCACAAGCGGTCAATCTCGCGCGTGATTTTGTGCGGCGCGCCAATCGAACCCATCAACACGACGCGGTCAAAACGTTCGGGCGCTTGTTTCAACAAATTCAACGCAATCGCGCCGCCCATCGAATTGCCGACGAGGTGCGCTTTTTGAATGTGCAGCGCGTCGAGCAATGCAAGCGATTGTTCGACCCACAAACGCATCCACTTTTTCATTCCCGTCGGCGGATTTTTGGGATGCTCGGTCGCGCCAAAACCAACGAGGTCGGGCGCGATGGAATGAAACGTGTTTTCAAAAAACGGCAGCGCAAATTGCCAATTCGACCACGCGGTGACGCCCGGACCCGAACCGTGCAAAAACAAAATCGTTTCGGCACTGCCCTGTCCGCTTTCGTTATAGAACGTGCGAAAATTTCCGGTTTGGATTTCAGCGGTGGTATCAGACATGAGTTCAAA
The DNA here is from genome assembly GCA_029778615.1 of Chloroflexota bacterium. Taxonomy (GTDB): domain Bacteria; phylum Chloroflexota; class Anaerolineae; order UBA4142; family SHND01; genus SHND01. The sequence goes on along the minus strand of JAKOPZ010000352.1, from coordinate 789 downwards.
TCCTTTGCTTGAGTTTTTGAGTTGCGAGGTGTTTGGGCGTGCGTTATAATTCTTGACGAGGTGTTTTATGCAGTACGAAATCAATGAAATAGCAACAACAATCTCACCAAAAACCAATCCCGAACAAGCTCGTGCGTCCGCAACCGAGTTCTTGTTAGACCATGTTGGAAATCAATTGACAGCCGGCGCGCCGCATCTGATGATTGCAGCTGTGCGTGCCTTGTGGATTGTTCCCGTGCAATTCGGTTATATTCACACCGACGTTCTCGGCACAGTGGGTGTCGTTGCTGTAGATGATGAAACCGCGCAAGTTGTCGGATGGACGCCTATCGCGCAAATGAAAACTACAAGCCGCGCGTTGCGCGAGAGCCGTGAGCCCGAACTTTCGGAATCGTTCCAGTCGTTTGTTCACCCGCGACCCGCATAGTGGCAATTTCTTTTTTCCATCAAGAACGCCCCGAATCGTGCGTGCCCGCCTGTATTCGCATGATTCTCTCCGCTTTCGGCATTACAAAAACCGAGCCGGAAATCTACGAATGCTGCCAAACCGATTCGGAAGGAACGCTGGCAAAACTCGCTGCCGCGTGTGTGGAATCGTTTGGACTTGAAGCGGCTGCTGCGCGACTGACCACACTTGAGGAATTGAAATCATTTGTCACACAGTCGCGTTCTCATGTAATCGCTTTCGTCAATCTCGCGCCATTGCACGGCATCAATGTTTTGCACGCGGTGATTGTCACAATCATTGACGAACAAGCATTCCATATCCAGGTAATTGACCCTGCCAAT
>JAKOPZ010000351.1 GCA_029778615.1 Chloroflexota bacterium | reverse complement strand
TTTATATGTGCCAAGTGAAAGGACTGCGACCGTTGGCACCTTGACCCATTCCGGGCGTCTGATTCGGTCCCTCGCGCATGAATTGCTCGGACATTGGCTCGACTATGAAGCAGGCAAGGCGTTCGGCATCACAACGCGCGTGCGGAAAGGAAAACGTTTCGTGGATGCGAGCGCGTTGTCCGAATACAGTGTCAGGTACGGTTTGCGCGAAGCTGATACACTACTTCGCCAAGATGGTGCTTTGATAGCGCAAGCCGCGTCGTTAATTCGTGACCGCGCGCTGGCACAAAAAGTCACGCGGAAAAAGGTGCCGAATGATGTCGAACTCGGTGAAGAGGACATCGAAATCTACAAATTTGTTCTCGGTCACGGCGATTACTGGCTCGCGCCGCGCGAGATATTGGCGCGGCTGTGTGAACAATTTTGCGCCAGACGTTTTGCTGCACCGCAGATTGCATTCGAACCGTTCGAGTGGTACACAAAGCGCGCCGCGTATTGGGCTGAAGAAGACTTTGCAACGCTCGAACCACGAATTGAACGAGCATTGCGTTGGCGTGTGGAAATTCTTTCAGCACATGTGGACGCGAAAAACGATGTGACGTGATTCGCCCAAAAATCAATCTGCGTAGTTGTTGAAATTTGACGCGCGGCGTGGTATAGTGCGCGCAGAGAAGCACGATACCACGGAGGCGCGAATGAAACGCCGGGTTGCACAAACCGAACCGAATCAACAACTCGATTTCCAAATCAAAGCCGCAGTGCGCGTGGCGCATCTGATGATGAACGAGCAGGAAGCAAGTGATGAGAATTTGCTCATGCTTGTTAAAGCGTCGCGTCAGGTGGAAGACAGTCAAGACATGCACCAAGCGATGGCGCTTGCTGTATGCGCGGCAAAAAAGAGCAGACAGCCCGTCTGAAATTTCGCCGCGTGTAACGCGTGACGAAATAGATTTGAATCAATTCAAGGAGACCTCAAGCGAAAACTTGAGGTCTCTGGTTTTTTATCAAGGAATGCGAATTGTACGGGGTACAATTCGCATTTTTGTTGGAGGTGAAGCGTGATGACTTTGGACGATTCGCGCGCGGCGTGGCAGTTCACGCCAACAAAATGGCATACCGTCGCGGACAAGGAAAAATTTGCGCGGCACTATATCAGATTTGTACAAGCGCGCTGCCCGTTTGAGATGTTCCACAAATGGTTTTACGAGCGTATGACGCATTTGTTTATGCACATCGCTCACTACAACCGATTTGGTTTTTACGAGACGTGGTGTGACACCGCCGAAAAACGATTTGCGTTCGTGCGCCACCATGCAACGTTCGAGAGCATGGGCGATGCCGCGTGGACGTGGAGCGATGTTGAACGAACATTGAAAGGATGGATTATCGAAAGCGGCATCTTGCGCGAATACGAATTCGAAGCATCAACCGCGCGTCGTCAAACTTCACTCGCCATTGCAAAGGCAGCATTGAGCGAGTTGGCAGATGATGATGTTGCGCGACTTGTACAGGAAAGAGGCACATCAGCGAACATGCCCAACATAGAGAACAGAGTTCAAGCATTTTCAAAAACAACGATTCAAGTCGAACAGCAACAATTGTTCTCGATTTGATGAGAGAGGAGAAAAACACAATGCAACCGAAATTCGATTTAGGAAATGTTGTCATTACGCGGCGCGCCGCGCAAGCGATGGCGAGTTTTGACAACAGCGCGAAAAAATTTGCCGAGCTCCTCGTGCGACACGCAAATGGTGATTGGTGACACGCCATCACACATATCGCGAATCGAGTGGCCTTGTGTGTGATGGCGTGTCAGGGGTGAACTTGATGAGAGTGACAAACACATGAATGACCGTGCCGTGGA
>JAKOPZ010000068.1 GCA_029778615.1 Chloroflexota bacterium | reverse complement strand
GCGAGTTTTGTGCCGTCCAAAGTTCCAAAGTATTCGACAAATTTTTTTGCGCGGACAATTTTTTTGAATGGCGCCGCGTCGCGGTCGATCGCTTGACGGAATTTCACCAACTGTTCGGGCGTCGGCATGTACAAGCCGCCTGCGATGAATGATTTATTGTTGGGTTCTAGGTGAAAATAATATCCTTGCCGCGCGGATTTTTTTCCGCCCGGCGCCATCAACGCGCCCATGTTGGTTTTGTACGGCGATTTGTCTTTTGCAAAACGCACATCGCGATGGATGCGAAAGATACATTCTTTCGCGGACAAGATTCCCAACTTGTCGAACTTGTCTATCTCGGCAATGAGCAGTTGGACAAATTCTTCAAACGCTGCCTTTGCTTGTTCATAACGCGCGCGATGCGCATCGAACCACGCTTTGTTGTTGTTGCTTGCGAGGTCGTCCAAAAATTCGAGCGTGGGTTTCAGATTGACCGAGGGTTTCATATCACGCACCATGGTGCAATACTATTTCTTGTTCCACAATGGTATCGCCGCGCAAGCGACGCGCCAACACACCGCGCAAGGACCAATCAATGGAAATGTCAAATAAGGCGACTGCAAAGTCCCTTGACAAGGATATGTCATTTCGAACCCCTCAATCCTTCGGGGTAAACTCTGTGAGAAATCTCATTTGTCACGAAAGGTTGAGATTTCTCGCATCCGCTCGAAATGACAATTGGCGCGACTTTGCAGTTGCCTTGGAATGTCAAACTCGAACGTTTGATTCGAGTTGCCTTTAATAGTCGTCTCGTCCAAAAATTGCTGTTCCCAAACTTTGTTCTCGTCGGTTGCCTTGCTTGTACGCGTTTCGAGGTCGCCGTCGGAATCGCGCGTTTCGTATTTGTATTCATATTCTTCGCGCGACACGAGTGCGATAACGGCGCGTTGAATTTTTAAATCTTTAACGCCTTCGACGCGCACGCTCGCGCGAATTGTTTCGCCTGCTTTGTAAATTTTGTTTTGGCGGTCAAGTGTGACGGTCAGATTTGCCTTGCCGCCTTTGAGAAAATCGAACATTTCGTTCCCTTTGTGACAACATGAAATTTTTGTATTGCTTGTATTGTAACGGATGGCGATTCATTTCTGCTTTGCTTTGACTGTTGCCAAATTTTCCTTGACGCGAAATGTTACGATTTTGCGAATCAAATTGTACGGAATTGGTTTATCGAGTGGGAATTGAACGGAACCCTTGCCTTGTTTGTACGGCGCCAATTCCTTCTGGAATCGTTCTATGCCTGTCGGTATCGGATAAAAGCCGATATGGTTTTTGAATGCGGCAAAGTACACAAGGTTTCCATTCAGCACAAATGTCGGCATCTGGTATTTGATAGTTTCTTGCGCGCCGGGCGCCGCGTCGTGAATGGTCGCGCGGATTTTTTGCAAAATCGCTTGCACATCTTTGGGAAAGGCCGCGATGTAATCGTCAATGGATTGGGGAGGGGTTTGTTTTATCATTTTCTGATCAGTTAATCCTTGCCGAACAATATCACCTCTGGCAATTTCGCTATTCTCAACTCACCCATTCCAATCATGGGGCAACCATCAACTCGTTGCCCCATTCACTTTATGCTACAACGCCACACCCTTCTCTTTCAAAAGCGCTCACACTTTCGGCGGCGCGACGGGGTGTCACTGTTTGTTAGGCGCGTTCTTTATCATTTTCCCGCGTGCATACGGCACGCGCACGAAAATATCTCGCATTGGATAATGACGCGCATTTCGCGTAATCAAGTCTGCGTTGTAAATTTTTGCCGTCGCCGCAATCAGCGCATCTCCCAAATCCAAAGCAACTGATTTGCCAAATTGATTCAGGTAATTGCCTGCGACGCGCGCGACCATCTCGTCGGCAGACACGATTGTAAAAAGCGCGAACAATGCCTCGGTATTTTCCTCCTCTCCCACGCGCGTCCCCGCCAGAATTTCGGCAACGGAAATCGTCGAAATCAATACTTGTCCATCTTCCAGCAATGCTTGCGCAATAAACTCGGTTGCCGCTTTAACATTGTGAAAGTGGTCAATCAAAACATCGGTATCAACGAGGCGCACGACGCGTGACTCCTAAACGACGCAAACGGCGTCCTTTCCGCAAACGATTCACATACGCGACACCATCGTTCGGAATATCCCTACGCCCGCTCCACATTCCCGCCGTTCGTTGTAATGTAGAGCGTATCTGTTTTTCGGATACCAAAATAATGCGTCCTGCATAGTCAACAGTGACGCGCAATTCGTCACCGATTTTCAAACCATTCCGCATTTTCTTGGGAACCGTCACGCGGAAACCGCTTTCGATTGCAACTCGATCCATAATTTACCTCATCAAGTGACATGTGGGAGAATAATTTCTCCCACATTCATTTTACGCGACCTCTTTCGGTTCTACAACGCCACGCCCTTCTCCTTCAAAATCGCCCACACTTTCGGCGGCGTGATGGGAATGTCAATGTTCGTCACGCCGAGATGCGAGAGCGCGTCCACTACCGCGTTCGCAATCGCGGGCGGCGCGCCGACGGTGGCACTTTCGCCGACGCCTTTTGCGCCGAAGGGATGATGCGGCGAGGGCGTCACCGTTTTGTCCATCTCCCATTTCGGCGTTTCGACCGCAGTTGGCAAAAGGTAATCCGAGAACGAACCTGTGAGATTCACACCGTTCTCGTCATAGACAATCTCTTCCAACAGCGCGGGCGCCATGCCCATGGTGAGACCACCGGCGATTTGTCCATCAACGATTTGCGGATTGATGATGGTGCCGCAGTCATCTACCGCGACGAAACGGCGAATTTTCACTTGCCCCGTACCGCGGTCAATGTCAACGACGCAGATGTATGCACCGAACGGGAAGGTGAGATTTGGCGGGTCGTAATAGTCCACCGCCTCGAGTCCCGCTTCCATCCCTTGCGGATGATTCGTATACGCGGCGAACGCGATTTCTTGAATCGTTTTCGCGCGGTCGGGCGCACCTTTTACAAAGAACTTGCCCTTCTCCCATTCCAAATCGTCTTCGCGCGCTTCGAGCAAGTACGCGGCGATTTTGCGCGCCTTGTCTTTGATTTTGCGACAAGCCACAGCTGTTGCGGCGCCCGATGTTGGAGTCGAACGCGACGCGTATGTGCCGAGTCCGTATGGCGCGGTGTCCGTGTCGCCTTCTTCGACGGCGACATCATCTTCGGGAATCCCCAATTCTTCCGCGATGATTTGCGCGTACGTGGTCTCGTGTCCTTGCCCTTGCGATTTCGTGCCGAGCCGCGCAATCACTTTTCCCGTCGGATGAATGCGAATCTCTGCGCTGTCGAACATCTTGATTCCCAAAATGTCGAACGTGTGCGAAGGACCCGCGCCGACGATTTCGGTAAAGGTCGAAATGCCGATGCCCATTAATTCGCCCTTGGCGCGTTTTTCTTTTTGTTCTTGACGCAGCGCGTCATAACCAATCATGGCTTTGGCTTTGTCTAACGCGCCTTTGTAGTTACCGCTGTCATATTCCCAACCCGTCGCGGACTTGTACGGAAATTGTTCGGGCTTGATGAAATTCTTTTCGCGCAAATCGGCAGGGTCCATTTCCAATTTCTGCGCGAGCACGTCCACCATGCGTTCAATCGCGTGCACCGCTTCTGTGACGCGGAATGAGCAGCGATAAGCTATCCCGCCTGGCGGCTTGTTGGTGTACACGCCATCCACTTCCGCGAACGCTTTTTGGAAATCATACGAACCCGTCGCGATAGAAAAGAGTCCCGCAGGAAATTTGGATGGATTTGCCGCCGCGTCGAACGCGCCGTGGTCGGCGACGACGCCCATTTTCATCGCGGTAATTTTTCCATCTTTCGTCGCCGCGAGTTCGCCGTGAATATGATAATCACGCGCGAACGAATCGGCTTGCAAATTTTCCGTGCGGTCTTCAATCCATTTCACAGGCGCGCCTGTCAAAACAGACGCGGCGGTGGCGAGAACGTAACCGGGATACACAGGAACTTTGCCGCCGAACCCGCCGCCAATGTCGGGAGAGATGACGCGGATTTTGTGCTCCATCAAACCGAGATGTCCCGTCACGAGCGCGACAACCGTGCGAATCGCGTGCGGCGCTTGCGTCGTCATGTAGAGCGTGAGATGTCCTTCGACGGGGTCCCATTTCGCTACGCAGCCGCACGTTTCGATGGACGCGACGTGAATACGCGGAATGTAAATATCTTCTGCGACGACGACATCTGCATTCGCGAGTTCATCGTCCACCGCCGCGCGATTTCCAACTTCCCAATGCCAAATGCGATTCGATTGCTTGTCCGCGCGAATGACGGGCGATGTGGACTCGAGCGCTTTGTGCGGGTCGAGGACGGGCGTCATTGGTTCATAGTCCACTTCGACCGCCGCGACGCCATCCGCTGCCGCGTAACGCGAAGTCGCGACGACGGCGGCGACTTCTTGCGCGTAATACATCACGGTATCCACAGGCAAGACCATTTGTTGGTCGCTCATCAACGTCGGCATCCACGCGAGTTTGTACGGCACCAAGTCCGCGCCCGTGATGACTGCCGCGACGCCGGGCGTTGCCAATGCCTTTTCTTTGTTGATGCTTTTGATTTTCGCGTGCGCGAACGGCGAACGCACAATGTCGAGCCACAACATCCCAGGGAATTTGATGTCCTCGATGTAATTGCCGCGCCCGCGCAAAAACCGTGCGTCTTCTTTTCGTTTTACGGAATGTCCAAAACCCATTGCTTCAGCCATTTTGCGCCTCCGCCATTTTTTCAGCCGCGTATTTCACCGCTTCGACAATGTTCACGTATCCAGTACACCGACACAGGTTTCCCGAAATCGCCCAGCGAATTTCTTGTTCGCTCGGATGCGGATTCTTTTTCAAAAAGGCAACGCTCGTGAGCATCATGCCCGGTGTGCAGAATCCGCATTGCAGACCATGCTTTTCGTGAAAGCCCTCTTGAATCGGCACGAGTTTTCCATTTTGCGCGAGCCCTTCGACGGTGGTAATCGTTTTGCCGTTCGCTTGTACCGCAAACATTGTGCAGGATTTCATCGGCACATCATCTACCAGAACCGTGCACGCGCCGCACGAAGTTGTATCACAGCCGACGTGCGTTCCCGTAAGGTTCGCGTTTTCGCGAATGAAATGCGCGAGCAATAAACGCGGTTCCACATCGTCGCTGTACTCTTTGCCGTTGATGTTGATAGTCACATTCATAAGTTGATAAAGTGACGAGTGACGAGTGATGAGGCGCTGACAACTCTCTTTCACCTCTTCACCTTGTCACCCCTTCACCCGTTCCCCTTTGCTCTCGCAACTGCTTTTTCCAGCGCGCGCATCGTCAACACGCGCACGAGGTTGCGTTTGTATTCGACACTGCCGCGCAAGTCCGCGTTCGGGTCACAATCTTGCTGCGCGAACAAACCTGCGCGTTCGATGAAATGCGCTGTGGGCAATTCGCCAAGCAACGCGTCTTCGGAACGTTTTGCGCGTAAAGCTTGCAAACCCACGTTCGTCATGCCGATTCCGATGTATTCGACCTTGCCTGCCGCGTCGAGCGTCAATTGCACCGCGACGCCTGCTGTGGCAAAATCGCCGACCTTGCGTTCCATTTTCATGTACGCGCCGCCGCTGCGTGGTTTGGGCGCGGGAATTTGCACTTCGGTCAAAATTTCATCGGACGCGAGCGACGTGGCAAACAGTCCTTGAAAGAAATCGTCAATCGGAATCGTACGGTTGCCCTTTGCGCCCGTCGCGACCACTTGCGCGCGATATGCCAGCATCGTCGCGGGATGGTCGTTCGCGGGGTCCGCGTGCGCGAGATTGCCCGCGAGCGTTGCGCGATTGCGAACGATGGGGTCGGCAACAGATAAAGTGGTGTCGTACAGGAGCGGATATTTTTCACGCACGAGTGCGGAATCTTCGAGTTGAGATTCGCGCGTCAGTGCGCCAATTTTGAGCCAGCCGCCTTCGTCGCGGAGATAGTCAAGCCCGCCAATATTGTTGAGGTCCACAATCATCGCGGGCTGGGCGAGGCGAAATTTCATCAGCGGAATGAGCGATTGTCCGCCCGACAAAATTTTCGCGTCGGGATTGGATTGGAGTAACGCGAGCGCGTCAGGAATGGACGCGGGCGCCGCGTACTGGAATTGCGCGGGAATCATGCAAAGTCACCTCCATCGGTGTTGTTTTGCGAATTGCGTTTTTCATCAACGCCAATGAAAACGCGCATCGCAGCATATAGCATGACGCGACCCGGCGTTGGGTCGTCAAGATTTGAAAAAGGCAAAAAGGGAAGCGGGGGGAGCGAGGATTACGCGTGCGATTATACAACTCGCGCAAACGCGTTGTCAATCGAATTGTCCGCACACGTTGACATGGCGCGTAACCGGCATACTATACGGGATGTTTGATGACAGCATTATTTGTATTCATTCCGTATTGTCCTTCGATTTGCACGTACTGCGACTTTAACGTGTATGCGCGGCGCGCAGAGGAATTTGACGCGTATGTGCATGCTGTTGCGCGCGAAGTGGAACAAACCGCGCAGGCGATTGACTCGCCGCGTGTGGCGAAATCGCTCGCGTTGGGCGGCGGCACGCCTTCGATTCTTTCCGTCGCTCAAATCGAAAAAATTGTTCGAGTCATCCGCGCACACTGGGAATTTGCGGACAAGGCGGAATGGACGCTTGAGGCGAATCCGGGCACGGTGGATTTGGAAAAATTACGCGCGCTGCGCGACATGGGCTTTAATCGTTTGTCGCTCGGCGTGCAAACGTTTGACGACGCGCGCTTGCGCCAATTCAATCGCGCGCATACGGTGGCACAATCGTACGAAGCGTTTGAACTCGCGCGGCGCGCGGGTTTGCAAAATATCAATCTCGATTTGATTTATGGTTTGCCGAATCAAACGCTCGACGATTGGCGCGATACATTACAACGCGCGCTCGCGTTTGAATCGGAGCATCTTTCGCTGTATGGGTTGCAGGTGGAAGACCGCACCGTATTGAAAAAACAAATCGAACTCGGACGTATTCCCCAACCCGATTCCGACCTTGCCGCGCAGATGTACGAACACGCCGTCGAAACACTCGGCGCGGCGGGTCTCACTCACTATGAAATTTCCAATTTTGCGAAACGCGGTTACGCGTCCGAGCACAACAAAACGTACTGGCTCAACGAACCCTATCTTGGTTTTGGCGCGGGCGCGCATTCATCGTGCCAAGACATGCGCGGCGAACAGATTCGCTACGAAAATATCAGGTCGCCGCGCGAATATATTCAGAGACTGGAGATTGGAGACTCCATCGTTGCGGCACGCGAAAAAATATCGCGCGCAATGCAAATGGCGGAAACGATTTTCTTGGGCTTGCGTTTAGCGGAAGGGGTAACGTGGGCGCGTTTTGCGGCGCGCTTTGGCGAGGACGCGCGCGCCGTGTATCGAGAGCCGATTGAGTGGTTGTCGCCGCGCGGCGTACTGCTTGTGGATGACGAACGGATGCGCCTCACCGAGCAGGGGATGCTGTTATCGAATCAAATCTTGTGGCGCTTTTTGCCCGAAACATGAAATCCGCGCACCGCGCGGATTTTTCATTTTTCGCGATAGACCATCTGATGAATGAGATTGTGCATTTGGCGCAAAGCGGAATTGTGTAATTTGGTTGCTTGCAGTGCCAATGCCGCCTCGCGCGCGTGATGTTCTGCCTGCTTCATTGCGTACTCGCGCGCGCCCGAAGCGGACAAAAGGTCTTGCACCCGCTTGAGCTCGCTGCGGTTCCAATCTTTTTTTGCATAAAGCGCAGCCAACTCGTTCCCCGTGGCGGTCTGGATTGCATACAAAACGGGAAATGATTTTTTGCGCGCGAGCAAATCACTGTGCGCGGACTTGCCCGTCACGTTCGGGTCGCCCCAAATTCCCAACACGTCATCCGCAATTTGAAACGCAATCCCCAGATGTTCTCCATAATTGGCGAGCGTGCGATAGAGCAGTGGTTCGTTCGTCCCAATGCGCGCACCGATTTCACAGGCGGCAGAAACGAGCGCCGCCGTTTTGCCGCGCACCATTTCAAAATATTGCTCCAGCGTCACGCGGTCCGCGCGTTCAAACATCAAGTCGAGGTATTGCCCTTGCGTCAATTTGAAAATCGCGCTGTGGAACACACGATGCACGCCCACGTAACGTTCCATAGACATGTGCATCGGCAGTTCGTCAAGTGCTTGCTCTGCCAACACAAACATCGCATCGCCCGCGTTGATGGCTTGCGGCACACCCCAGTTTTTCCAAACGGTCGGACGCCCGCGCCGCGCATCACTGTTGTCTTGGACGTCATCATGAATCAGCGAAAAGTTGTGAATGAGTTCTATGGCTGCCGCCGCCGGCAGCGCATCGCGCCAAGTGCCTTGCACTGCTTCACATGCCCACAGCGCGAGCAGCGGACGAATGCGCTTGCCGGTATCGGCTTGGATGCGATTGCCGCGCGCATCTGTCCATCCCAGGTGGTAATAAAACATGTTAAAGAAATCGCCATAGTGCGGATTGCGCGCGCGCGTAATTTCTTGCAATTCCGATTCAATCGCTTCCAAGTATTCGTTGGACATAGGCAGCCACAAAAAAAGCGCCCGCGTCGGGCGCACAAATTTTTAGATTTTGACCAGATGCGGGGTGTGGCGCAGCGCGTCGAGATTGGCTGCGCCAATACCAAACATTGCCACGCGCAGTTGTGTGCCGAGCGCGTGAATGCCCTCTATCGTGTGTTCCGTCGAAATGTTCGCGAGTTTCAAAAGCGGCGAGGCGAGCCCGACCAAAGACGCGCCGAGCGCGACGCATTTGGCAATTTCGATGCCGTTGCGGATTCCGCCGCTGGCGAACACGGTCAATTCGGGGAGCGCCGCGCGCACTTGGACCAAACTTTCGGCGGTCGGAATGCCCCAGTCCCAAAACATTTCCGCGAGCTGCCTGAGTTCCGCGTTGGGCGCGCGTTTCGCTTCGACGGCTGCCCACGAGGTGCCGCCCGCGCCTGCCACATCTATCGCGCGCACGCCCGCGTCCGCCAATTGCCGCGCGATGTGCGCGGAAATTCCAAAGCCCACTTCTTTGACAATGACCGGAGTTTCGAGGGTGTGACAGAGCTGTTCTATTTTCGCGAGCAGTCCGCTCCAATTTGTATTGCCGTGTGCTTGTACGGCTTCTTGAATCGGATTCAAATGCAGAATCAGTGCGTCCGCCTCTATCATTTCCACCGCGCGGCGGCATTCGTCCATGCCAAAATTATAGTTGAGTTGAATCGCGCCGAGATTGGCAAAAAGCAAAATATCGGGTGCAATGTCGCGCACCTGATACGTGCGCGCGAGCGCGGGGTCGGTGATTGCGGCGCGCTGGGAGCCGAGTCCCATCGCGATGCCGGTTGCCTGCGCGGCTCCCGCGAGATTGCGATTGATGCGTTCCGCTTCGGTGGCGCCGCCCGTCATGGAAGAAACGAGCAGAGGCGCGCGTAATGCTCTGCCAAAGAGTTCGAGCGACGTATCAATGTGGTCGAGGTCGAGTTCGGGGAGCGCTTGATGCACAAAGCGGTATTTTTCGAGTCCCGTACTGACATCAAAGAATTGAACGTTCTCTTCGAGATTGATGCGGAGGTGTTCGACCTTGCGGTTGCTGACAATAGTTTCGTCGGGCATAGGGTGTTCCGGCTGTGATGAATTGAATTATAGCATAACGAATACGACGAGCGGGCAGAGGTTACATTTCGTTTGCGTGACTGTCGCGCGCAAGCGAACGGCGCGGGGCGCAACTTGGACAGACGAACGGTGTTAAAGTTTTCAGCATTTGAACCTGCGGCGCAAGATTGACGCACTGTGGTAACGTGCATATACTTGCGCCCGCGCTGCAACGGGCACGTTGCACAACACCCAACATTCTTTCGGAGGCAAAAGCATGGATACGTTTGAACAAGTCAAGGCGATTATTGTGGACAAACTGGGCGTGGATGATGAATCCAAAGTAGTTCCGGAGGCACGCTTCCGGGAAGATTTGGAAGCCGATTCGCTCGACCTTGTCGAACTGATTATGGAGTTTGAAGAAAAATTTGGCGGAGAAATTTCGGACGAAGAAGCGCAAAAGATTACAACGGTCGGCGAAGCGGTGGCGTTTCTCGATTCGCACAAACCGACGAACGCGTAACCGAATCCATTTGAAACGTGAGAGCTCGAGCCTCGATTGTATCGGGGCTTTTGCTGTTTAAGGGGAACAAAATGGATGCGCGCGGCGTACAAAAATTGTTGGACAAGACGTTCGGACTGGCGGACACTGCCATGTCGGTCGGCGGCAAAACGGCAGTGGTCGCGCTGCGCGACGCGCGCCTCTCCGAAAGCGTCAAACAAAAATTAATTCCTTTGTATGGAGAAGAAGCAGTGCGACGCACGTTGAACTATGCGGGCTTGGGCTTGGCGCTGTGCCGCGCGATTGAGGATGAAATGGACGACGACGCGGCGCGGCAACAGCTCGAGGCGTACCGCGCCCAATTCCGCGCGATTTACGAGACCGCACACGAGGTATTCCAAAAAGAATTTGCCGCGTCGCGCGCATTGATGCCGGAATGAGTGAGCCAACGATTTTGGTGCCGCAGCATGTGCTTGACGATTGGCGCGCGGCGTTGCAACAACGCGAACCGCGCGCGCTCGAATTGGCATTGGCGCTCGCGTTGACCTTGCCCGCGCGTCCGGAAACGAACGCACTCGCCGCGACACTGCGCGCCGCGCAGGACGCGAGTCCTTTGGAAATTTCAGGCGCCGTGCGCGCGATGCTTGAATCGGCGTACGAAAAATACAGCGCGTTTGCCGAGGGAGATTTTCAGCGCGTTGACGTGGGAAATGCGAATGTGTTGGCGTACGAGCGATGTCGCGCGGACGAACGAGTCCTGGTGGTGAACAATCTCGCGCGCGTCCCTGAGCCCATCAAATTGCGCGGGTACGTGGGGCGGGAAGGTTGGGATATTCTCAACCGCGTTGAATTTACTTGTCCGCCGCGCGCGCAATTGGAAGCGTATGAATTTCTCTGGCTGTTGGTGGAATGATGCACAAGAGGTGACTCGTCAAGACGAGCCACCTCTTGTTTTGTTATTCGAGCGGCGGGGTCCAATCGTTGCCGAGAATAATACGAATGTCGGAATCGCGCTCTTGGGTGGGATTGCTGCGGATGTTGCCGGCGTCCACGTTAAAGTGCTGTGCCAACCAATTGAGTGTGGCAGGTTTGTTCGCTAAATCAACAAGCACAGTTTTCGCGTAATCGCGTTTTTCCGCGTTGCCGATTTGTACGACATTGAATCCGTTGTTCTTCAAATAGCGTGACGCCATCGCCGCGAGTCCGTCTTTGGCAGTGCCGTTGAGAATGACGATGCGCGCGGCTTCGGCTTTGAGCGGGCTGATAGAAGTGACGACGTTGCTGCTTGGCGGCGTGCTGAACATTTCTTGAATCAGCGTGCCGATTTTTTCGCGGTCGGGCCACAAGACATCCGCGCCGGTATTGAGTTTGATTTCGTACGTCATGGTCAAATCAATCGAACGCGATTTGATATTGTCGGAACGAATCTGCGCGGCGATGGGCGCCAGCGCGAGCATTTGGTCTGGCGTCATGTCCGTTTCAATCGCGCCGCGCAGTTGTGCCAAGAGCTGCGGCGCTTGCGCGAGCGCATTGATTTTGAGCGCCTTGTCGCGCATTGCCAAAATGACTTGCATCTGGCGTTTGGAACGGTCAAAATCGCTGGTGGATTTTCGCGAGCGCGCGTATTTCAACGCGAGGTCGCCGTCCATGTGTTGCAGTCCCGCCGGAATTTGCAAGTGCATGGTCCCATAATCTTCTGTCGGATATTCGGGATCATCAATCGGTTCGGGCACGTCAATATCCACACCGCCGAGCGAATCAATGATTTTCCGAAAGCCGTCAAAATCAATCAACACATAGTAGTGAATCGGAATTGCGAAATTGTACTCGACGGTTTTCTTGGCGAGTGCGGGTCCGCCGCCCGGATATTTTGACGAGTCGCCGTAGAAATTTGCAGTATTGATGCGGTTTTCGCCGGCGCCGGGCGCGGGAATCGGCACATACAAATCGCGCGGGATGGAAAGCATCCCCGCGCTTTTTGTTTTGGGGTCGAGGGTGGCGACAATCATCGTGTCCGTACGCCACGGACCTTCTTCATCCACGCGGCGGTCAATGCCGAGAATCAAAATATTGATGCGTTCGCCTGCCGCGACGTTTGGCGGCGGCGCGACGGTGGCAACCGCTTGCGGCTGCGCGGACGGAAAATCCGCGACGATGCCGCTGATATTGGGGAGCTGCGCGTTGGCAGTGTAGGCGCGGATGGTGTCAAAGAAATAAAAACCTGCGCCGATGCCGCCGCACACAAAAAAAACAAACAACATGCCCGCGAGCATCCATACGAGAAAACGAATCAGAGATTTCTTTTGCATAAGTCTAACCTTGCGCGTTGGACCTGTGCAGGTCCAACGGCTGATTATAGCATTGGTGTAATTCGAGGCGAAGCAATGGTATGGCTTGTGTGTGTCACATCGAATAGACGTTGTTTTTGGTCAGGGAGTTTCATTTGTGCTAGAATCTCGCGCTCATGAATGTGATTGTCGGTTTGCTGCCCGCGTTGGTTTTATTGGGCGGCGCGCTCCTCTCAATCCTTCCTCTGCCGCTTTCGTTTCGCTTTCGCCGCTGGATTCCGCTTGCCGCATGTGTTGTCGCAGGGTTCGCGTTAATCTATGTGTCGCGCGCGGCAGAGCCGGTTACGCTGTTTCCGCCGGTGGATGCGCTGCCCGCGTTATCGCTGACATTGCAATGGAACGGCGCGGCACTGCCGTTGGGACTGTTTCTCTTGGTCGTTTTGTGCGGGCGCCTGCTGTTTGGAATTGAACGTCACGCGCGCGTTTTTGTTTTTGGTTCGTTAATTGCCGCGAGCGGTGCACTGTTGTTTTTCGCCGCCGACAATTTTACGATGCTGGCGAGTGCGTGGGTGCTGGTGGAATTGGGACTCTTGAGTGTCCCCGCGCAAGAAGGCGATACGTCACGCGCGGCGGCGCACGCGTTCGGTTGGAATTTGGTTGCGATTGTGCTGCTGCTTACGGCAGGAATGGTTGTTTCTAATCAAGCGAGTTCGCTGCGTTTGGCCGAGGTGCAGCTGGAGGGCGTCAGCGCATTTTTGTTTTTGCTCGCGGCATGGATTCGGAGTGGGGTGTATCCGCTGCACGTCGCCGCGCCCGCGAACTTGAATTCGCTCGGCGTGCGCGTCGGTTTGCCAATGCTGCTCGGCGGATATCTGGTCACGCGGTTCATTTCGCAAGTGCAGGGGGGCATTGCGTTTGACGCCGAGTTGAAAATTCTGACCGTGCTTGCGGTGGGCGCGAGCGCGCTGGTGGTTGTGGGACAATTGCACGGCGGCGAAGCATTGACATGGGTGCTGCGCGCGTTTGGCACGCTCTTGTTTGTGCTGCCGCTGTTTGTCAATCCGCCATTGGCAGCGGCGTTGGGCGCATGGTTCGCGCCCGGCGCGTTTGCCGTGTGTGTATTCATTGAAATCGCTTCGCAATGGCGGGCGGAATTGCCGCAAATTCGTTTGGCGTTGATGGTTTGGATTGCGGGGCTGATAGTGGTGGCATCCCTGCCGCTTGCGCCAACCTTTTGGACGCGCGTCGGTGCGCTCGATGCTGCCTATTCTCAAACGGGCATCGCATTGTGGCTTTTGCTCGTGGCAGCCCTGTCGCTGACGCTGGTGCCGGTGTGGCGCGAAATTTTTGCGAGCAGTCAGGTCGCGCCCAAAGTGCCGTCCTTGTTCGAATATGCCGCGCTCGCGTGCGTGATTCTGCCATCGCTCGCGTTAACATTTGCGCCGGCGGTTTTTCTCGCGCCGTTCGGCAGTAACGTCCAGGCGGGTGGCGCGCTCGCGTTCCGCGCGTTGTTTCAACCAACCAATTTTACGGCATTGATTTTTTTGCTGGCGGGATTGGCGGTGCCGCTTTTGGCATCCTTTGAGTTGGCGCGGCGTTGGGAACCGCGCGCGAATTTGTTGCCCACGACAGTCACAAATATTTTTGACTTGTCGGACCTGTCTATGGCGCTGGACGCGTTCTATCATTTTGCGCGTCTCTTGTTACAGCAGGCGCTTTCGTTATTGGAACAACCGCCCATCGCGTGGCTCATTTTTTTGGTCATATGGGTCGCGGTTTGGGTCATCGGATTGAGCAGTTGAATAAAATTTGGCGCGTCGCTCCCGCGCGTGGAATGGAATCATTTTGAGGTGCAGGATGAAACGGATTTTGTTGTTCTTGTTTTTGTTGTGGTCGTTCGCCGGGTGCAGCACAATCGTGCCGACGCCTTTGCCGACGCCCGAACCTTTGCCGACGAACATCGTCGTCGAGACGCCCATCACACTGCCAACTGTAACGCCTGTCTCGCTGACCGAGCCGCAGCTCTTTGAATTGGAAAAACTGCTCAAGCAAGGGTTCGACGAAAAGAACGGCGATGTGTTGGCGAATACGATTTCGTTCAACAAATGGGTCGCGTCCATCTATCGCCAAGGCGGCACCCCGCCGATTGACCCGCGACGCGGGCTCACGCTGTCATTGCAATTTGCCAAAGAAAATAAATTGACGATTGATTTGGAGCGTCCGACATACGAACCGCGTTGGAGTGTGCCGGTGGGTGATACGTCTGTGCTCGTCTTGGTAGAGCCGCCCCAAGAGGAACCCTATCACGCGCATTTGTATCTACAGCGCGAGCCGAGCGCGTGGCGTTATACGGGCATCCTGACGCGAATTCCGTATTATGATGCACCGAGCGTGGCGCAAGTGCGCGCGAATCCCGCCAAGTATGATGGCAAAGAATTCATGTACGTCGGCGCGTATCAAACCAAAGCCAGTCCGCCGTCCGACGCGGGCGCGCCGCCCGAAAATGCCGCGTTCGCACTACAGACGTTTGCGGGTTCGTTATGGGTCACGATGCTCGACAAGCCGTATGTGGGCAAGCCGCCTGCGGATGCCGACTCGCGCGCCGGCGAATTGGTGCGCGTGTTCGGGACGTTTCATTTGAATAACGGTGCGCCGTATCTCGAGAGCGACAGTGTGGAATTTATCAAGCCGAACTCGTGGGCCCACGCGCAGGGCACGGTAGAAAAAATTGACAGCGCCGCGCGTCGCGTCACCATCAAACCTGCGAGCGGAAACATCACGACGCTCCATCTCACGGAAACGTCCTTTGTCTCGCTTGCCGATGCGACGCGGGGTAAATTCGACGACATCAAAACCGGACAAACGGTTGATGCGACGGGCGTCCCGCAAGCGGACGGGACCTTGTTGGTGGAAGAATTATTCATCGCCAAGTAGCATAACCTCGAAGGGCAACAACCTTCGAGGTTTACTTTTTTTGGAACAAAATTAAATCGCGTATCGTCACATACTTGCACTATTATCCAAGAGGAGGAATTTGTGTTTAATCGTTTTCTTCAAGCCGGCGGCATATTGGGCATCAGCGTTTTCTTGCTCCTTCTCGTTATCGGACTTGCCACGCGGACGGATGTGGTGAATGCGGCGCCGAACCGCGCGGACGAGCCCGCGAAACGCGTTATCAGCGTTTCCGGCAACGGACGCGTGACCGCGCAGCCCGACCAAGCAGTGATTACCATTGGTTCGCAAGTTACCGCGCCGACGTTGGGCGAAGCGACCAAGCAAGTGAACGATACGATGACCAAGGTGCTCGAGGCAATCAAAGCACAGGGCATTGACCCGAAGGAGATTCAAACCAGCAGCTATTCCGTTTCACCTATTACGAATTACAAAGAAGGCGCGCCCCCGCAAGTGACGGGGTACCAAGTGATGAATATTGTCACGGTGCAAGTGAAAAAAATTGAAACCGTTGGGCAAGTGCTCGATGCAGGAATGGGCGCGGGCGCAAACTTTCTCGGCGGTGTGACCTTTGGTATTGCCGACGCGTCGTCGTACGAACAAGACGCGCGCACGGCTGCCGTCAAGGATGCGATGCAGCGCGCGCAAACGCTTGCTGCGGCGGCCGGAGTCAAACTGGGCAATGTGCTTTCTATCACCGAGAGCAGTTCCCAAGTGCCTCCACCTGTACCGTATGCACGCACCGCAGCGGATGCGGCGGGCGCGGGTCCGGTCGAAACGGGCTCGCTCGACGTGACCAAAACCGTCAACGTAACATTTGAAATCAGTGAATAATAACGCACAGGCACTGTGAAAAAAACAGTGCCGCTCTGGAGGAGCAAAAGAATGAAGCGCATGTTGAAAATTGGTATTCCGGCGTTGTTTGCTGCCGGTACCATCATTGCGGTTGCGATCGTCGCGGGTCTGGCGCAAGCAAGCGCCCCGCGTGTCGCCAACGCACAGACGCCAACGGGTACGCCCAAGAGTGACATTGGCGTTTCGGGAATCGGACGCGTCTTTGTGACGCCGGACATTGCCGTTGCAAACATTGGCGTTGAAATTACCGCGCCCACTTTGGCACAAGCAACGCAAGAAGCGAGTGACAAAATGACGGCAGTGCTCGCCGCCATCAAGGCGCAAGGCGTGGATGCCAAAGATATTCAAACGTCCAGCTACAATGTGTATCCGCTGACGAATCAGCCCAAAGAAGACCAAGTGCCAACCATCACCGCGTATCGTGTGAGCAACCTGGTGAATGTGAAAATTCGCAAAATCGGCGATGTGGGCAAAGTGTTGGACGCCGCGATTGCGGCAGGCGCGAATTCGGTGAACAGCGTGTACTTTGATGTGAACGACCCGAGTCAGGCGCAAGAACAAGCGCGCACGGCTGCCGTAAAAGATGCGATGGCAAAAGCGCAAACCCTAGCGAGCGCCGCGAACGTCAAGGTGGGAAAAATTACTTCCATCAGCGAAATCACACAAGGACCGATTCCGTTCAATCGCGGTGCGTTCGAGAGCGCGCCGCAAGCGGCGGGTGGGGCGGGTCCGGTCGAAACCGGCTCGACAGAAATTTCGGTCAGTGTCGAAATGCACTTTGAAATCGAACAATAAAGCATGCCAGCTCGTTTGCAGACAACTGCAAACGAGTTTCTTTTGGCAAAGAGGATAGAACATCCGTTTCATTCGGATAGAAATTTTGTTCGTAAAATTCATTGACATCGAACAAAAGTGCGATTAGAATTAGCACAAAAGTTCGTTGGGAAACTGTCCGCCGGGTTGACCGTTGTTTACACATGTTCCAGTTTTCCCCATTCCTCGTTCGAACATCGTCACACGCACGCGCACAGATTTTTTTTTGACGATGTTCCTTATCATATCGCGCAGGGGAGGTTGCCATGTCGGGAACGTTTATCGGACAGCTGAATGACGCCATTGCCAAAAAACGCGACACATTGAAAACGAATTTGCATCAGAGCGGGCAGCGCATTGATGCGGAATTTCGCGCGGCAGTGTTGGAGCATTGGCACGCCCTCGTGCCGCCGCGCGGAAATCAAAACAAACGCCCCGCGTACGCGATTGACGGTTCGTCGCGACGCGCGAACTTGACCAACGGCTCTACCATTTTCGTCGCGCAGGCGCTTATCATGGGCGAGGATATTAACGAACCCGTCACCGATATTGAAATTCTCCCCGGCACGGTGCGCGCGCAAACGATGGACCGTTTTGCCGATTTGATGCGGCAGAGTTTGGAAATCGGACTCGCGCGCGAATTTGCGGAAAAAATTCCGCGCGGCAGTATCCTGTATCTCGACGGCGCACTATACGGCACGCTTCCACAGTTGTATCCATTGCGCGGGGAGGGCATTCCCGAAGACCGCGACTTTGCGGAAATTTTGCTGCGCGATTATCGTCGGCTGTTTACCTTGTGCGAAACGCGCGAGATTCAACTCGTCTCGATTGCCAAGACGAATCGCCAGGCATTGTTTTCCAAAATTCTACAGCGGCGCATGGGGCGCGGCGGCAGTTTGCAGGAAATTTCCGACAGCGCATTGTTTGATGAATTGACCGAGCGCAAGCGCGGATTTTCGACGCCCGTCGTCTTGGGCACGTACAGTTTTAGCGAAGGGTCGGCGACGGTGGTCATCGAAAATGAAGGCGTCAAAGAAGAACCCGCGATTGTTTCTTTTTTCGTGCGGCTCGACGATTTGGATGACGCGCTGCGGATTGATTTGCCCGCGTCGTGTGTCGGACGCAAAGAACGCATTGGCGACATTGAAGTGGATTTGCTCGAACCCGAAACGGTCGTGCCGATTGTGGAAATGCTGCAAAGTGATTACGGTGGTGTGCAGGTGTACAACGCGCTCGCATACGTGACCGATTTAGAAGTGCGGCTCACCAAACAAAAAATGTATGAAATCTATCTGCCGATGGTAGCCGAAGTGTTGGGTGAAGAATTGCGGATTGACCGCAGCGAACGACGCTTTGTCGAGTGACTCTTGGTGGGTTTCGCGCAACAAGGTTCTTGCGCATTAGCAACAAACGACCGGTAGGTCAAACGACCTTTGTGGTTTGCGAGCGAGACGCTTCAATTCACGCGTTCGCGGTAAAACCTCAAAGGTCTTTTTATTTGATGAACGCAATCGCGAATGCGCGGTTGAGGTCCCACTACAAAGGATTCATGTTATACTGTCGCCCACGAAATTGAAAACACTGGACGCGTCCTGTTTGCCAAGGCGCGTTTTTTTCATTGCACAGTGCCAAGGAGGCGCAACATGCATCGCATCAAACTTTTCGTCGCCTTGAGTCTCGCTCTCGGCATTCTTCTCGTTACTCGGACCCGTCTTATTTATGCCGCCGACCAAGTCGTCAACAATTGCAGCAACGACGACGAACTCCGCGCCGATTTGTCGGCGATGCAAAGCGGCAGTGGCGGCACGCTCACCTTCAATTGCGGCACCGCCACAATAACTTTGGATGCGCTCGCGGCTCTGCCGGCAATTACCAAGAACACGACGATTGACGGCGCGGACAAGATTACTTTGAGCGGAGGCAATAGCACGCGAGTGTTCCGTGTGAACAGCGGTGGAATTCTCACTCTCAGCCACATAACGGTCTCAAACGGGAATGCGGACGGCGACGGTGGCGGAGTTGGGAGCTTTGACGGCGGTGCGATTTATGCGTCTCCCGGCAGCGTGCTCCAAATCTATGACAGTAAACTTTTGAACAATGTCACGACAAAGGGTAATGGCGGCGCGATCAGTTCCTCCACCGGTACGTTGAGCATTATCAACAGCGAGTTTGTAGGCAACAAGGGACTCAATGGCGGTGCGATTTACACAACGGGGGTGGGAGCAGAGACGATAGTTACGAGCAGCAATTTGTACCTGAATGCGGCGACAGCCAATCTCCCATATGGCTGGGGTGGCGCACTCTACGAGTCGGAAGGAGCAGACGTGTACATTCATTCCAGCACCTTTAGCCAAAACGCTGCAAACTATGGCGGAGCCATCATGGTGTATCAGTACCAGCACAACACCAAGCTGACTCTCGATACCAGCACACTTGACGCGAACGGTGCAGCTTATGGCGGGGGCATTTACGTTACGCGAGGAACGGTCTTTTTGACCAATGCCACCTTTGACAGTAACGCAGCCAATGCTCAAGGTGGCGGTATTTACATATACAAGACTACCAATGCTTCATTCACAAATCTCACCTTCGTCGCCAACGACGCATATACCGGCGGCGGCTTTGCCTCGTTTGACAGTGCGCTCTTTCTCAAAAATTCGGCTTTCGTCCATGCAGGTGCCCAGAACTGCGCATGGGTCGGTCCCGCCGGGATAACGGGTTATGACCAGAGTTACAACCTTTCGGATGATGCCAATTGCGGTTTCGGTCTAGGACGCGACAATCGAATTGACATGAAACTCGGTCCGCTGGCGGACAATGGCGGCTTGACCAAAACGCATCTGCCGCAAGCGGGCAGTTCAGCCATTGATGGTGGAAGCAATGATGTTGGTCTGACCGGTGGTTGTCCGTCCACCGACCAGCGCCAATACTCGCGCCCGCAAGGTTCCTCGTGTGATGTTGGCTCTGTCGAAGTTCAGCCCGCGGCGCCAACTGCAACGACAACACGCACTGCGACGGCAACGCGCACTGCGACGGCAACACGCACTGCGACGGCAACACGCACTGCGACGGCAACACGGACGCCAACGGTTGGTCCATCGCCCACACCAACCGTTACAAATACGCCAAACAGTGGCTGTCAGACGAAACCTGCGAAACCGCAACTGACATCGCCTGCAAACAATGGCACGGTCAATACGCAGACGCCTACGTTGAAATGGAAAGCCGCACTGTGCGCGCAAACGTATCAAGTGACAATCAAGAATGCGGCAACAGGAAAAAAAGTGGACGGTAAGGGCGGTTTGAGTGTCACAAAATTCAAGACAAAGGCATTGCCAAAGAATCTGTTACTCAAGTGGTCCGTAAAGGCATGCAACGGTGCATTCGGCTGTGCGAAATCGGCGGCGCGAGTGTTTACTGTGCAATGAGCGCACGCAGTGGTTACATTGCTCCTGACAAAGTGTGCAGATTCTTAACCCGTTCCCTCGCGGAACGGGTTTTTGTTTCGTGGTAAAATCATTTGCCATGTCCGCCACTTTTCGGTCTCAAGACGCGTCCGATAAAGGAACTCAATTTGTGCTCGCCGAACACGCGCGTTTGTGCGAACTGTATCTTTCCACACGCGAAACAGCGGAACGACGCGTCACGCTGTTTCTCACTCTCACGACCACCATCATTGGCGCGACGGTTGCCTTGTCGCAGTTTGGTCTGGCAACCTTTCAATTGCTCGAAGTGACGTTCGCGTCATCGGCGGGCATTTTTTTGTTGGGCATCATTACCTTTCATCGCCTGCTGGAACGCAGTATGCAAGGCACTGAATATCTGCGCGCGATTAATCGCATCCATCATTATTTTGTCGAACGCGCCCCGGAAATCGAGCCGTATCTTTTTTGGGCGCCGTATGATGACATTCCGCGTTACGACACGCGCGGTGTGGGCGGCGCAGAAACGCGCGAAGTCATTCTGCTGATTGATTGCGTGTTCTTTGGCGTGGTCACAAGTTTGACCATCATCCTGCTCGACCCAACGCTGGTTGTGTGGGCAATTCTCGCGGGCATTGTCGGTTTCGTTCTCGCGTTTGCGGCGCATCAACAGTACGAACGTCTCGCCCTGGCGCGTGAAGAAAAACGCAAATCTGCTATTGTGCGTTACCCCTTTCCAAAAAATCAGCGCGCCGAACAAGTTAAACAGTTGACTACTAACGAACCATGACGAGCATTGTGGTCCAAGCGGACCGCGTAAAAAAGTTGCGGAATCAATATCCATGGTTGTATGCGGACGAAATTGACCAAGTGCGCGGCGAACCGCAAGCGGGCGAGGTCGTCGAACTGGAAGATACGCGCGGTGAATTTATCGCCCGCGCGTTTTTTAATCCGCATTCGCATATCGCCGCGCGCATTCTCACGTACAACGCGGCAGAAAAAATCAACCGCGCGTTTTTTGAAGCGCGATTCGCGCAGGCGCTCGCGCGGCGCGCCAACGCAGTGGCTGGGACGAACGCGCGGCGCTTGGTTCATGGCGAAGCCGACCAATTGCCGGGACTCGTCGTGGACCAATTCGCCGACGTCATTGTCGTGCAATTTCGCAACGCGGGCGTCGAGCAATTTCGCAAAGAAATTCTGCAAGCGTTGAAAAAAGTGTTTCCCGCGCGCGGCGCGTACGAGCGCAGCGATACGCAGGCAAGGCGCGAAGAAGGATTGGACGCGCGGGTAGGATTGCTGTACGGCGCGGTGCCGGAAGAAATTTCCATTTACGAAGACGATGTGCAATTTTTGGTGAATCCGCAAGCGGGACAAAAAACGGGCTTTTATCTTGACCAACGCGACAATCGGCGTCTCTTGCGCGCAATGGTGAACGACGATGCGCGCGTATTGGACGTGTTCAGCTATACCGGCGGTTTTTCCTTGCACGCGGCAAAAGCGGGCGCGCGTGCGTTGGCAGTGGACAAAGACTCGAGCGCGTTACAACAATTGGAAGTCAACGCGCAGCGCAATCAGCTCGGCGACCGCGTGGGCGCGCGTTGGGGTGACGCGGAAGAACTGTTGCGAATTTTGGGGGATGAAA
This sequence comes from Chloroflexota bacterium, assembly GCA_029778615.1. GTDB lineage: Bacteria > Chloroflexota > Anaerolineae > UBA4142 > SHND01 > SHND01. Next base: position 78,475 of record JAKOPZ010000068.1, on the reverse strand, counting down.
AGCGGCGCTTTACTCACATCGTGCTCGACCCGCCAACCCTCGCGAAACACAAAAACGATGTGCCGCCTGCCAAGCAGCTGTTTACGCGTTTGACCGCGCACGCGCTCAAATTGCTCGAACCTGACGGAATTTTGTTTCTCTCAACCTGCGCGTATCACATTAGCGTCAATGACTTGATTCAAGTGTCACGGATTGCCGCGAGTGACTTGGCGCGGCGGGCGCGCGTCGTTACCGTCACGTATCAGCCCGCTGACCATCCGTGGATTTTGCAAATTCCCGAGACGTTGTATTTGAAAACGCTTGTCCTGCGCGTCGAGTAATGATACCGCGCCGCCTTTGTCATTCCTTCGGCGTTCCTATTTTTTTTCACTGCGGATTTTCGATTGTCCATTATTGAATGTTTCTTGTTCATTGTATAATTGCGCGCATTGCTTATGGAAATTCCGGAACGCGATTTACCGCTCTTTCCTCTCAATACGGTGCTCTTTCCGCGCATGCCTTTGCCGCTTCATATTTTCGAGCCGCGCTATCAAGAGATGATGACGCGCTGTCTGCGCGAGCGCATTGGTTTCGGGGTGCTGCTTATCACATCAGGTGCGGAAGTTGCTGCACAGGCAGAAACGGTGACGGTCGGAACGGTTGCGCGGATTGTGAATGTCGAAGAGTTGGAGGATGGACGGATGAACATGCTCACGATGGGCATGGTGCGTTTTCGTCTTTTGAAAACGTACAATCATCATCCGTACTTGAGCGGTGACATCGAGACGTGGCATGACGAGATGGGCGATGTTGCCGCGCTGACGCGCTTGACCAAACTCGCGCACAAGGCATACATCAATTACGTGACCGATTTGGCAGAATTGATGGACGATGAAGACCGCCCCGGGCAAATTGTCGCGCCGCTGGACCCGCAAATCTTGTCGTATACGATTGCGGCGAACCTTCAAGTGCCGAACGAAGAAAAGCAGCAACTGTTAGAAATCGAATCGGTGCAGGAACGCCTCGCGCGCGAAATAGAGATGGTGGAAGCCGAGCGCGCCTTTTTGGGGCGTGTGAAAACAATGCGCGAAACATTTGCGCGGCGCGATTTTGATAAATTCAGCAATAATTAACGCGTGACATGTGGAAAGCGTAACCGGGATTATTCTGGCGGGCGGCGCGTCGCGGCGTATGGGACGCGATAAAGCGTGGATGGAACTGGGCGGCAAATTTCTCGTCGAACGCGTCGCGGACGCACTGCGCGGAGTATGTACGGAATTGCTCGTGGTCACGAACGCCGCCGGCTTTGAAAAATTAGACGCGCGCGTGGTGCGGGATGAATTTCCCAACACAGGTTCGCTCGGCGGTTTGTATTCGGGCTTGCGCGCTGCCCAAAATGAATTGGCGTTCGCGGTCGCGTGCGATATGCCGTTTTTGAATCCCGCATTGATACAAAATCTCATCGCACTTTCATCCGCTTATGATATGGTCATCCCCAGCAGCGACGACGGGCAGGGCGGCAACAGAGAGGAAAACGCGACGCTGCCCATGACCGCGAAAAAACGAAAACTGCATCCACTGCACGCGGTCTATCGCAAGACGTGTTTGACGCCCATCCGCGACGCGCTAGAGCGAAATGATTTCCGAATGATTTCTTTTCACGATGCCGTGCGCGTGCGTGTAGTGAGTTTGAGCGAGATAGAGAAATTTGACCCACAGCATATTTCGTTGTGGAATATCAATACACCGGAAGAATTCGCGCGGGCGCGAACGTTTTTCGCGTGACGCCCGGCGCACAAGAGGAGTAGCTATGCCGAATTTAGGTGTTCCCGAACTTTTAATCGTGTTGGTGATTGTATTGGTGATTTTTGGCGCGAGCCGTCTCACCGACATCATGGGCGCGTTGGGCAAAGGCGTTGCCGAATTTCGCAAAGGCAGTGAAACGGGCGTGACCAAAGAAGAGCCAAAAAACGAAGAAGCGCCCAAGAATTCTTGACGAACGACGGATGACAAAGGACAAAGAATAATCGGCGTCCGTCGTCCGTGGTGGGTCATTCGTCGCTTATGATTTCTGTCGAAGAAGCACGCGCGTACATCCTCCAACATTTTGCCCCGCTCGAACCCGAACGCGTTGACCTGCTCGACGCGCTCGACCGCGTTTTGACGCAAGATATTTTCTCGCCAATCAATGTCCCGCCGCACAACAATTCCGCGATGGATGGCTATGCGGTGCGCGCGGAGGACATTCGCGGCGCGTCACCGCAAAATCCGATTCGTCTGCGCGTGGTTGCCGATTTGGGCGCGGGCTATGTGCCAAGCACAGGGGTTACACAAGGCACGGCGATTCGGATTATGACAGGCGCCGTGATGCCGCCGGGCGCGGACACGATTGTGCGTTTTGAGGATACGTCCGAAGCGGTGAGTCAAAAAGCGTCGGGCAAGGGGAGTGGCGCGGTCGAAATTTTGAGCGCGCCCGAACGCGGGACGAGCGTGCGTTTAGCGGGCGAGGATATTCGTCAGAACGAAATCGTTTTGCCCAAAGGCACAACGCTGCGTCCTTCCGAAATCGGTCTGCTCGCTTCGATAGGGCAGAGCAAGGTCGCGGTGCATCGTCGTCCGCGCGTGGCAATTCTGGCGACGGGCGATGAACTCGTCGCGATTGACGAGCCGCTAACGGAAGGAAAAATTCGCAACTCGAATGAATATTCGAACGCGGCGGCGGTGTTGAAAGCGGGAGGAATTCCGATTCGTCTTGGCATTGCGCGCGATAACGTGGAAGATTTGACGCGGAAAATTCGCGCGGGCATTGACGCGGGCGCGGATTTATTCATCACCTCTGCGGGCGTTTCGGTCGGCGATTACGATATTGTCAAAGATGTGCTGAACACGGAAGGTGAGATGCACTTTTGGCAAGTGAACATGAAGCCGGGGAAACCACTCGCGTTTGGAATTGTCGGCAAGACACCGCTGCTCGGACTTCCTGGAAATCCTGTGAGCGCGCTCATTTCTTTCGAAACCTTTGCGCGTCCCGCAATTCTCACGATGCTCGGCAAAACAAGATTCGCGCGCCCATACGTGAACGCGATTTTGCGAGACCGCGCGGAAAACAACGCGGGCAGGCGAAATTACATTCGCGTTCACGTTTCACGGAACGACAACGGCGAATACGTTGCGACGACGACGGGCGAACAAGGTTCTGGAATTTTATCGTCGGTCACGCGCGCGAATGGATTGCTCGAAATGCCGCCCGACGTTTTAGAATATCGTCCGGGCGACCGCGTGCGCGTGACGATGCTGGATTATCCCGAAGAAACGTAAGGGCGTTCAAACGTAAGGGCGTTCAAACGTAAGGGCGTTCGTAAGGGCGTTCAATTGAACGCCCTTACGAACGCCCCTACAATTTTTGCAATAATTTTTCCCCTCGCGATTTTACCGCCGGCGTTCCATCCTCCATTTGTTGTTCAATCCACGCGCGCGTTTCGTCGCGCAGCGATTCGTCTTGTTCGGATAAATCAAACATTGCTTGCAGCGCGAATGTTTTGACGATGCTGCTTTGGTCGCCCGCGAATGTTTTCAATTGTTCAAACGCGCGTCGTCGTTCCGCGCGCGTCAATTTCAAACGCGGCAGCATTTGGCAATAGTGCCAACGAACTTCTTGCTGTGTGACGGGCGCGACGTATTTCAGAAAATCTTTTTTGCGCGTTTGCAGCAAATCGGGACGCGTTTGCGTTACATGTTCGCAAACATCCGCCGCGCGCATTCGCACGCCCGCGTCGTCGCTCTGCCACATCGCTTTAAACACCGCGTCGAATTCTCGCGGATTTTGAAGAATCGCTTCGGCAACCTCTTTGCTCTTGCCCGTCGTGCGGCGGTCGCCCAATGTCAGGAGTTCAACCAGTTTGCTCATCGCACGGTATCCTCTGTCGGCGAATCGCCTCTGAAAAATCGAAACACAATCAGATAAAAGGCGATTGCAATAAGCACGAGCGCAATCAAGCCGAACGTCGCGTCGAGCACGGGATTTGTGTAAACCGCCGGCGTCGTGAGTGTGGAATCTTGATAATTCACCACCAGCGCGGCAAACAAATTATTCGCCGCGTGCGCGCCCAACGCGAGTTCGAGGCGCCCATCGCGCAAAGTATACAGCGCGAGCGCCGCGCCCGTCACAAAATAATTGAGAAAAAGTAACAGTGTGCTATTGGGATTGGCGACGACTTCCGGGTTGAGCATGTGCGGCAGCGCAAAAAGAATTCCATTGACCACGCATAACGCGACAATATTTTGGGTCAGGCGTCCGATGCCTTGCAGCCAATAGCCGCGAAACAAGATTTCCTCTGCGCTCGTTTGAATGGGCGTGAGCACCAGCACAAAGGGCAAAAACAAAATCCAGCGCGCTGGGTCAAACGTCAAGACCGCGCGTTCGGGATAAATCACAAACTCGACAATCTGGACGATGGCGATGAGAACAAACCATACGCCGAATCCTTGCGCGAGGCGCGTCCATGAAATTTTTGGCGCGGGCGTGATGAGCGTGCGAAACGCGCGTTGATGCAGGAATTTTACGGCGAGCCACACGCCAAGCCAGATGAACGGAAAACTCACATTGACCGCCAGATAAACCCAAAATGGGTCACCTGTTGCGAGATTGCCCGTGGCAAAATCCATGCCGCTCAAGAACAAAAAGGGCAGGGTAGCAATGCTGCCGACGATGAACCACAAAAACAAAATCAAAAGCGTGCCGCCGACCCAGCGTGCCGCGCCGTTTTTGCCGAGATTGGAGAGGGCGAGAAAGTTATTTGTCATGCGTCATGCGTCCATTTGTTAAACCGCGCGCATTTTTTGTCTGCGCTGGTTTGGTGCGTTCCGCTGGTTTGAAAACGTGTATTTCGCATAGCGCAAAAAGACTATGCGGACGAAAAAATTTTTCGGTTCAACAAAAAACAACGCGGCGCATGATGCGCCGCGTTACAGATTTTTCGATTCGCGATGCGCGAGTCGCGAGCCGCTTTTAGTTTAGGCGCTGTCGTAAACGCCTTGCCATAATTCGCATGACCTCTACCGCGAAAAACGGCGAATACTGTACGAGGAATTCAAAACGTTTTTGGTCCACGCGCGCAACCTGAACGTTCGTTTTGGCAATTGCGCTCGCACTGCGCGGCTGGTCGTCAATCAACGCCATCTCGCCGAAAATGCTGCCCGCCTCGACATCTTCAATCCATTTCCCGTTGTGAACAATTTGAACGACGCCTTCGAGAACGACGTACATCGCATCGCCCGGGTCCCCGTCATGAAATATTGTTTGTCCGGCGGGAATGGCGATGACATCTTTTTCATTGCGTAACAGTTGAATCGCGCTCATACTTTTCCTTGTCCGAAATTTTTTTCAGTGTAGAAAATTTTACGGCGCGGGTCAAGAGGCCAGTGTTAAGAGTGGGCAAAGATTGGGTAAAGGATTAAAAACAATTCATTGGGGCAATTTGTGCGAACTGCGTTCGCGCTGAATTGTCCTACGCACCGTGTGTTAGTTTCACAAACTTGCGGCGACCGACGCTCAAAATGGCTTCGGCGCCCTCCGCCGGCTGTGGAATCACCGCGTCCATTTCGGAAATTTTTTCGTCGTTCAATTTCACGCCGCCTTGGCGAATCAACTCACGCGCTTGGCTTTTGCTTGGCGCGAATTTTGTCGCGACCAACAATTCCACGATGGGCAGCGGCGCGGCGAGTGCGAACGTTTCCATTTCCGTCGGCAGTTCGCGTTTGGAAAAGACGCGGATAAATTCTTGTTCCGCCGCGCGCGCCGCGTCCGCGTCGTGGAATTGGCGCACGATGTCGTAGGCGAGTTTCATTTTGATATCGCGCGGATTCACGTTACCTTGTGCGAGCGCGCGTTTGTATTCGTCCACTTGCGCGGTCGGCAAATCGGATGCGACGGTGAGATAAATTGGCAGCGCGCTGTCGGCGAGCGACATCACTTTGCCATAAATGTCGTTCGGCGTGTCGTACACATCAATCGTGTTGCCGAGCGATTTGCCCATTTTTGCGTTGCCGTCGGTGCCGGGCAAAAGCGGCACGAGAAAAACTTCTTGTGGGCGTTTGCCGCGACGCTCCTGCAATTGGCGTCCCGCAAGGATATTGAATTTTTGGTCCATCCCGCCAAATTCTACATCGGCGTCAATCGCAATCGAATCGTACGCTTGCAGCGCGGGATACATCAATTCAATCAACGTCAATGGCTGCCCTGCTTCGTGCCGTTTGCGAAAGGTCTCGTGTTCCAGCATGTCCGCGAGCGTGAACGTTTTCGCCAGATGAAACACATCTTCGAGATTGAATTTGCCGAACCATTCGCTTTGCCAGCGCACCTCTGTTTTGTCTTGGTCCGCAACCTTAAAGAATTGGTCCATGAATGTGCGCGCGTTTTCTTGCGTTTGCGCGTAGGACAACATTTTGCGCGTTTCGTCTTTGCCCGACGGGTCGCCAATCTGCGCCGTCCAATCTCCGACAATCAAAATGACGTGATGCCCGAGTTCTTGGAATTGGCGCAGCTTGCGAATGCCGACCATGTTGCCAATCGTGAGCAGCGGACGCGAGGGGTCAAAGCCCATTTTCAAGCGCAGCGGTTTTCCTTCGGCGATGCGCGCGCGCAGTCCTGCTTCGGTAATGATTTCCGCGACGCCGCGCGCGAGAATTTCATCGAGAGAAAAAGGCATAGAGAAAGCTAAAAGCAAAAAGTTAAAAGCTCAAAGTCATCGTATTTTTTAGCTTTGAGCTTTTGACTTTTTAGTTCACATTCACCAATTCCGCGTGAATGACCCAGCGATACGTGTTGCCGGAAAGCGGGTTGGCTTGACCGTTCCAGCAGGTGAGTAAGGTGAGCACGGGCTGCGCGCCGTCCGCCATAATTTGCTGTGCGTGTTGAATCCGCACCGCAAGCGGTTCGCCGCCTTCTTTGATGGGAAATGTTTCTTTGACGCGCCACAGTTGGACTTTGCCGTCGTCGGTGTCCACGCGAATTTCATCGCCGACCGAAAGATTCCACAAACCCGCGAAAACGCCGAGCCCAAATTGATTGGGCGCGATGAGATTATGATGTCCCGACAAGACCGCGTTGCCGATTTCGCCGGGCTGAACGGTTGTAACCAAATGCCCCGCCGCGTCAAAGGGCACATTCCAATCGCTGATGAGTTGACCGTTCTGTTGAAACGTCACATATTGCGCCGTTTTGATAGGAATATCCAAGTTCAATTTCGGAATTTCCAAACGCGTCGCGAGCGCGCCGGTGCCGCGTGGTGTGCCGTTCGCGTGCGGCGCGCCGGCATCAATGGTTGGCGCACCTTCCGCCGGTGTCGGTACTGCAACGCCGGCGAGAATAATTGTCGGCGTTGGCGAAATGGTGGGCTTGCTGAGAATGTTTGTGATTTCGTCTGTGGGGACCGGGGTGCGCGGAATCAAAGAGATGGCGGTTGCCGTACGCATCACGTTCACAGCTGAAGTAGGGTCGGGCTGGACGGGTGTCGCGTGCGTCGGAAATGGCGTGACACTCGGCGAGACACGCGTGCTATCCATCGTCGGAAGCGACGTCGGCGGCGGATTATCCAACGCGGGCACAAGGACGACCGGAGTGCTGGTGATATGGGGATTGGTGTTTTGTCCGGGAATTTGCGCGGTCAGCGTGGCTTCGAGCTGCTTTTGCGCCACATACATATAGAGCGCATAAACGAGAATGGCGACCCCGGCGAGTGCCAAAAGGGCGCCCATGATTTTGAGAACGGGTCTGGACATTGCACGGAATTATATGTGAAATAAAGCATGAACGAAAATTTTGCCAATGCGCGATAGTTCGGATAGAATCGCGTTTTGCAAATTGGGAAACAGGTACGAATTGGGAATAACCGGATTATCAATGCCTATGTACAAATCATCGGACGACATCCGCAAATCGTTCAAAGAATTTTTTGCCAAGCGCGGACACGCTGCCGTGCCCAGTTCCTCGCTGATTCCGGCGGGCGACCCGACACTGCTCTTTGTCAATTCCGGCATGGTGCAGTTCAAAGACCTTTTCTTGGGTCTGGAAAAACGCGCCTACACCCGCGCCGTCACCGCGCAAAAAAGTATGCGCGTATCAGGCAAGCACAATGATTTTGAAAATGTCGGACCGTCGCCGCGTCATCACACTTTTTTTGAAATGCTCGGCAATTTTTCGTTCGGGGATTATTTCAAAAAAGACGCGATTCAATTCGCATGGGACTTGCTCGTACACGAATGGGGCTTGGAACCCGAACGCTTGTGGTTCACCGTGTTTGCGGGCGATGCGGAATGGGGCGTGCCGGAAGATGCCGAAGCAATTGAATTGTGGAAGCAAGTGGGCGCCGACCCGACGCACATTTTGAAATTCAGCCGCAAGGACAATTTTTGGCAAATGGGCGAAACGGGTCCGTGTGGTCCCAATTCCGAAATCCATTATTATCGGGGCGAACATCCCGAGGACCCGCAATTCAATCGCGCGGACTATGTGAATGGCGATGGCGAAGAGACGATTGAACTCTGGAATCTTGTGTTCATGCAGTTCAACCGCATTCTCGTCGGCGAAAACAAATATGTGCTCGAACCGCTGCCGAAACCTTCGGTGGACACGGGCGCGGGGCTGGAACGCATTGCGGCGATTATGCAAGGCAAGCTCTCAAACTATGAGACCGATTTGTTCATGCCCATCATCGAGAGCACACGCAAATTATTGAACGCGCCGGAAAACGATTACTTTAACGTCGAAAAACGCGGCGTCTCGTATCGCGTCATCGCCGACCACGTGCGCGCGGTTACGTTTCTCATCGCGGACGGTGTGAATCCGAGCAATGTCGGACGCGGTTACATTACGCGTTTGATTTTGCGCCGCGCCGCGCGGCATGGGCAACTTTTGGGATTCAACGAGCCGTTCCTTGACCGCGTGATTCCCACCGTGATCGAAGAGATGGGGGAAGAATATCCCGAAATTATCATGCAGCGCGAGCGCATTTTGCAAGTGGCGCGCGAAGAAGAAGAACGCTTTTTGCTCACGCTTCGCAACGGTGAAAATTTATTGAGTGAAATCGTTGCCGAACTCAAAGCAAAAGGCGCGAGCGAAATTCCCGGCGATGCCGCGTTTCGGCTGTATGACACATTTGGTTATCCGCTCGACCTCACGCGTGAAGTGGCGCGCGAGAACAGCATGATGGTGGACGAAGCCGCGTTCGAGTCCGCGATGGAGCAAGCGAAAGCGACCTCGCGCAAATTGTCCGCCACAGGCAAAATGGACGCGGCGGCATTTCAAAACGCGCGCGAACTGTTTGACGCGCTCCAAGCCAAACATGCTCTGCCCGCAAGCGGCGTGAAATACAATCCGTATCAGGCAACCCAAGTGGACACGCGCGTCGTCGGAATCGTGCGCGACGGCGAATTGGTGGACGAACTCGCGACGAGTGAGCGCGGACAACTGGTGCTCGCGGACACATGTTTTTATGTAGAAAGCGGCGGACAAATCAGCGATACCGGCAGCATCATTCATTATCGTGATACCTCTGTTTCGTTCCGCGATCCGGTGGAATGGTTGTTCCGCGTGGACGACACGCGCCAACCCGTGCCCGGATTGATTGTCCATAGCGGCGAAATGGTCAAGGGCAGCGCGCGCGTAAATGAATCCGTTGTTGCTCAAGTGGACGCGGCGCGACGCGAAAACATTATGCGGAACCACACGGCAACGCACTTGCTCCACGCGGAGCTGCGCCGCGCGTTGGGAACGCACGTGCATCAAGCCGGTTCCCTTGTCGCGCCCGACCGTTTGCGTTTCGATTTCACACATACGAGACCCGTCACCGCGCAGGAATTGGGCGAAATCGAGTCCGCCGTGAACGCAGATATTTTCAAAAACGATTCGGTCCAGCCGTTTCTGCTTCCGAAAGACGAAGCGATTGCGCGCGGCGCGATGGCGTTGTTCGGCGAAAAATATGGCGACACGGTCCGCATGATGGAGATTGATGGCATTTCACGCGAATTGTGCGGCGGCACGCATGTTGAACGCACGGGACAAATCGGTCTGTTTCATATTCTGGCGGAAGGTTCGGTCGCGTCCGGCGTGCGGCGCATCGAAGCGGTGACCGGGCCGGCAGCATACGCGGAACTGCACAAGGCAATTACGCGTCTCGAACATGTGGCGGAACAGGTCAAAGCAACCCCCGAACAGGTGGAACAAAAAGTTGGCGCGTTGTTGGAACAAATCGAAACCAAGGACAAGGAAATTGCGCGTCTGCGGCGCGAACTCGCGAAACGTCAGGTTGAGAATATTGATGCGCTGGTGCAGCATGTGGACGGCGTAAAAATTATCGCGCACATTGTTGACGTGCCGAGTCAGGAATTGCTCCGCGAACAGAGCGACTTGTACAAAAGCAAAATTGGTTCGGGCATTGTCGCGCTCGGCGCGGTCATCAACGACAAGCCGAGTATGATTGTGGCGTTGACGCCGGATTTGCTCGAACGCGGTTTCGACGCGACAAAAATTGTGCGCGCGTCCGCGCCGATTATGGGCGGCGGCGGCGGCGGCAAACCTGCGCTCGCACAAGCGGGCGGCAAGGACGCAAGCAAACTGCAGGACGCGTTGAATCAAGTCGTTCAAGTGGTGGCAGGGTCCAAGTAAGAGGGAATCCCATGCCGCGTTGTACGAGCAGGTCGAATTCTAAAATTCGCTCCGCATAGAACATGCACTCGGATTTCCCTCCCGCTTCCGCATCCCTTTTTTTATGAACGATCAAGTTATCACGCTTGACAAGAACGACACCATTCTTCAAGTCCATTCCAAAATTGAATGGGCGGATGGGCGTCGCATTATTCTCCTTGTCCCGCGCGGCTGCCGGGCGCTCGACGCCGAACACGAAATGAAATTGCTGCGGCGTTGGGCGGACCAGAATGATGTCCAAGTCGCGCTCGTCTCGACCGAATACAATGTCAACGCGCTGGCGCCGACGGCGGGACTCCCCGTTTTTTCTACATTGGAAAAAGCAGAGGGCGCGACGTGGAAATGGCAGCGCCGCGCGGCGGAACCGGCAATTGCGCGCGCGACGCCGCTCGACCCCGACGAACCCAAGCCGTACAAACCGATTTTGGACCGGCTCGGACTGGCGGGCTGGAAATTGCTCCTCACGGTCGCGTTGTTTGGCGCGGCGGTGGTTTTTCTTGTCGCCGTCGCGTCGGTGCTCGTCCCGAGCGCGACCGTCACCATTGTTCCCGAATCCGTTATCATCAGCGATGCCAGTGAGGTCATTCTCGACCCGTCGGTGACGACAATTGACCACATTAACGCAATCGTCCCCGCCGAAATCAGCCGTCCACCCATTAGCGGGACGGTCACAGTCAACACTACTCGCAAAGCCACCGCGCCCGCCGACCACGCGAGCGGCGTTGTCACATTCAGCAATTTCCAGGGCACCGAAGCAACCATTCCCCTTGGCACGGTTGTGGCGACGACAAGCGGCGCGACCCAGCGCTACTCGACGACCATTACCGCGACCTTGCCCGCCGGTTTCAATGCGCGTGTGAATGTACCCGTACGCGCCATCAAGCCCGGACCGGAAGGCAATGTGCGCGCGCTGCAAATTAATTTCATCGAAGGACCGTTGTCCGCGCAAGCGCGCGTGGTGAATCAAAGCGCGTTGGGCGGCGGGAGCATCAAAGAAGTAAACATTGTTTCGTTCGACGACCGCGCCACCGCGCGCGAACGCATGAACGCGGTGCTAAAGCAAAAGGCGCTGCAAGTGCTGCAGGAAGCGGCGGATGATACGAATGTTTATATTGTGCCCGCGTCGGTGGAAGTGATTGTTTTGGGCGAAGCATGGGACCATCTCGTAGATGACCCGTCGGACACGTTGACCTTGAAAACCGACGCGGTCGCGAGCGGACTGTTCGCGCGGTATTCCGATTTTGAAACGTTCGCAGAACGACGCTTGTTGAGCAAAATGCCACAGGGCTATCAAGCATTGCCCGGCACGTTGCGCGTCGAGGCAGACCCGAACGCGCGCGCGGAAGGCAACACGGTCATTATCAAAGTGCGCGCCGCGTTGTTGGCGACGCCCGTGATTGACCGCAGCAAACTTTTGGACGGGTTGGATGATTTGCCGATTTCTGAAGCGGTCAAGAAATTGCAAGCGCGCGTGAAACTTGCCGAGCCGCCCAAAATTCAAGTGACGCCGTCGTGGTGGGGACGAATGCCCTATTTTCGTTTTCGCACCACATTGTTTGTGGAAACACAGAAATAGACAAGAGTAACAGAATTTACAGGATTGAATGCAGAACCAAGTTTAGAAAATCCTGTAAAGCGTGTTAGTCCTGTCAAATGTGCATTCTCGAATGCGTTATCTCGCGTTGGATGTGGGGAACCAACGGGTGGGCGTGGCAGTTGGCAACAGCGAACTGCGTCTCGCCACGCCGCTGCGCGTGATTCAACGTACAAGCATTGAACAAGATGCCGCGCGTTTGTTGGAACTCGTGCGCGAGTACGACGCCGAGACCATCGTCGTCGGCTTGCCGCGCAATGCGGACAATACTCCGAGCGCGCAGGAAACCCTCACGCGCCATTTTGTGGACGCGCTCAAACCATTTATCGCGCTGCCGTTTGTCTGGCATGACGAACGTTATTCCACCTCTGCCGCCTTGCAGCAGCAACGCGCGCGGGGTGTAAATGAAAAACGCAGCCGCGCAACCCTCGACGCGAACGCGGCGGCGGTGATACTCCAAGATTACTTGGATGCGATGGAGAAAGTAGAATCGTGAAAGACCTTGTACGGGCATTCCTTAAAGTGAGCATCATCTTGATCGCGCTCGTCGCGGTGGGCGGCGCGATACTGTTTGCGTATCGGCAGGCGTTTCCGCCGACGAGCAAAAGCACTTCGACTGCCGTCATCAACATTCCGCAAATTGATTTTTCGCGCTGCGGCGACCCAAGTCAGGCATCCGGGCTCGACCCGACCGACCTCGCGTATGCGTACCAATTGGAACCATACAAAGATTTGCTGGACAAGCCCGCGAGCAACGACAAGGGCGAAGTGAATTTCATCGTCGAAGAGGGCGAACTGCCGGTGGACGTTGCCGCGCGGTTGGAGCGCGAAGGGCTGATTGAAAATGCCGACGCGTTTGTTTTGTTGTTGAAATGTCGTCACGCCGCGCAAGGGATTCAAGCGGGTGACCACATCATGCGCCGCAACATGACGATGGACGAAGTGATTCTTTCGCTTCAACGCGGCACCACGCGCGGCGTGACCATTATCATCCGTCCCGGTTGGCGCGCCGAACAAATCGCGGAATATCTGGCGACGGTGAATTTGCCGCAGTTCGACAAGAATGAGTTTTTAGACATTGTGAAAAAAGGAAACGCGGACTATTCCTTTTTGCAAGACCGCAAGAGCAGCGCTTCGCCGGGGCTCGAAGGATTTTTGTTCCCCGACACCTATCAAGTTCAACAAGCGATTACGGCGGAACAATTGGTGAACCGTTTGTTGTACGAATTCGACCAACGCGTGACGCCGGACATGCGCGCCAAAGCGCAGGAGCAGGGACTCACATTGCAAGAAGCGATTACGTTGGCTTCGATTGTCGAACGCGAAACGGTGAAACCGGAAGAAGCGCCTGTTATTGCGAGCGTGTACTTGAACCGCATCAAAGCCAAAACTTATTTGAACGCCGACCCGACCGTACAGTACGCCATCGGTTACGTGCCCGAAACCAAACAGTGGTGGAAAACTCCCGTCACCCTCGCGGAATATCAAAAAGTGGACTCGCCGTACAACACGTACTTGTATCCGGGGCTGCCGCCGGGACCGATTGCTGAGCCGGGCATGAATTCGATTCAAGCGGTGTTGGAACCCGCGCAGACGGATTACTTTTACTTTTTGGCAACCGGCGACGGCGGACATGTGTTTGCGCGCACCTTGGAGGAACAAAACGCGAACCTTGCGAAATACGGTTACGAAGCGCCGCCGAATCAATAAACAATGCAAAATGCACAATGCACAATGATTTTGTTGTGCATTGTGCGTTGCTGATTGTGCATTCGTTATGCGTATCTTGATGTTTTCGTGGGAATATCCGCCGCATCTTGTCGGCGGCTTGGGCGCGCATGTTGCCGCGCTCGTCCCCGCGCTGGCGAATCAGGGCGTCCACGTTACTCTTGTTACGCCGCGTTGGGGCGGGGGAGAACCGGTGGAGCAGCTGGGCGATTACGCAACGGTCTATCGCGTTACGCCGCCCGTCGAAAAACCAACCAATCTTTTTCCGGACGCGCAGCAGACCAATTTGACCCTGCAAAAATTTGCGGAAGAATTGTGGGAACAGCGCGGTGGGTTTGACTTGATTCACGCGCACGACTGGCTGGTCAGTTTTGTCGCGGAAGGATTGAAAATGTCGCACAAGGTCCCGCTGCTTGCGACGATGCACGCGACCGAACGCGGGAGACATGGCGGACATATCGCGGGGGAAATTTCGGAAGCGATTAACGGCGCCGAGTGGTGGCTGACGTTTGAAGCATGGCGCGTCATTGCCACCAGCCGCTTTATGGCGAACGAAGTGCGCGCGTATTTTACATTGCCCACCGACAAAATCAGTATCATTCCCAACGGAGTCAATCCCGCGCGCTTTGACGAATTGCAAATGCAAGATTTGCGCGCGCTGCGTGACGAATGGGCGCTGCCGGACGAAAAAATTGTCTTTGCCGTCGGACGGATGCAGTACGAAAAAGGGTTCCACTTGCTCGTGGAAGCGGCGCACCGACTGCTTTTGCGCGGCGAACGCGTGAAATTCATCCTCGCCGGCAGAGGCGCCATGCTCGCGCCCTTGCGTCAGCGCGTCGCGGAACTTGGACTGCAAGAGCGTGTGCTGCTGCCCGGATACATTGACGATTTCGTGCGTGATTGTTTGTACTGTGTCGCCGATGTGGCGGTGTTTCCTTCTTTGTATGAACCGTTCGGCATCGTCGCGTTGGAAGCGATGGCAGCGCGCTGTCCGGTGATTGTGAGCGACGTCGGCGGCTTGGGCGATGTGGTAGAGAGCGAGGTCACCGGCGTCAAGATTCCTTCGTACAATCTCGATGTTTTGGTGGACGCACTGGCGTATGTGCTGGATAATTCACACGCTTCGCATCAGCGCGCCGAACGCGCGTATGATGTGGTGTGCCGCGATTACGCGTGGGACCACATCGCGCGTGCGACGATGGCGTTGTATGCAGAAATCATCGAGGCGCGCAAACACGTAGTCTGGGACTGAGAAATTGTGGTCCCTGCCGCGTGAGCAAAATTTTTTTTGCAAATTTTATTTCGCATAGCGCAAACGCTATGCGCCAAGAAATTGAAAACAGAAATTCCCAAAACGCAAACCAACACCCCGCGCAAAATTTTTGCGCCGCGCATTTTTCTCGCGCTGTCATGGTTTGCGTTTCTTGTTGCCGCGTGTTCCGCCGCGCCGCCAACTCTTGTACCCACGTCGAGCCCGACGCGTTCAATTACTCTTGCCCCGGAACAATCTCCCATCTCGCCAACACAAGCTCGCGCCACTCCCAGCCCAGCGTCATTGCGCTTTGATGGTAAACACGCGTACGACGAATATCTGTTGGCACAAATGAAATTTGGCATTCGCCCCGCAGGTTCAAAAGCGCTGCGCGTTACCGGCGATTACATCATTCAAGAATTGAAAAAAAGCGGCTGGCAAGTGGAAACGCAAGAGTTTGATTATCGCGGCATCCCGATTCGCAACATCATCGGAAAATTTGGGGCAGGGGATTTAATCATTCTCGGCGCGCATTACGATACGCGTCCGCGCGCCGACCAGGATAAAGAAAATCCGACTGCTCCGCTTTTGGGCGCGAACGACGGCGCGAGCGGCGTCGCAGTCTTGCTCGAACTCGCGCGCACGCTCGACAAAACGAAATTGAAAAATGAAATTTGGCTCGCGTTCTTTGACGCGGAAGACAATGGCGATTTGAACGCGTGTGATTTGCGCGTGGTGGAAATGCAAACGGCGACGACAGGTGTGTGTGACACGACGCCGTGGACGTGGAGCATCGGCGCGATTCACGTCGCGGACAATTTGCCGACAAAACCTGTCGCGGTGATTGTGCTGGACATGATTGGCGACGCGGACCAGAACATTTATTACGAATACAATTCCGACAAGCAACTGCAACAAGAATTGTGGGGCATCGCCGCGCAGCTCGGCTATCGCCAGTGGTTCATTCCTCAATTTCGCTGGAGCATGACCGACGACCATACGCCATTTTTGCAGCGTCAAATTCGCGCGATAGACCTCATTGACTTTGACTATCCATATTGGCATACTACACAAGACACGGCAGACAAGGTGAGTGCGGAAAGTTTGGAGAGAGTGGGGCGGGTGGTGGAGACGTGGGTGGAGAATGAGGGGGTGACAAGGTAAACGGGTGACAGGGTGAACGGGTGATTTTTCTTTTTTGTTTTTGTTTTTGTCTTTTTTCAGAAATCTTATTCGATGAAATTTCATGCGATGTTCTAACGCAACAAACAAACGCGTATGAGCAATTCCAACGAAATTAACATGGGTGCAGGCGCGCAGGCGCATCAAGTCGCGGCGGGCAGGAACATTGCACGAGCAAACATTTTTCAACCAACTCGGCGCGTTCGCGGGACAAGATTTTGACATTGCCGCAAGCGCAGCGGTGGCGCTGGGGGAGGAAAATGTCTTCGAACGGAGTGTCCGATGCATCGGACGAACTGCGTCCGCTTGATCGGCGAAATCTCAATTCTGCCGACAGAGATTTCTCGCAAGGACGGCTCGAAATGACAAAAGCCGCCGAAAAAATGCTCGAACATCTGCTCGACCTCTCGATGGCGCAAACGGGACGCCGCGCGGGACGTTATCGGCTCCATTCGCTGCTGCGCGATTTTGCGCGCGAACAATGCGGCGAAACGTTGGATGACGCGGAATTGCGGATGGCGACGTATTATTGCGAACTCGCAAACTATTTCGGTCCGCGTTTGCACGGCGGCGAAGGGCTGCACGAAGCGGATGTGATGGACGCGCTGCGCGTGTTGGAAATTGGGGATGTTGTAACTTGTGCAAACAATTATTGGGGATTGGGCAGGGTGTACGAGGAACAAAATGATTTTGCGCGTGCATTTGAATGGTGCAACCGTGCAATGGAGATTTGGGTGAAGATAGGGAGCCTTCATGCCAAAACTTATCATGCGCATTTGGAAGAATTGAAAGCGAAATTGAAAGATATGGACAAAATAGGATAACAGGTAGAAGGTAGTAGGCAGCAAGTAGTAGGGACGAAACCTGCTACCTGCTACCTGCTACCTGCTACTCTTTCCCTCATGTCAAAACCCGAAACATTTTCCACCACACCACCCATCGAACGCGCGTATCTCGTCGGCGTGGAAATAAAAGGCAAGCCCGGCGCGTTCGCGATTGAAGATTCGATGAATGAATTGGAACGGCTCGCCGATACGGATGGACTCGCCATCGTCGGACAAGCCATCCAAAAAGTTGCGCGCTTGCATCCCGCGACCATGATTGGCAAAGGCAAGTTGGAAGAAATTATTGCCGAGCGCGCGGAATTGAATTACGACGTTTTGATTTTCAACGACGAACTGCATCCGAATCAACAGCGCGCGATGGAAGAAATGTTTGCCGAGTCCGAAGATGGACGCGAC
This sequence comes from Chloroflexota bacterium, assembly GCA_029778615.1. Lineage (GTDB taxonomy): Bacteria > Chloroflexota > Anaerolineae > UBA4142 > SHND01 > SHND01. Next base: position 60,797 of record JAKOPZ010000068.1, on the reverse strand, counting down.
ATCAAAATTCTTGACCGCACCGCGCTCATTCTCGATATTTTCGCGCAGCACGCGCGCACGCGCGAAGGCGCGCTGCAAGTGGAACTCGCGCAATACGAATATCGCTTGCCGCGCTTGACGCGCATGTGGACGCACTTGGGCAGACAAACGGGCGGCGCGGCGGGACGCGGCGGCAGCGGCGGGGTAGGGCTGCGCGGACCGGGCGAACGGCAGTTGGAATTGGACCGCCGCGAAATTCGCGCGCGCATCGCACATCTCAAAACCGAAATTGAACGCGTCCGCAAACAGCGCGGCGAACAGCGGCGCAAACGCAAGCGGGAAGGGCTGCCGGTGATTTCGATTGTGGGGTACACGAACGCGGGAAAATCTACATTGCTCAACGCGTTAACAAATTCTGATGTGTATGTCGCCGACCAATTGTTTGCCACGCTCGACCCCACGACGCGGCGCGTCAAGTTGCCGAGCGGGCAAGAAGTTTTGTTTAGCGACACGGTGGGCTTTATCGAAAAATTGCCGACGCAGCTGATTGCCGCGTTTCGCGCGACGCTGGAGGAAATAATTGACTCTAATGTTCTATTGCACGTCGTTGACATAACGCATCCGAACGCGACGGAACAGGTGAGCGCGGTGGAAGAGACGTTAGAAGAAATCGGCGTGACAGAAAGACCTGTCGTGATGGCGTTCAACAAGATAGATGAACTTGACCAAGCGCTCGGTTCCGAGTTACACAAGAATAATTTTGACGGCGAGGAGAGTGAAGAGAATCTGTTAGGGCAGTGGATGGAGGAATATGCGGATGCGGTGCCGATTTCCGCGCGGGAACGCGTGGGACTGGATGCGCTGCTCGAACGCGTGGAACAAGTTTTGGGTTCGGGGCTGGTAGAGATTCGCGTGCGGATTCCGTATAACGCGACGGAATTGGTCAACACATTTCATCGCAAGGGCATTGTCGAGAGCGAGGACTATTCGCCGCGCGGGACATTGATTCAGGGAAAAATTCCGTTGGCGTTGGCGCGCGAGTTTGAAGAATATCGGGTGAGTGGCTGATTTCACCTGTGCACTCGGTGACGGTTTGCGAAACAAAATCGAAATCTCTCATAGAGTTATCATCTTGTATTTAACGGCGAAAAATACCATACAACATGTTTTCTTTGTACATGCCAATTTGAATGATTTGGAGTAGGGGAGATGCGCATTTTGGTTAGAAGGATTGACATTGGCTAAAAAGGGCTTAAAATAAGGCATCTTTCAAACTTAAGATAATCATCATTATCTTAAATACTATGAAACCGGTAGCGCATCCCTCCTTCCCTCCGCTCTCTGAACAAATTGCGGTTTTTCTTGGGCGTTTGTTGACAAGTCCGCGCACCCATCATACTTATGAGACGGGTCTGCGCGTTTTTGAAAATTTTTTGAACGACCGCGCAAAGGCGCGCCAAGAAAAAGATGCCTCTGCCCTACCTGGTACGACGCTAACGCTCAACTCGATTGACACAAATGTTCTGCAAGATTTTTATGTATGGCTTGGGCAAAACGAGTACTCGCGATTTTCGCACAAGACGTACCTCGCAGGCGTTCTCGCGTTTTTGAATTACGCGCTGGGCGAAGATTGGCTGCCCCCGTCTTTTTCTTTAGAACGCGCGCGCAAAAAACTGAAACAGGTTACACGACGCGGTTCGTATCCTATTCCGCGCCCCGACCCCGCGTTGCCCCGATTGATTCGATACTATGACGAACTGGAGACTCCTGAAGGCGATGATGAAAAAGCCCGACGCAAACGCTTACAAATTTTGCGCAGCCGTGCATTCGTGCACTTGTTGTATTCGTCCGCAGGACGACTCGCCGAAGTTGCTGCACTGAATCGCAAAGATGTTGCGGATGGACGGCGAAAAGAAGCAATCGTCACTGGCAAAGGCGACAAAGAAAGATTCATCTTTATCACCGCCGATGCGCGTGCAGCAATTGCAGCGTACATAAACCAACGCAAGGATGCGTTCGAGCCGCTATTCATTTCCCACGCGCGTAATTATGGCAAACGTTTGAGCCACGTAATGCTGTGGAACACGGTCAAGAGCGCTGCCAAAAAATTAGGAATGGACGTCTCACCACACGACTTTCGGCATTTTCGCGCGCGGCAGATGTTGGAGCAAGGCGCGCCGCTCGAAGCGATTCAAGAAATTCTCGGGCACAGCGATATCGGCACCACGCGGCGCGTGTATGCTCACTATTCCAAGCCCTCGATCCGCAATATCTTTGAACGCACAACTCTTTCGCCGGAGCAAGCCGCCGAAAAAATAAACGAAAGTGAATTGTAGAATCTGATTTGATTGGCGGAACGTAACTTTCAGTACGTGTTACAATATGTCGCCCCGGTCCGCGCACACCCTCTCGCGCGGATTGCGGCAAGTTTCACAGGACGGAATAGAAATATATGGCAGGTTTTCTCAAAGCAGTTGTTTTGATTATCCTCTCGCTCTTTGTAGCGATTCTCGCGTTCGCCGCCGGCTTTGGCGCGAATGTCTATTACAGCCGCAACACCGCGCCGGTGACCGTGAACACCGCTTCTTCTGCACAACCACCCGAAAAATTTGGCTTGATGTGGGAAGCGTGGCGCATCTTGAAAGACGAATTCTATTATGACATTCCCGCGCAAACCGCAATGGTACACGGCATGATTCGCGGCTCGCTTGCATCGTTAGGCGACCCGTATTCGGTCCTCGTGGAACCCGCGCCCGCGCAGCAAGAAGCCACCAACTTGCAAGGCAATTACGGCGGCATCGGCGCCAAAGTGGATTTACGCAAAGGCGTGATGGTGCTCTTGCCGTTCCCCGACAGCCCCGCGTCCAAAGCGGGCATTCTCGCGGGCGACGAAATTATCAAAATTGATGATACAGAATTGAAACCCGAAGACACGCCCGATTCGGTGCAAAACAAATTGCAAGGCGAAGTGGGTTCCAAGGTAAAACTCACCTTGAAGCGGATTGGTGCTCCGGACGACATCGTCGTCGAAATTACGCGTCAGGAAATCAATATTCCCACTGTGCAGTATCGCAAATTGGATAACGCGCCGTATGGTTATATCCAAGTTACGCTAGAGAGCGCCGACACGTCGAAAGAATTTGAACGCGCCTTGAACGAGTTAAAAGCAAGCGGTGTGCAAGGCATCGTTCTCGATTTGCGCAACAATCCCGGCGGACTCTTTCCCAACCCCGCGCTCGACATCGTCGGGCAATTTTTACCGGGTGTTCCCGTCGTCACCGAAAAATATCGCGATGGCACACAGAAAACGTACAACGCCAATTCTGCGAGCGGCGCGCGCGATTTGAAATTTGTCGTGCTGGTCAACGGCGGCACCGCCAGCGCGGCGGAAATTATCGCGGGCGCGTTTCTCGACAGCGGCAAGACTGTTTTGATTGGCGAGAAAACATTTGGCAAAGGTTCGGTGCAAGGACTGTACCCGTTATCGGATAAATCGGTTTTGCATATCACCACCGCGAAATGGTTGACGCCGAGCGGCACAGAGATTGACGGCGTTGGTTTGAAACCCAACATTCAAATTCCGCTGACGCCCGAAGATGCTGCCAAAGGGTTGGACCCGCAGTTGGACCGCGCGATTCAATATTTGAACACCGGAAATTAATATAAGGTTTTGGAAAATTGTGAGGACGAAATGAAAGCGATTGCTCGTATCTTGCTCATGCTAGTCGTCGCGGTCCTGATTGTCGGCGGCGCGTTTTTCTTTGGCTTTGCCGTGAGTCGCGCGGTGGTTCAAGGGAATGCACCGGCGCCGGTCACCGCCTCAGCCAATGCACCGCTCTCGAACGATACACCGCCCGAATTCAAACAAGACATGCCGGTCTTTTGGGAAGCGTGGCAAATCATCAACAACAATTTTTACAAGCAGCCCATTGACCAGGAAAAAATGACATACGGCGCGGTCGGCGGCATGGTGGACTCGCTCGGCGATGTGCACACTGCGTTTGTGGACCCGCAGCGCGCGGCGTATTTGCAGCAGCAGCTGCAAGGTTCCTTTGAAGGCATCGGCGCGACGGTCGAAATGGTGAACGGACGCTTGACGATTATTGCGCCCATCAAAGGCACGCCTGCCGACCAAGCCGGTTTGCAAGCGGGCGATGTGATTTTGCAAGTGGATGACACGCTCATCCAAAACATGGACGTGATGCAAGCCATCTCGCTCATTCGCGGACCGAAAGGCACAGACGTACATCTCAAAGTCCAACGCGGCACACAGCCCGCGTTCGACGTGACGATTACGCGCAACACCATCAACGTTCCCGAAGTCACTGCCAAGATGCTCGAAGACGACAGCATCGCGTATGTGGAATTGAGTGAGTTTGGCGACAAGGCGCCGACAGAATTACGCAAGGCGTTGGTCGAAGCGTTGGCGAAAAATCCGAAAGCGTTGATTTTCGATTTGCGCGGCAATCCCGGCGGATATTTGCATATTGCCATTCAAGTCGCCAGCGAATTTATTGACCAGGACCAAGTGGTGCTGATTGAAAAATTCAAGAACGGCGACCAGAAATTGTACAAGACCGAAGGCGGCGGCGTCGCGACCAAAATTCCGCTCGTGCTGCTGGTCAACGAAGGTTCGGCGAGCGCGTCGGAAATTCTCGCGGCGTCCCTGCGTGACCACAAACGCGCGGTGATTGTGGGACAAAAAACGTTCGGCAAAGGTTCCGTGCAGACGACCCACCAACTTTCGGACCAATCGCAGCTGCGCGTGACCATCGCGAACTTTTACAGCCCGGATGACATTACTATCAATCACGTCGGCGTGACGCCGGATGTGGAAATTCCGGACCCGACCGATTTTGAACGTTCGCGCGGTGTTGACCCACAGCTGCAAAAAGCAATTGACATGATAAAGAACGGCGACATCCAAAAACCCGCGTCTACCGGCAAGAGCTCGCAATTGATTACGCCCCACGTCGCCGCTCCCGTTGGCGAGACCGGTCTGCTGCAAGACCTGCGCGAATGGCTTGCATTCAATTTCTTTACGCCGCGCGTGCACGCGTAAGCGTTTTTGTATCCGTAGGAGTTGTATTAAAATGATGCGTGGTTCCGCAAGGGACGACGCATTTTTTTCCGAACATGACAGACGAAATCCAAGTCGTGGCGACGAATCGCAAAGCGTATCACGATTACTTTATCCAAGAAACGCACGAGGCAGGCATTGCGCTGACGGGGACCGAAATCAAATCGGTGCGCGCGGGCGCGGTGAATCTGCGCGACGCCTACGCGACGGTGCAAAACGGCGAGATGCTTTTGCAGAACGTACACATTTCGCCATACGAGGCGGGCAATCGTTTCAACGTGGACCCGTATCGCACGCGCAAATTGTTACTGCATCGCAAGGAAATCAATCGCTTGATGGGGCGCGTGCAGGAAAAAGGATTGACCATAGTGCCCTTGCGAATCTATTTAAAAAATCATCGCGCCAAAGTGGAAATCGCGCTCGTCAAAGGCAAACGCCAGTACGACAAACGCGATGCGATTTCGAAACGCGATGCGAGTCGTGAAATCGAACGCGCCATCAAGGAACGCGAGCGCGCGTAACCGCGCGGTGTACGATGGGATGAAAAATGAGTCCGGTCTTTACGCCACCGATTAATCCGCAGCAAATCGTCTCGCCGAGCCGCGCGATTTACGAGACGATGGGCGAAGAAAATATTACGCGCATGATTGAGGATTTTTACGCCGAGTTGGAACAATCGTCCATTCGTGAAATGTTCCCGCGTGACATGAAATTCTCCGCGCAAAAATCGGCTGCATTTTTTGTCGGCTTGCTCGGCGGACCGCCGCTGTATCATCAGCGTTACGGCAATCCGATGATGCGCGCGCGTCATCTCCCCTTGCCGATTAACCGCGCGGCGCGCGACGAATGGCTCGCGTGCTTTGAACGCGTGTTACAACACGCGACGGAACGCTATCAGTTTCCGCCGGAACACTTGGAAGGATTTCGCGAGTTCCTCAGCGGTTTTTCGCTGTGGATGATGAATCGAGACTAGCAAACGACGCCTTGGGGAGGCGTCGTTTTTGTTGCGTCATGATTTGGTCAGGTAACTTGCGCTCGGGTCCAGCTCCATTTCAAGTTTGAGGTTGCCGTTATCGTCTTTGATTTCGATACGGGCTTTATCGCCGTCAATGGAAATCACACCATAACCGGCGCAGGGAACATGATTGTCCACGTGCGCGGCGCTGCCATAGACTCCATTCGACCATTCACCTAATTTTGGTTGAGGGACAGAAAAGCAGACGGGTAAATTCGCGCCGGGCACTATGACGGAGGGAATGCCCGCATTGCGCCCGTCGTCCAGTCCGCCGCCATGCAAATCCCCGGCGATGAAAATGACACCGCCAATCTTGTTGTCGCGAATGAATTGCAGAATGGTGTCGCGTTCGTCGGCAAAGTTTGCCCACGAGTCCCCTTTCGCCAGCGTATCGTTCAACGCGGAAGGAGACATGACCAGTTTCCACGTCGCGGTGGAATTTTTCAAGCCGTCGAGCAGCCACTGCAATTGCCCATCGGGATGATGCTCGCCGTTCAACATGGATTTATCAGGACCGTTCGGCGTTTTGTTTGGATCGCGCTGCGAACGCGAATCGAGTGAAAAGAGTTCGACATTTTTTCCATAGCGGAGCGATTGATAAATGCCGTACTTGCCGAGCGGATAATAAGGAAAATATTCCTTGTAGACCTGTAACGCGGTTTCGCGCCACGCAGCGGTGCGGTCCGAATTATCGCCGCCGTAATCATGGTCATCCCACTGATGCGCGAGCGGATAACGATGCAAAATCAATTTTACAAAATCCGCCACCGGCGATTGCGCGTCGTCCGCGTACAAGTCTTGAAACATTTGGCGTTTGTCCGGCAGCAGCTGCGGATTGCGATGGTCAAAATCGCCGCCGATAAAAACAAGGTCGGGGTTTTCCGCATCGGCAAAGTCAAACGTTCGCACGCGCAGCGCGCCGGTGTATGCAAAGTCGGTCAGCACAACCATTTTGAACGGAGTCGCTTGGCTTTCATCCGGGAATGTTTTGAAGCGACCGGTTTGTGCTTGTGCCTTGTCATTGACGAATACGGTAATGGTGTACTCGGTGGAAGGTTTGAGATGTTCGAGCGGAATGTGCAAGGTGAAATCTGAATCGGCGTTCGATTCCAGTTCGCTTGAAAATTGCGGCGCGTCCGTCAAAGATGCGTATTGAATTTTTGCCCGCGCGGGTTCATTGGTGCGCAACCAAACTTGCGCGGTCGTCGCCGTGACGGCGCCGGTGAGCGGACCGTGCGTCATTTCAGCAGCTGCTGGCGGCGGCGGCGTGTCGCTGGGAATAACGGTCGGGGAACCAAGCGTGGGAACGGCAGTGGGAACGGTAGTGGGAACGGGAGTTGCGGTGGGGGCGCAGGCAAAGAGAAAAATCGCCGCGCACAAAACACAAAGGCGCACAAACTGTTGTTTCATTATCATAAACTCGGGCGTGAGCAAGTTATTCTAACATTGCGCGTGGGTTGGAGCAAACATATAATTTGGATGTATGGAACCTCAAGACTTTACTCAACGCAAAAAATTTCCAGGCAACGCGGGAAACAATTTTGACCTGGTGTTCGCGCCGATTGATGCGATGCAGTCTTTGATTGCGCCGCTCTTTGCGCTGTTGTTGTTCGGGCTCGCGTTTGTCGCCGCGCGTTTCGATTTGGCGCAAGCGGCAATTCTATATTGTTTCTATCTCGGCGACTGGCTCTTGTTGTCGCTTTTGCCGCGGCGCGGAAAATCGTTCGGTCCACCCAAGCCGCCCGTGTTTTTGCTCGCGCTCTTGCGCGCGCCGTTCACATTTTTCATTCCGTTTCCATGGTGGACGGCTGTTCAGCTCATCGGCACCGCATTGGTGATTTACAGTTTTTGGATTGAACCGCATCGGCTCACCCTTACGCATCAAACATTGCAATCGCCGAAACTCGGTTTCAAAAAACCGCTGCGCGTCTTGCATCTCGCGGATATTCACGTGGAACGCCTCACGACGCGCGAACGCGAGCTGCTTGAATCGGTAAAAGCCATTGCACCGGATTTGATTTTGTTTTCTGGTGATTTTTTGAATTTGTCGTACACGCAAGACGCGCTCGCACAAGAACACGCGCGTGCTGTCTTGGCAGAACTCGACGCGCCGCTCGGCGTGTATGCGGTGAGCGGCAGTCCCGCCGTTGACCCGCCGGAAGTGGTGGAAAAATTATTGGAGGGGATGGACCATATCCGCTGGCTGCGTCAGTCAAGCGCGGTGATTGAACACGAAGGCAAGCGCATCGAAATCATCGGCATTGATTGTACACACAAGCCATTCCTCGACGCGCCGAAAATGCTCCACGCATTGAACGGCAGTGGACCGGGAACGTTTCGTATCTTTTTGTATCACACGCCCGACCTCGCGCCCGAAGCTGCCAGAGCGGGAATGGACTTGCAATTGTCGGGACACACGCACGGCGGACAGCTGCGAATTCCATTTTACGGCGCGCTGTACGCGGCATCGTTGTACGGAAAAAAATTTGAATCGGGACGACGCCAAGTTGGAGATTTGACGCTGTACGTTTCGCGCGGGATTGGTTTGGAAGGCGGCGGCGCGCCGCGCATGAGATTTAATTGCGCGCCGGAAATTATTTTGTGGGAAATTCAATGAGCTCAGCCAGTGACGGTAAGAAATCATGCTATAATGTTTCTGACATTTGGGGCTGCACGGCTTCGACGGGGAGGGAAGATTACAAGTGGCAAGCGGTGGCGTCTGACCACCATAAAACGGACACAACTGTACGTGCGAACAACCGCACCAACCTCGCGGCGCTCCCGCTCGCTGCATAAGCGAATAGGATAACCTAGAGGTCCGCAGTTAAATCTGCGGCGTCCACATACGGGTTCCCCCAAAACGCGTATGCCGGGCGTCACCAAGTTGGGGTATCTCGGATGCGATGCCGATAGCATCTGACGAAGACATGTAATCATGTCAACCATCGGCTCGGCGCAAGCAACTCTGACAGTCGAGTCCGTTTGCGCAAGTAAGATGCGCTGCTAACGCAAGTTAGCCGCCCATCCCCAAAGACTGGATAAGCTTGTAGTCACTTGCGGTTCAACTTTTCGGACGCGGGTTTGTCTAAACGGGACGAGCCCCCTATCGGAGAAATCTGCTAGGAACAACTCGGCTTTATCAGGAAATGCTAAAACCTATTCGCAACTCGCAAAGGTCATGCTAATCCTGAGGGGTGATTTCGAAAGAATAAGCCCTGCATCGACTCATAGGCTCCTAAACGATGGATGCACGGAGTACTAGGGTAAGGAGGCGAACTTTTCGATTAGTTCAATCTTTCTTGCATAGGTTTCTTGGTCATATCTCCCGTTTCGTGGGGTTGCGTCAAGATATGCTTCCAAAAGCAAATCTACACGCGCAATCTTTCGTTGAATCGTGAGATAGGGACGAACCGACGCAAGAAAACCGAGAGCGCGACGGTCAATCAGTCTCCAATCGTATGCATCGGAATGATGTTCTTTGCGTCTTTTCTTGCAGACGATGGTTCCACCAAAACGTGCTTTGAACCAATTTACAAGCTCTTGGTCAGTGGAAACGACAGAAACTTGTGGTGAAGGGAGTCGTCCGGCTCTGCTCTTGATGAGGCAGACTGAACCTTCTCCATCTAAAATACCAGCTGCATAAGCCAGTTCAGTTTCTGTCATATTCTTGAACTCCTTACAATACGCCGAGGAACTTGCGATGAAGTATAAATAAAATGTCATGCAAGTTCAAGAGATAGTCAACGCCTTGATGAAAATCAAGGAGGCAAGTGTCAATTCCCGCCAGCTCCACCTGTAGAAACAGCGCGAAATTGTTCGCGCTGTTTCTTTTTACCTCTGCCCTCTCTTTTCACCCTATCGCCACAAAATGTTTTCTTGTGTAACCAAACTTTCTGCTTGTCGCGCGTTGGTGTCGCGTTTATAATTAGGCCGCATTCATTTTGAAAAATTTAGAGGAGCTTTCCATGACAGAGCCGATTCGTTTTGGTGTCGTCGGTGGCAGTGGTGTCTACAATATCGAAGCGTTGCAGAATGTTCAAGAAATCGAACTCGATACCCCGTTCGGTAAACCGAGTGATGTATTTATCACCGGCACGTTGGATGGCGTCGGCGTCGCGTTTTTACCGCGTCATGGACGCGGTCACCGTGTTACGCCGAGCGAATTGAACGCGCGCGCGAATATTTACGGCTTTAAATCTCTCGGCGTTGAATATCTGATTTCGGTCACGGCGGTTGGCTCGCTGCGTCAAGATTACGCACCGCTCGATATCGTCATTCCCGACCAACTGTTTGACCGCACGCGCAATCGCGAACGCGAGTACACATTTTTTGGCGAGGGACTGGTCGCGCATGTCGGTTTTGCCAATCCGTTTTGTCTCGAGCTCAATGCCGTTTTGTACGACGCCGCGCTCAAGTCCGGCGCGCGCGTGCACAATGGCGGAACGCTGGTTGTGATTGAAGGACCGATGTTTTCGACCCGCGCCGAATCGCGTATCAATCGGCAGCTCGGTTGCGACCTTGTGGGCATGACAGCGATTCCGGAAGCAAAACTCGCGCGTGAAGCCGAAATCGGATATTCCGCGATTGCGATGGTGACCGATTATGATGTATGGCATGATTCACATGAAGCAGTGACCGCAGAGATGGTGGTGAGAAATCTTTTGCAAAATGCCGAAACAGGTAAAGCAATTTTGCGCGCTGCCCTGCCGGAAGCGAACGCGCGCCTGCACGATTGCAGCTGCCATCATGCGCTCGAAAACGCGATTGTCACCAATCCCGCGTTGATTCCCCCAAAAACGCGCGAGCGTCTGAATTTACTCGTCGGCAAATATTTGGGCGAATAATTTTGCGGGTTCATCATTTCGCATAGCATCTTTTTCTCTTTGAGTTTTTCCACTGTTTCACTATGGATAGTTTTTTCACTACGCGAAACGATTCTGAAGAAGATTCCGTGCGCGGTACCGTTCTCGTTATTGACGACACACCGCTGAATCAGGACATTCTCACCGACATTTTGCACGGCGAGGGATATGCTCTTCATTTTGCCGCCGATGGCGAATCGGGTTTGGAAAAAGCGCGCCGCCTCAAACCCGATTTGGTACTGCTCGACCTTGTTCTCCCCGGCATCATGGGCACCGACGTTCTCGCAATTCTGAAACGCGAACTTCCCGAAACGATGGTCATTCTCACCACCGCGTACGGCTCGGAGGAAATCGCCATCACCGCCATTCGCGCCGGCGTGAACGATTACATCATCAACAAGCGCCCCTTTGACGCCGCCGAAGTACGCGAAGTCGTCAAACGCGCGGTCACCGAAGCGATTCTGCGTCGCGAGAATCAACGTTTGCAAACCGAACTGCGTTTGAAAAATGAACAACTCGCGCAACAATACGCCGAGCTGCAAACGGCATACGAACGCTTGAAAGAACTAGACAAAGCGAAAGCATCCTTTTTCTCGATGGTCTCGCATGACTTGCGTCATCCGATTGCGGTTGCCAAAGGATACTTGGAATTGATTCGCACCGGCACGGAAGAATTGAGTGACGAAACGCAGAGCTATGTTCAGGTCGCGGAACAAGAGATGCGCCACATTGCCGAAATGGTGGATGAGGTGCTCGACCTTTCGCGCATGGACGCGGGGTACTACAATATTGACTGTCAACCGACGCAAGTGGGAATGATGCTGCACCAAGCGCGCGTCGCGTTTCGCGCCCAAGCCGCGCCGCGCAACATTACCATTCAAATTGAACCCTGTGATGATTTGCCATTGGTCTCTGCAGACGTGCTGCGAATGAATCAGGTACTTTCCAATTTAATCGAGAACGCGCTCAAGTTCACGCCGGAAGGCGGACAAATCACACTGCGCGCGTTTCCGACGGATGGAAAAGACCAGGTTGAAATTGAGGTGCGCGATACGGGCGTCGGAATTGAACCGGAGGAAACCGAAAAAATTTTCGAACGGTTCTATCGTCTCAAGCGCGGAGAACAAGTCGAAGACAAAGGTTCGGGCTTGGGGCTTGCCATCTGCCGCGAAATTGTGCGCTTGCACGGCGGACGCATTTGGGCAGAAAGCGAAACCGGCAGAGGCGCCGCGTTCCATCTAACCCTGCCGCTCGCGCAAGATTAGAGCATTCAAGGAAATAGAACAAGAGCCGCGCGGTGAGCGCGGCTCTTTATTTTTTGCGAAACATTCGTGTCGAAATCGTGACGTCATCCAAATTTTTCTGCACGACCTCAACGCCGATGCCTGCGCCGGTCGGCACGCGCATTTTGCCTTGCGCGTTCACCTGAAATTCCGGTTCGACAATATCCGTTTGGTAATAACGCCGACTCGCAGACAAATCACCGGGCAGCGTGAAATTTGGCAGCGACGCGATAGCAACATTGCCCGCGCGTCCAATCCCGCTTTCCAACATGCCGCCGCACCACACCGGCGCGTTGTGCTTGGCGGCGAGGTCATGAATTTTTATTGCTTGCGTGAAACCACCCACGCGTCCGGGCTTGATGTTGATGATGCGGCACGCGCCCAACTCCAGCGCCGCTTCGGCATCCTCCGCCGAATGAATACTCTCGTCCAAACAAATCGCCGTTTTCAATTCGCGCTGCAACTTGATGTGCTGAAAAATATCATCGTTCGAGAGGGGCTGCTCAATGAGCAACAAATTCGCATCGTCCATCGCGCGAAAAATATCTGCGTCCGCCAACGTGTATGCGGAATTCGCATCCACTTGTAAACGAATCGTCGGAAATTCTGCGCGCAGCGCGCGCACGAGCGCGACATCGCGTTGTGGTTTGATTTTGATTTTGATGCGCGTATAGCCCTCACTCAAAAAGCCGCGCACCTGTTCCACTAACGCGGCGGGCGTCGCCTGCAACCCAACGCTGACGCCCACCGTGATTTCTTGAGGCAAAACATAAGTGGCATCAACCTGCTGCGCCGCATTGAACATTTCCGCCAGCGATTTGTTTTGCGCTTTGGCGAACCAGTCCCACAACGCGGCTTCGAGCCCCGCTTTCGCCATGTTGTGTCCGCGCACGCGCGCGGCGAGTCCCGGAAAATCTTGTGGCGCGCGCAATTCATTTTCAAGAACGAGTGGAATCAAAAAATCGCGCAGGACATGCCACGCGGTTTGATTGGTCTCGTAGCTGTACCACGGACCTTCGGATGCCACACACTCGCCCCACCCCGTGATTCCGTCGCCGTCCACGCGCACGATAATATGTTCTTCCACCGTTTCGATACCGAACGATGTTTCAAATGGCGCGACCAACGGCATAGCAATCAATCGTAATTCAATTCGCTCAATCGTCATGATGTGTCCTTGTCAAAATTCAAGGCGTTGGCGAGGGCGCAAAGCCAAGACCCTCCAACGCATTCTTTGCCGCTTGCTGCACTGCCGGTGAAGCATCGCGCAGCGCGATTTGAAGCAGCGTCCGCGCCTGTGCCGTGCCAATAAATTGAATCACCTGCACCGTATTCAACCGCACCGTTTCATCTGCATCGCGCAGCAAGGTTTGCAAAAACGGGTACGCTGCCTCGTCGTTCGCCTCAAGCGCCTGCATCGCGGTCTGTCGTCGCGCCGTGAGCGGCTTGTCCGCCATTGCCGCGCGAATGTATTGCTGTGCTTCCGGCGTGTTCAAACGCACCAACGCGCGCGCCGCGTTATAACGTTCCGTCACATCGGCGTTCATAAAAAATTCGCCGAGAATTGCGACTGCCTCTGCTGAACCATTTTGCTCCAGCTTGGCAATGGTCGAAACGCGCGAAATGCCTTCGCCGCTGTTTAGCTGCACGCGCAAGGCGTCAAGCGTTTCCGCAGTGGGCTGCGGCACCGCCACCGTCGGCGTGGGCGACAAATCGGCAGTCCCCGCGGTACAGCCCGCTGCCAGACTGACCAGCAGGCACAGCACAAACGCGAAAATCCGTTTCACAATCTCAAACTCCTTGACGCACCTGCTGAATTGTCTACAATACAAATCGGAACGAACCAATGCCCCCGTAGCTCAAAGGACAGAGCGACGGACTTCTAATCCGCAGGTTGCGAGTTCGAGTCTCGCCGGGGGCGTCACAAATTCACTCCCCAAGGACGCGCCGCATTATAGAAGCAATCCTTACGCGGCGCAATCGCTTTTTCTCCTTCATGGAAACGCCCCAAAATTTCATTCCGCTCGGTGGGTCTCTTGCGCTTCAAGATGTCGTTCGCGTCGCGCGCGAAAATGTTCCGGTGACGCTGGCAGAAGCTGCGCGCGCCAGAATCGCCGCGAGTCGCGCGTGGGTCGAGCGCGTCGTCGCGCGCGGCGAACCGATGACGTATGGCATCAACACCGGCTTTGGAATTTTTGCCAACGTGCCTGTCTCTGCCGCGCAGGCGCGCGAGCTCATGCGTAAATTGATTGTGAGTCACGCGGTGGGTGTCGGCGAACCATTGCCCCAAGAAGTTGTGCGCGCGGCAATGCTCATTCGCGCGAACGCGCTCGCGCAGGGATTTTCAGGCGTGCGCGTTGAAATTGTCGAAACGCTGCTCGAAATGTTGAATCGCGGCGTGCATCCCATCATTCCCGCCAAAGGTTCGGTCGGCGCAAGCGGCGACCTCGCGCCCTTGTCGCATCTCGCGCTCGTGCTTGCAACAGATGAAAATGATTTCGACGGCGAGAGTGGTGAGGCAATTTTTCAGGGCGAACGCACAAGCGGCAAAGTGGCAATGCAGCGCGCCGGCATTCCGCGCTTGATTCTGGAGGCGAAGGAAGGACTCGCGCTCAATAACGGCACCGCGATTTCGACTGCCCTTGTCGCGCTCGCCGCGCACGACGCGCAAAACTTGATTGAACATTCCGCGCTCGCGGTCGCGCTCACGCTCGAAGCGCTGCGCGGCGCGTCGCACGCCTTTGATGCGCGCATTCATGACGCATCGCGTCATCGCGGGCAAAAAGAAATTGCCGCGCGCGTACGCGAATTGACGCGCGGCAGTCAGCTCGTGGACAAGGCACAGCGCGTGCAGGACGCGTATTCCATTCGCTGCGCCCCGCAAGTGGTGGGTGCGGCGCTCGATGCTTTACAGTATGCGGTCGCGCGTGTAGAAGAAGAGCTGAATGCGGCAACCGACAACCCGTTGATTTTTGTCGAGGGCGAGAACGGCGCGGCACTGTCCGGCGGAAATTTTCACGGCGAGGCAGTGGCGTTAGCAAGCGCGCTGTTGGCGATTGCGGTTGCCGAAGTCGGAAGCATCAGCGAACGACGCACGTTTCGGATGCTCGATGGCAAATTGAATGATGGCTTGCCGATGATGTTAATTGAACGCGGCGGAATCAACAGCGGCTTGATGATGGCACAAGTGACCGCCGCCGCGCTCGTTTCCGAAAACAAAACACTCGCGCATCCCGATGTGCTCGATTCCATTCCGACGAGCGCGAATCAAGAAGACCACGTGCCGATGGCGGCGAATGCCGCGCGCCATTTGCGCGAAATTGTTTGGAACACCACACACATTCTCGCCATCGAACTCGTAACCGCCGCGCAAGCGATTGATTTGCGTTTGCGGAATCAAGGCAAAGGCGACGAGCTGTTGGGTGACGGCACGCGCAGAATTTTCCGACGCGTGCGCCAAGATGTGCCTTATTTGGATACGGACCGGGTGCTGCATCACGACTTGGAAAAAGCGGCGCAGCTCGTCCGCGAACGCGCGTTGAGCCATCTCGGCTCTTGATTTTTGCGCGCCTTTGAGATTGTGGTAGAATCTGTGCCAATCATGGCGCGCGTAGTTTCTCACCCTCACCACACACATCATCGAATGATGTTTTCTTGCCGCGCCAATTGAGTTTGTGATTTTTTGTGATATGAAAATTTGGCGTGGATTTTTTTCCACGCCTTTTTTTGTTTGTCATTCCGAAACGAAAAAGGAATCGCATGGCAACCCTTGTCGAACCTCGTCTGCCGCGCGGAATGCGCGACATGCTTCCGCAAAAAATGTTGCAGCGCCGTTATGTCATCGGCGTCGTGGAGCGCGTCTTTGAACGCTTTGGTTTCGAGCCGCTGCAAACGCCGGTGCTCGAATTGCAGCAAACGCTGCTCGGCAAGTACGGACCCGACGCGGAAAAACTGATTTATGACGCGCGGCATCGGGAAGGCAAAGAAGACCTTGCATTGCGTTACGATTTGTCCGTGCCCCTTTCGCGCGTCGTCGCCATGAATCCCGAATTGGTGAAACCGTTCAAGCGTTACCAAATCGCGCCGGTATGGCGCGCGGAGCGTCCGCAAAAAGGACGGTATCGCGAATTTTACCAATGCGACGCCGACATCGTTGGCACATCGTCCATGCTCGCCGATGCCGAAATCGTCGCGATGATTTTTACTATTTTGAGCGAGTTGGGATTCCGCGAATTCGTGACGAAACTCAACAATCGCAAAGTGTTGACCGCGCTCGGCGAATATTCCGGCGTCGCCCCTGCCCTGCTGCCGAATCTGTATCGCGCGATTGATAAACTCGAAAAGATTGGACAGGACGGCGTGCGTGAGGAAATGCAGCGCGCGGAAATTTCAGCCGAAACCATTGCCAAGATTTTTGAACTCATCGCATTACCCGTAGACGATTTGAACGCGTGGCGCGAAAAATTCCGCGTCTATCCGCGCGGCGTCGAAGGTATTAACGAATTGGAGCAGTTGACCGCTTTCGCGCGCGACATGGGCGTTCAAGCCGAACGTTTGCAAATTGATTTGACGATGGTGCGCGGTCTGGAATATTACACGGGACCCATTTTTGAAACGGTGGTCACAGAACCAAAAATTGGTTCGCTCACCGGCGGCGGGCGTTACGATGGACTCATCGGTCTGTTTAGCAAAAATTCGTTGCCCGCGACAGGCACCAGTTTTGGCATCGAACGTATCATTGACGTGATGGACGAGTTGAACATGTATCCGCCGGATTTGGGAAAAACGGTGGTTGACGTTTTCGTAAGCGTTTTCGATGCAGAACGCCGCGCTGCATCGCTTGCGGTCGCAATGGAATTGCGCGCGGCGAACATTAACACCGAAGTATGGTACGACCTTGACGCGCTCGGCAAACAATTGAAATACGCGTCGGCGCGCGGAATTCCGCTCGTCATCATCGTCGGTCCGGATGAAGCCGCCGCGAACATCGTCACGCTCCGCGATTTGTCAACGGGTGAACAACAGCAAATCGCGCGCGGCGAGTTGGTGGAACGCATTCGAGAAAAATTAGAACACGCGTGATAGATTTTTTGATGAGTGAATTAGCTATGCTATACTGCTTGCGAAATGGTGGCTGTGGTGGAAGGGTACCACGTCTCACTGTGGATGAGAAGGTTGAGGGTTCGAGACCCTTCAGCCACCCTACGAAATAGCGAGCTGCAAAACAGCTCGCTCCTTTTGGAACATCAAAACGAACAAATGGTCTAATCCTCAACAGGAGTTTCGAAATTGGGCAATCTGATTAATCCCGACAATGCCGGCAAGCGCCGCGACCGCTACACCAAAGCGACAGTGTTGGCGATGCGCGAATTGGTGAACAAGAAAAAAGTAGACGATGAAGTGCGCGACCTGACCGCGTTCATTGTCCTCACCCTGCATCAAATTGACGAAACGATTGACGAAACATGCAAGGCGTGGGAGAAACGCGATTATTGGATTAAAGCCGACCGTTTTCGCAACGATTGGTTTTGGACAAAAACGGCAGAAGCGAAATTGCAGCAAGCGGTGATGGAAAACAAATGGAATCTCGTGCCCGCCGTCGTCAAAGAGATGGCAAAACATTTGCAAAATGTGAACGTGCCCAAACGCGATTGGGGCACGCCGTGGAACGGCGCCTACGCGCTGCTCTTGGAGAAACAAGAAAAGCAAGCGGCGCGAAGATAAATTGACCAAGCGCGTGAATTCCGTTATCATCGGGCGCAGTACATTGCCCGCGTAGCTCAACGGATAGAGCGTTTGTCTTCGGAACAAAAGGTTGGGGGTTCGAGCCCCTCCGCGGGCGCTGTGTTGACAGCGCGTTGTCAACAGCAATAATAGACCTCGGTCGCGAGGTCTATTTTCTTTTTCTATGGAACGCATTGAACGCGGCGAAGGCGCCATCGAAAATGCGCCGGGCCATCCCCTCACAGACGCGGCGCGTCAAGCATTCATCGTGCTTGGCGTGGTCGTGTTTGTTTTGCTCGCGTGGGAAGGCATTGCGCGCGCGCAAAACATTCCGCCGTTTTTCCTCCCAAAACCTTCCGACATCGCACAGCGTTTTGTGGTCGCGTGGAGTGACGGCACCCTGCCGCGCCACATCGCGGTCACGTGGTCCGAGGCATTGGTCGCGTTTGCGCTCGCTTTTCTTTTTTCGTCCGCGCTCGGCTACGCGCTCGCGAAATCGCCGCTGCTCGAAAAAATCGTTTCGCCGTTTATCGTCGCCTCCCAGTCGCTGCCCATTTTTGCCATCGCGCCGTTCGTCCTCATCATTCTTGGCAATGGCTTTTGGTCGAATGCTCTGATGGGCGCGCTGGTCGCATTTTTTCCGATGCTCGTGAGCATGATTGCGGCGTTGCGCAACATCAGCGCAGAGCAGCGCGCCCTCATGTATTCATGCGCCGCGACCATCGGTCAAATTTTTACCAAGCTCGAAGTCCCCGCGACGCTGCCTTATTTGTTCGGCAGTGTGCGCGTTGGAATTACGCTAGCGGTGATTGGGGTTCTCGTCGTCGAATTGTTTTGGGCAGACCGGGGACTTGGATTTCTGCTCAACTTTGCGCGCGGCACATTCGATACCCCACTTTTGTTTGCGAGCATTCTCGCGTTGATTCTGATGAATTTGTCCATGTATGTTGCGGTTGCGGTGATGCAGCGCGTGTTGATGCCGTGGCGAGTTGAAAATGAGCAGGTTTGAAATTTGACGCGTCGCGTCATTTTTGTAAAATGAGCTCGTTCATCGCGTGATGAACTCTAATCGAATACACCTCGGGGCAGGGTGATGAGTGAGGCGCCCAACACGGCGCGTCACACAAATTCCCGATCGGTGGTAAAGCCCACGAGTTGCGATTCTTTGCTCTCGCATCGAAGCGCGACATGATTCTGGTGAAAATCCAGAGCCGACGGTATAGTCCGGATGAAAGAGGTGAAAGCAGCCGCACGCGCGTTTTGCGTTTCGGCTGTGCGCGTCCGCGCACCAATTTGTATCAACGCCCCGAACAGTTTTTTGTTCGGGGTTTGTTTTTATGAATCGGCGTGCGTTGTTCTGCGTTATCCCGTGCCCCGAATCCGTATTCGGGGCAATTTTATTTGCGAGCGAACGCTCGCGCGGAGGATTCCCATGTTACGAGTTGGAGTTGTGCTGTTGTTCCTTTGCATCCCGGCATTCTTTGGCATGACCGCATGTGCGGCAGCGCCATTGCCTACACCGACGACACCGCCATTGACGGAGGTGACGGTTGTGATGGGCTATATTCCCAATGTCCAATACGCGCCGTTTTTTGTTGCAGACGAAAAAGGATATTTCGCGCAAGAGGGCATCAAGGTCAACTACAATTGGGGGTTTGAATTCGACGGGGTAAAACTCGTGGGCGCGAATCAAGCGGACTTTGCTATCGTCACCGGCGACCAAATTTTGCAAGCGCGCGCACAAAACATCCCCCTCGTGTATATCGGAAATTGGTACAACGCGTTTCCAATTTCCGTCGCGTCGCTCGCCGAGAAAAACATAAAGACACCGCAAGACTTGGTCGGCAAAAAAGTCGGACTGCCCGGTCTGTTTGGCGCATCGTACACGGCGTGGCGCGCGCTGTTGTACACGCAGAACATCACAGAGCAAAGCGTGAACGTCGAAAATATCGGCTTTACGCAAGCCCAAGCGTTGAATCAAGGCACGGTGGACGCGGCTGTGGTGTACGCCAACAACGAGCCCGTGCAGTTGCAGCTCGCGGGCAAAGCCGTGAACCAAATCAACACGTGGCAATACGCGCAGTTGGTCGGCAATGGGGTTGCCACCAATGAAACAACACGCGCGGACCGCCCGAACGTGGCGCGCGGTTTCGTGCACGCGTTGTTGCGCGGAGTTCAAGATACGTTGAATAACCCGGATGAAGCATTGCAAATCACGGTCAAGCGCGTGCCCGAAGCGGGCGGCGAAAATTTGACCACAAGCAAAGCCGTGTTGAACGCTTCGATTCCCTTGTGGAAAAATACGCGGCTCGGCGAAACGCGGCTCGCCGATTGGCAGGCGATGGAAAAATTCATGCGCGCTGCCGGATTCATTGCGGACGAGGTGGACGTGCAAAAAGCATTCACCAACGAATTCGTTCCGTGACGAACCCTTACAAAAAAAATGCCCGCGCGATGGCGCGGGCATTTTTTTTTGTAAGAATAATTCTGACATAACTTTGCGAATTCCGCCGATTCACATCCGACACTCTCTTGCGTAGGATTCCGAAAGGTATGAAATATCGTTCCGACCTCGAACCGAATCCGCCGCTGGCGGCATATTATGCGCGCATTCGAAGGCGACGCAGTGCCGCGCGTCACAATAGTCATGCAGTGCGCAACGTTTTGCTGGGGCTCGTTTCATCCTTTTGGCTGGTGATGATTTTTATCTGCGGCGGCGTGACCACCGTTCCCGCAGCCGGATACATGTATGTTGCGAGTTTGCTGCCACAGAATGGCGATTTGAAACCCATTCAAGTTACCCAGTCCACAAAAATTTACGACCGCTACGGCAATTTGCTGTTTGAGGTCTTTGACCCTAATGGGGGGCGGCGCACACTCGTTGCCCCACAAGACATTCCGCAAGTTTTAAAAGACGCGACCATTGCAACCGAAGACCCGACCTTTTACGATAACCCGGGCATTGATGTACAGGGCATTGCGCGCGCGTTTTATTATTTCTATCGAGATGGACGTCCAAGCGTTGGCGGTTCGACCATCACCCAACAAGTTGTGAAGAACACGGTGCTGTCGCCGGAAGTGACGCTCACGCGGAAATTGCGCGAAGCGTTCTATGCATTGGAACTGACCAAGCGGTATTCCAAACCCGAAATCCTCGCCATGTATTTGAATACGATTAATTTCGGGAATCTTTCATATGGTGTACAAGCCGCCGCGCAATCGTATTTCGGAAAAAATGTGCGCGACCTGAATTTGAACGAGGCGACCTTGCTTGCCGGGTTGCCCCAAGCCCCGTATCTATACGACCCGTGTCGAAACCCCGAAGCCGCGCTCGCGCGCCAAAAAGTTGTGCTCGCCTCGATGGTACGCGAAGCGTATTTGACGAACGCACAGGCGGATACCGCCTCCGCGCAAACCGCGCAGTTGCTCCAATCCGAAGAATTCCAAAAACACTGCGGCGCGGGAATCGCCCAAAAGTATCCGCATTTTGTCGAGTACGTGCGCGAACAATTGGAAACGATTTACGGACCGGAAATGGTCTATAACGGCGGGCTGCAAGTGTACACAAGCATTGACCCCCAAATTCAGGCGATTGCCGAAGAGGAAGCACGCAAACAAATCGAATTGATTCGAAACAAGAATGTGCGGAGCGCAGCGGTTGTCGTCGCGAATCCGCAGACCGGCGAAATTTACGCGATGGTCGGCAGCGTAAATTTTTACGACAAGTCCATTGACGGACAGGTGAACGTTGCAAATCGTTTGCGTCAGCCGGGTTCGTCCATCAAACCCATCAATTACGTTACCGCGTTGGAGAAAGGATGGACTCTGGCCACGCCGATTCTTGACGCGAAAACCGAATTTCCCGATACCGATAAACCATACGTGCCGGTGAATTACGACGAAAAAGAACACGGCATCGTCACAGTGCGGACGGCGTTGGCAAATTCGTACAACATCCCCGCTATCAAAACGCTTTACTATGTCACGGTGCCGCGCATGATTGCCAGCGCACAGCGGTTTGGCATTACGACATTCGGCGACCCCATGCGTTATGGACTTGCGCTTACACTCGGCGGCGGCGAGGTGACATTGGTTGAATTGACCGGCGCGTATGCGGTATTTGCCAATGAAGGCGAACGCGTGCCCTTGACACCGTTCACAAAAATCGTTGACAGCAATGGAAAGGTCATCTTTGACATTCCGTCGCACAAGACGTTAGGGCAGCAAGTGATTGACCCGCGCTATGCCTATTTGATTACGAGCGTGCTTTCGGACAATACTGCGCGCGCGCCCGCGTTTGGACAAAACAGTCCGCTCAAGTTGTGCGCGGATGGAACGTCCACTTGCAAGCCAGACCAAATTCGTCCCGCCGCCGTCAAAACGGGAACGACGAACGATTTTCGCGACAATTGGACAATGGGTTATACGCCCGAGCTCGTGGTCGGCGTTTGGGTGGGGAATCCGCGCAATGAAGAAATGCAGCACAGCACCGGCGTGACCGGCGCGGCGCCGATTTGGCATAATGTGATGGCGCGCATCTATCAAGAACGCGAACCGTTCCAATCTGTTGCCCCGCACCCGTTTCGCATTCCCACAGGACTGGTGCAAGCGACCGTCTGCAAATCCACCGGACGGCTCGCGACAAAAAATTGTCAGGACCGCGTGACCGAAATTTTTCTCGCCGAACAAACGCCGCATCAAGTGGATGATGGCTTGGTAGCCGTCGCAATTGATAAAACCAATGGTTTGCGCGCAGGTCCCGGCTGCCCTCCCGAAATTGTCGAGACGCGCTATTACTTGAAAAATCCGGAACAAGATGTGCGAATGGCTTCGGGCAAAGTGGCGGAATGGATCAAAGCGCACCGTCTCGCGCGGGTGCCGAGCGAATACAGTCCGTGCGCGCAACCCGCATCGAATTGATGTGGCTGGAAAATTTTGAAAAAAAAAAGTCTTTCGACTTGAGATCGGAGCACCAACATGTACGACAAATTTCGTCACGTTGAAGAAGAATACTATAAACTGCGGGGACGCTTCTCTGTCGGACGGTTAAGCGAAAGCGAATTTGACGCGGCGCTGCATGACTTGGTTATTCAAGACCCGCAGGGGCAATATTGGATGATTGGTGCGAATACCGGCAACTGGTATTTTTATGATGGCGCCGATTGGGTGGAAGGGAATCCGTATCGCGTCGGCACTCGAATGTCTCCACCGCCTCAAGAAAACACCGCCGCGAGCGAGCCAACGTCTGTTGCGCCAATTCAAGAATCGCCCTCAGGGCGCGGTCTTGCGCTGCCATTTCTGGCGAGTGGACTCATCCTCCTCATTGTCGCGGCGTTGGCATATTTTGTATTCAATATCCAATCGGCAGATTTGGTGAGCGCGGACGCTTTGCCAACGCGCATTGCGCCGATAACTTTCGTCGCACTCGAGCCAACGGGTTGGCCCACACCAACGGCAACCCCTTCGCGCACGGCGACGCTCAACCCAAATGCGACGCAGCAGCCGGTTACCGAGACACCGAAAGTCCTCGTTATCGAACCAACAAAAACCGGACCGGCATTAACAACCATTCCAACCATCACGCCCGGCGCAGCCGTTTCAAATGACGCGTCCGCACAAGCAGAATTGGATGAAACCGCGTTCACGGACGCGTCACCGGAATCCAACATAGACACCGCGCTGCCGCCCGACGTGTATGTGACCAACCTGCAAGTATCGCCAAATCCGCCGCGTCAGCGACAAGAAATTACGTTCACCGCCACATTCCTGAATACCAACCCGCAACCGGTCGGCATGGAGTGGCGCGTGGTGTTTTTGAATTTGGCAAAACAGGGACGCAATAAAGATTGGGGGCAGTCGCAGCTTGTGGGAATCAACCTGCCCCCCGGCTCAAGTCAATTCTCGCTCGTTTATATTCCTGTGACGAGCAGCGGACCGTGCGTGACCTTGCAGGCGTTGGTCGCGCGGCGGCTGCTAGACAACGGGCGTTTCTTTTTGCCCAATACCAATCGCGGTAATTTCGCCACCATGTTGACGTTTTGCTAAGAAACACTTTGTTAACTCAATGTGCAACTCTTTCGCGGGACAAATGTCATTTCGAGCCGTTCCCTCAATGCTTCGGGACAAGTTTTGCGAGAAATCTCATTCGCGCCTTGCGAGATTTCTCGCTCCGCTCGAAATGACAAAAGTGTTGCACATTAGGTTTTGTTAGTGTTTTTAAAGGAAGGCGGCACCCTGCCCAGCAATCTCCTTTGATACCACCGCGAGAAAATGCTATACTGGAATTGCAACCGTATGCGTCGCAGGAACGCGCGTTGCAAAACTGAGCAAAGGAGGAGTGATGGCAGAGCTTGTACAAATCCTAATTGCAAAATATCCAACCTTCCAGACCGCCGAGGCGGCGCTCAAAAAATTGCGCGCGGCACAGCAAAATCAGGGCGTTCAGGTAACGGACGCGGCAGTCGTTCGCCGCAATCCCAACGGGACCTTGCAGATTCACGAGACCGTTGACGTGACGAGCGGACGCGGCGCGACGGTTGGCGGCATTCTCGGCGGCGTGCTGGGCTTGCTCGCAGGTCCGCCCGGGCTCGTTGCCGGAGCCGCTTTGGGCGCGGTGATTGGCGGCGCAGCGGCGAATATGTTGGACACGGGCATCCCGCACAAGCGGCTGGAGGAAATTGGCAGATCTCTTTCGACGGACACTGCCGCGCTCGTCGTGCTGACGGAAGAAGGTTATGTAGAATTTATCGAGGATGTAATCGGCGGCGGCGAATTCCAAGTCTTGTCCGAAGAAATGGATGCCAAGGCGGCGCACAAGTTGGGGCACGAACATGACGTGGCGCTCCAAGCGCTCAAACTGGGTGACGCGCTCGCCGATGGCGGGATGGCGTCGCCGGTCAAAGAAGAATAAAGGAGATGGGTCGAAAATTTTTTCGACCCCTTTTTATTTTTTTGCAACACTTTTTTGAATTGAATCGTCGTATAATAAACGCACCCAAAACACGCGTCCCATGTCCAATTTGAATCTGCCCGCGCTTTCCCCGGAAAAACCCACGCGCAAATCTTGGAATCTCACCTATCTCCCCGCGTTGGACGGTTTGCGCGCGCTGGCGGTCCTCGCCGTGCTCTTGTATCACGCCGATGTGGTGTGGCTGCCCGGCGGTTTCTTTGGCGTCGAAATTTTCTTTGTCGTCAGCGGTTATCTCATCACCTCACTCCTGCTCGCCGAATATCGCACGCGCAATTCCATCCAATTGAAAAATTTTTGGCGGCGTCGGGCGCGGCGCTTGCTGCCCGGGTTGTTTGCGACAATTTTTGCGGTACTGATTTACTCGGTCATCTTTTTGCCCGATGAAGTGGCATCCTTGCGCGGCGATGCGGGTGCAGCGTTTCTGTACATCACCAATTGGTATTTGATTTTCGCGCAGCAGAGTTATTTCGAAACGATGGGGCGTCCCTCGCTCCTTTTGCATTTGTGGTCGCTCGCGGTCGAAGAACAATTTTATTTGGTCTGGCCCCTGGTCTTTGCGTTTGTGTTGACGCGTTTGAAAACGCGCGGCGCGTTATGGCTGTTGATGTTTTGTGCGACACTGTCCGCAGTATGGATGGGGCTGCTCTATCAGCCGGATGCCGACCCCTCGCGCATTTATTACGGCACCGATACGCGCGCCGCAGGTCTGCTCATTGGAGCCGCGCTCGCGTTCGTGTGGTCACGCGCGAACATTGTCCAAACCTCGCGCATGTCAAGATGGGCGCTTGATATGGTCGGCGTCGCCGCGCTTGGCGGTCTGCTTGCCGCGTGTTTGTTCTTGAGCGAGTTCGACGCGTTCCTTTATCAAGGCGGAATGCTTCTCGTCGCCGCTGCCACAGCGTTTGTCATCGCAGCAGTGGTTTCCCCGTATTCGCCGATTTTTTCCGCTATCTTGGGAAACCCCGTACTGCGTTGGATTGGTCTGCGTTCCTACAGTTTGTATTTGTGGCACTGGCCCATTTTCATGGTAACGCGTCCACAGCTCGATACGACGCTCGAAGGTACGCCGCTGTTGGTATTGCGGCTCGCGGTCACGTTCGCTGCCGCCGAACTTTCGTACCGCGTGATTGAATCGCCGATTCGGAATGGCGCGTTGGGTCAAGCATGGAACGCGTGGCAGGCATCGCGCGGCAAGCGACGCCTTGGCTTGAGCGCGCTCGGAATCGCGCTCGCGGTTTTTTTCTTTGCCGGCGCCTTTGCGCTCGGCAGCGTTGTGTTGAACGCGCAGCCACCCGCGCAGCCCGATTTCGTACTCGACCCCGAACAATTTGAAACGGACGCCGTCGCGCAGACTATTGCGCCAACAGAAATCGAGCAAACAGAAGTGACGCAAGAAATGGCATCGGATTTATCACCGGTGTCATACGTGATTCTCGATACGACCGAATCAACACCGCACGCGTCGAGTTCCGCGTTCCTGTACGCCCAAGACAGTTGGCTGCGCGCGCGCATTGCGCAGCGCGAACCACTCGTGAACACCCTGCAAGCCGACGCGGAAAATTGGCGCCTGCGCCGCGCGACGCCGAATGCGGTGATTACGCGCAGCAGCGCGCGCTGCGACGCGCAGTGCGAAACGCGTCTGGATTTCTTGGACATGAAACAGGGGATTGTGCGCGCGGTGACGCCGTCCGCGCGGACGCGCGCGAATCAAAAACCGACGCCCGTCATCCCCAAAACGGCTTTGGCTCCCATCTCGAATCCGCGCGTTGGACCCGCGCCGATTTTGGCAATTGGCGATTCGGTCATGTTGGGCGCGAGTTATTATTTTCGCAAAATCGGATTGGATGTGGATGTAGATGCCAAAATCGGGCGTCAGGTTTCAACGGCGATTAATCTGCTCAAAACGCGCAAAGATGCCAACTTGCTCTCGCCTGTCGTGTTGATTCATTTGGGCAACAACGGCACGTTTACTGCCAAACAATTTGATGAAATGATGGCAGTCCTGCACGACGTGCCGCGCGTGATTTTTCTCAATACCAAAGTTCCGCGCAAATGGCAAGACCCCAACAACACCGCGCTTGTGCAAGGCGTCAAGAAATATCCAAACGCCATGCTCATTGATTGGAACGCCGCGAGCAATGAACATATCGAGTGGTTTTGGAATGACGGCATTCATTTGCGTCCCGAAGGCGCACAAGTGTATGTCAACCTCATCGCCCAATACATTGACCAGGCGAATCCATAAAAAAATGCTCGCGGCGTTCAACACCGCGAGCATTTTTATTTAGGACTTGCGCTTGGCATTTCGAACCCCTCAATCCTTCGGGGTAAACTCTGTGAGAAATCTCGCACTGTACCACTGAGATTTCTCGCAAAGCATGTCCCGAAGCACTGAGGGAACGGCTCGAAACGACATCTGAGCGCAAGTCCTGTTATTTAGATTCTGCCGCGCCGATTTCTCTGCGGATTGCGTCCAACATCATCAACGCCGTCAAATCTTCCAACGCATCTCCCGCGCTCAACGCGGCGGACGAACGATAGTCGCGCGTGCCGCCGCCGCGCATGTGCAAACCATCCGGTTCAAGTCCGCGCCCCGGCACCGTCCCCGCAATCAAATCATAGTCCCACAACGGGACATCGTACGCCGATGCAGTTTTGCGAATCAAATTGTTGATGAGGTTTGACGCGCCTTCGTAGCGGTCCGGTTTAGTGCCCAATACAGGAATGATGCCGCGCGCCAAACAGAATTTCACAATCGCGCCAAGATTCTGTTCAAAGAGCGATGGAAACTCTGTATCGTTCGCGCCGAGTCGGATTATCGCGATGCTCGGATTTTGCAAGCGCAATTCGCATTCGAGCGGTCCTTCTGATGGGGCACACAATTCAGGAATTGCCCACGCGGGGTCAAATTGCGACCAGGTGTGCATTCCTTTTTTCACGGCGACGCTTTCGCGCCCGAACGAGCCCGCGTGATACGTTATCGTTTCTTGCAAGTATTCGAATTTGCCCAGCTGATAATTTCGGCGGTCGAACGTTGACAGAAACGGCGGATAGACCATGGTGCTGTCGCCGATTTTGGCAACCGCGCGTGGGTTGCGCCCGAGCGATTGTCCCAGCGCAAAAATATCGCGCACGTGTGCGCGCGTGGAATCGGAAATGAGAACGAGCCGCTGAATGGGAATTCCGTTGAGCGCGGAAACGGTTGGCGCGGGTGTGTGCGGTACGCGCGTGGCGATACTGGCGGGGGGGGGAGAAGCAGTCGCGCGCGGTGTGGCGGTAGGTGGAATACGCGTGCGGCGCGTGAGCTGTGCCGCGAGTGTGGGCGCAATCGTGTCTTCTAAATTTCGTCGGACCCCCGTCAAATCGTAAAGGAGCGGTACAGCAAAACAAATCGCGACGAGCGAAATGAAAATGGCGATGAGTGTTCGCCAAAGATTGAAGCGGCGATTAGCTGACATGCGCGAATCCGTGCCTCTTGCCATGCGCCTACAGCACGCGTAATTCGCGCGACGACACGGTCAAGCTCTCATTTCCATCTTGGGTAACTACAATGTCGTCTTCAATTCGGACTCCGCCCTTGCCTTCCAAATACACTCCGGGTTCGACGGTAAAGGTCATGCCGGGCTTGAGCACGCGCGTGTCCCCTTCCAGCATGTTCGGCGCTTCGTGTACTTCTAGACCAAGTCCGTGTCCCGTGCGATGCAAAAAGTATTCACCATAGCCCGCATCGCGAATGACTGCGCGCGCGGCGCGGTCAATATCTTGACACAACGCGTCGGGCGTGACCGCTGCCCTGCCCGCTTCATTCGCCGCACGCACCGTTTCGTACACTGCGCGCAGTTCGTCCGAAATGTCGCCGATGGCGAATGTGCGTGTAATATCGCCATAGTAACCGTTGACCGTGCACCAACCGTCGAGAATGAGCAGGTCCCCGTTTTGAATTTCGCGCGCGGTGGATGTCGTGTGCGGTTGTGCAGAATTCGGACCGCTCGCCACAATCGGCGCATCGGGAATGCCGTCCGCGCCATGTTCAAACATGAGCCACTGCCAGCGCGCGGCAATTTCTTGTTCCGCTTTGCCCGCGCGGATTTCCGGCACCAATGCCTCTATCGAAGCTTCCAGCACGCGTGCGGCGCGCCGCATCGCCTCCACTTCGGCTGTATCTTTGGTCATCCGCAGTTCCGCGAATAGCGCGCTCGCGTCGGACAATTTCATGGTCGGCGCGAATTCTTGGAGCTGCATCAATTCCAATGCGCGCACGCCGTAATAGTCCACTGCCACATTTTTTCCGTCGAGCGAAAGCGCGCGTTTCAATGACTGCCAACCCGCTTGCACCCAGTCCGCGTCGCTCCACGCGTGCAGGGTCAACGGAATTTGTCGGCGCGACTCGACGCGCGCCACTTCGAGCGCGGGGACAATGAGATGCGCCTCGTCGCGCGTAAAAATCGCGAGGGTCACGCGTTCCGACAAGTGCATCGAGACGCCGGTCAAATAAAATAAATTCGCCGACGGCACAACGGCTACCGCGTCAATATCATGCCGTGCCATCACATCGCGCAAACGCCGTAGCCGTTCTTGACTCATGCCCCAGCCCTTTCGCTACACCCACAGTCCACCGTGAACGTTGATGACGGAACCGGTGATGTAACTTGCCTGTTCGGAAAGTAAGTACGCAACCAAATTGGAAATATCGGTTTCGTGACCGAGCGCGCCGAGCGGAATGATGCTCGGCAATTCGCGTTTGTCTGAATCAGAAGTCGCGTACGTTTCGATAAATCCGGGATTGATAATGTTGCAGCGAATGCCATGCCGCGCTTCGCTGCGCGCGAGCGATTTGGTCAAAACGACGAGTCCTGTTTTTGCCACGTTGTACGCGACGGTCGTCGGCGCGCCGCGTGCGTTTTCGGCATTGAGCGAACCGAGATTAATAATGTGTCCGCTTTTTTGCGCGCGCATAATCGGCAGCGCCGCTTTCACACAATAGAACGCGGACGAAAGATTACCGTCAACGATTTCGCGCCATTCTTCGACGCTCGTTTCAAACACGGGCTTGGCAAGAAACGGTCCGGCATTGTTGACCAACACATCGAGCCGTCCGAGACGCATGTGCGTTTCGTCAATCAACGCGCGCGCGCCTTCGGGCGTTGCCACGTCGGCTTGAATTGCAATGGAAGCGGGCGACACGCTTTGAATCACGCCCAACGCTTCGTGTGCGGACGCGGCATCGCGACGGTAATTGATGACGACGCGATACCCATCGCGCGCGAGCCGTTCCACAATCGCGCGCCCGATGCCTTTGCCACTGCCTGTTACGACTGCCACCTGTTCATTATTCATATAGAGCCCCCATAAGTAAGCGGCGGTCATTCTAACAAAAGCGCGGAAATTTTCAAGACCCCCTGAAAGGCAAAACCTTCGAGAGCGACGGTTTATCGCGCACCTCGAAGGTCTGTTCAAAACTCTATCACATCAAAATCATTTGCCACGCGCACTTTGCCGCGAAAATTTTGCTTTGCCGCTGCGCGCCATTTTTGCGGTTTCACATTGGGCGGCACATGAATGAGAATCAATTCGCGCGCGTTGGCTTGTGCCGCTTCAGCGCCCGCTTCGAGCGCGCTGGAATGTCCTTGACGCGATTCGTCAAGCATGGTCGCTTCGTGCAGCAAGATATTTACGTCGCGCGCTACATCCACCACATTTTTATCCGGCGATGTATCGGACGAATACGCAAACGCTCTGCCCGTCGCGCGTTCGGTGATACGCAACGCGAGCGTCGGGACAAAATGCGTTGTCGGCGTGCCGGCAATATCAAACTCTCCCATCGGCGGCAGTGCAATGATGCTGTTGGGCACGAGCGTGTGATATTGGATGGGCGTGAAATTCGGCAGCAAGCGAAAATCCAACGCACTCAACATTTTGCGCGCAGAACGAATGGTATCCTTGAGCGCGTAAATGTGAATCGGCGTTTGGCGTCCTGCCATCCACGCGTTGAGGAGCAAAAGCGGAAACCCGTAAACGTGGTCGGGGTGATTGTGCGTAAGAATGATGTGGTCAATCTCGGAAGGTTTGATGCCCACCTGCGCGAGCCGCTGCGTAGGACTTCCCCCGCAGTCAATCAAAATATTTGTCGTATGCCCGCGCACCAACATGAACGTATTTTCGCGGTCAGGTCCGCTCCACGCGGCGCCGGTGCCGAGTAGAATCACTTGAGCCATAATGAATTTTTCCCCCGTCTACCCACCAAACAAGAGTGTGACGATACGCGGCGTAACGTTCGCTTCGATGACCGCCGCGAGCAAGAGTAATGGTAACACAATTATCACAAAAATTTTCACCCAATCTGCGAGCGCGCCAATCAAGCCGCCCGCACTGCGCGCGGAACCCGAAATGACCGTCGCGCCAACGCGCAGCGCGAACGCGGTCGCCAGCAGCGCGGCAGGCAATTCAAAAATCCCATGCGGCAAAATGAACGCGGCGAGAAACAAGAGTGGATTCGTTCCCGCGCCTCCCAATTCCGCCGCGAGGAAACCAACAATCCCCACCGGGACCATCAACAACATCAGCGCGAGCGTTCCGAACGAAACGATGCCCAATATGGAAGAGAGAATCAAACTGCGCGTGTTATGCCAAAAAATCGCGGGCGGATTGATTTGCGGCATGAATGAAAGATTGGCGCCCGCCGCGCTCGATGCAAAATCTTGCTGAACGCGCAGCGGCTGCATCAATTCGGCAGGCAGCGGATACTGTGCCGCGTACGCCCAACCGACAAAAAATGTGACCACCATCGTCGCGACCGTCACGGCAACGGGCAGGCGATTCGCTTTCAAAATGCTTGGCACGTTTTCGAACACGAGCCAGCGCGCCGAAAATTTTCCGTTCACGCGAAATTCTTGGGCAAAATTTTTCGCCGCGCGGCGAATGCTGATTTCGTCCACTTCGCGCGCGAGAATTTCTTCGCGGTTAAACGTTTGAATGCCCATGCGAATCAGAATCAAATCAATCACGACCAGCGCGGCGATGATATACCACAACACATCATAGTTGCCCCAAAACAAGAGCACACTTTCCGCCTGCAAGAGAAACGCCATCGGGATAATGATGAACGACGCGAGCAGGTTCGCCGCGCGCACGCTCGTCGTATGTGACGACACGACGACTGCGCCCGTCACCATCACCAACGCTTCCATCGTCGTCAACAATAAAATTTGCAGCAAAACAATCGGGTCGGAAACATATCGAATGGTAACAAACAACCATGTCAAATATGCGGCAATGCCGATATAGCTCGCAAACACGGGC
This sequence comes from Chloroflexota bacterium, assembly GCA_029778615.1. GTDB lineage: Bacteria > Chloroflexota > Anaerolineae > UBA4142 > SHND01 > SHND01. Next base: position 28,585 of record JAKOPZ010000068.1, on the reverse strand, counting down.
AGCGCGGTGGCGGCAAACAATTTGCCCAAATACAACGAGGCGTCCGAAAGCGGCGCGCCGAGCAGCGGCTCTAAACTGTTGCGTTCCTTTTCGCCGACAAACGTTTCGAGCGCAATGACGAGTGAAAACGTGATTGGAAAAAATCCCACAATCATCAAGCCGAACGGAATGAGGCGAATGGGAATAATCGTCGCGCTGTAGTCGCGCACAAAGTCAATTGCCACTTGCGTGGTAAAATTCATAATCCAAGGAAAAATCAACGTGAGAATGAGAATCGGCGCCACAATGCGCCAGTCGCGCAGCGAGTCGCGAATTTCGCGGCGGGTAATGATGAACGCGTCGCGCAGTGTTTCGCCTAACGAAAGACGCGTCGCCGCTTGGTTTTCAGAAACCGCCGGGGCGGCAAGGATGTATTCGCTCATGCGTTTTCCACCAATTTCAAATATACTTGTTCCAAACTTTGCTCTGTCGCCGAGACCGTCACAATGTCCGCGCCGGCGTCGTTTAATGCTTTGAGCAAACGCGGGTTCGTCGCGGCAGGATTGGGAGTTTGATAGACCAAATGGTTTTCAGAGAATTCTTGCACTCGCACTTGCGTCGCGCTTGGCGCGTCCAACAACGTCGCCCACGCTTGCCCCAAAGGTTTCGCGAGCCGAATTTCGATGAGCGGCGCGCCGAGAAATTTGGTTTTCAATTCCTGTGCGCTCCCCAGCGCAATCAGTTCGCCGCGCCGAATCAACGCCAAACGGTCGGCGAGCGTTTCTGCCTCGTACAGATTGTGCGTACACAAAAAAACCGTGTGCCCTTGCCCGCGCAGCTGTGCCACCGCGTCCCGCACTTGTTTCGCGCTGTGCGGGTCCATCGCCGACGTGGGCTCGTCCAAAAAAAGGGCGCGCGGCGAATGCAGCATCGAGCGAATCAACGCGACTTTTTGGCGCATCCCTTTGGAAAATTCCGAGAGCCGCCGGTCGCGCGCGTCGGCAATGCCAAATTGCGCGAGCAGCGCGTCCGCGCGTTCGCGCCGCGCGTGCGTTTCCATTCCATACAGTTCGCCGTAAAAATCCAAATACTCGCGCGCCTTCATCCGCAAATACAATCCGGGAAATTCGGTGAGATGCCCTACAATGCTTCGCACATAACGCGGTTCTTGTACCACGTCATGTCCGGCAACGGTGGCGCGTCCCGCCGTCGGGCGCAAAATCGAAGTGAGCATCCGCACCGTCGTCGTTTTGCCCGCGCCGTTCGGACCGAGCAAGCCGAGAACTTCGCCTTCGCGCACTTGCAAATTCAGGTTCGAAACGGCGAGATGTTCGCGTCCGCCGTTACTGCCAAAACGCTTGGTCAGATTTTCTACAGCAATCAATGTTTCCATAATTCCGAAAGCGCACGAGACATGCCGAGCCGCGCTCGACCAACATGACATTGCATTGTGTGTACTCTTTCGAACGGCGTTAGAGAACGCCTTTCTCCACAAGTAACCCCGCAATATCAAGTCAGAGTACTAGAACTTGACGATTATAGCGTCAACCGCCGGGCGCGGCAATGGGACAGTGAGTGGGTTCGGAATTGTCAGCATTCTGTAAAGTTGACATGCTCTTTGAATCACCCTATACTCGCCGCTTGTCGTCAAGTACGCGTTTCGAAAACAGTATTTGAATGATTTGAAAGGGAGGAGATATGTATCGCATCCTTGCGCTGCTGCTCATTTTGAGCGTAATCGTCATCGGCTGTGCGGCAGAACCGACAGCCACACCCGAACCCCCACCCGCGCCGACCGAAGTTCCCACCGAAGTTCCCACCGAGACAGCCGAACCGACGGCAACAAACGTTCCGACCGTCGCCCCAACCGATACTCCACCACCGACACAAACGCCCACGCCGTTGACCGGTGTTGTGAAATCTACGCTGAACGTTCGCGAGCAACCCACCACACGCGCAACGCTTTTGGGCGTTTTGAAAAAGGATGATGTTGTCACGCTGGTTGGTCGCACCGAAGACAAAACGTGGCTTCAAATCAATTACCCGCTCGGCGAACAAACGACCGCGTGGGTGATTGCCGAACGCATTGACACCACGGCAAATCTGGACTCGCTGCCTTCTGTCATCGCGGCTGCTCCCACAACCGCCGCGACCCAAGTTGCAGTTCAACCCACCGCCTCCGCTCCAACAACTGTTACCGTCGAGGCAACCGTCACCACTTCTGCCGAAACTCCGGCGGCGGGCACGACCATAACCGCAACAAGTGAAGCGACTCCCGGCGCCGAAGTAACCATCGTGCCTCCAACCACCGCACCTGCCGAAACCGCTGTGCCGCCTGCCGCAGGCGGAACACCACCGGGCAGTTTGCTTTTTGATTCGTATGAAAACGGCACGTTCAATATTTACAAAGTGCGCGCGGACGGAACCGGACTGCAGCAATTGATTGCAGGCGGCAGTGAGCCCGCGCTTTCGCCCGATGGCAGTCGAATTGCTTATCGAATGCGCCGCGATGTTGGAGGTCTGGGCATCGCGCTTGCGAGTTCGACTGGCGCATACCTCAGCACGGTGACAGAAGAATCCGCAGCAGGTTATCCAACCTGGTCGCCCGATGGCAACAATATCGCTTATAACGTCGTTCCCGGCAGCCAACTCACCAGCCAAGTGTTCCGCATTGGCGTTGGCGCGGACAATACACCGATTGCGGTCGTGGACGGATGGCGCCCCGCGTGGCAGCCGAACGGAAGCAGTTTTGTTCTGTTTGACGGATGCAAAGGCGGCGCGGACTGCGGTTCCGTGTTGACCATCAACGCGTTTGAAGGCGACCCGCAGAATCCCACCGTCATCACGAACGGCACCGCCGGCGCATGGTCTCCAAGCGGCACGCAAATCGCGTTTCAGGCGCCGGACGCAAACGGACACACGCAAATTTGGACCATTAACGCGGACGGCAGCAATCGCAAACAAATTACCACCGACGTTGGCACGCACGGAATGCCGATTTGGTCGAGCGACGGCGCATGGTTGTTTTATCGTTCGGACCAGGGCGGACTCGGCTGGGCAATTTTTGCCATTCGCACCAACGGCACGGACGCACGCAAGATTGTAGATTCAAACGTACATCCCGACTTGTGGGTGTATGCGAAACTCGCCATCGCGCCCTAACGCCCAGGAAACCAAGTTACGCGTCACGCACGCGTGATGCACTACGCAAATCAAAGAATCAAATCTGTTGCATTGGGAAATGTCAGCGTTGAAACAAAACAAACCCGTACTGCCGAGTGCGGGTTTGCTTTTTTTTGTATTGGGCATCATTCTCGTCGCGTCGGCATGTGCCCCCGCGCCCACGCCGCCCCCAGGACCCACCGCGACGAGCACGCCGCGTCCTTCCCGCACGCCGTTTCCAACTCTCACGCCGCGCGTTTCACCTTCCGCAACTCCCGCGCCAATTTCCGCCGTCGTCACCGATACGCTGCGCGTGCGCGAACTACCCAACACCACTTCGCGCATTCTCGGACGCTTGCAAAAAGATACAGTGGTGCTGCTCTTGTCGCGCACAGAGAACAGCGAATGGTTCTCGATTGAATATCCGCAAGCGTCGGGCAACATCGGATGGATTTTTGGCGAGGTGGTGAAACCGGGCGGTGACGTGGCGACACTGCCCGTCGGATTCGTCGCGCCCAAGCCGCCGCAAGGCGCGGTGTTTGCGTTGGTCAAAACCGAAGGCGACCCACTGCGGATGCGCGCGGGCCCCGGCACAAGTTACGAAGTCCTCGCGCGCATTCCCGATACAACGCGTTTGCTGCTCGTTGCAAAATTACCCGACGGTTCGTGGTATCAAGCAAATTATCCGCCCGACTCGGGCACGCTCGGTTGGGTGAGCGGGGAATTTCTCACGCTCGAAGGTCCGACCGCGCAAATGCAAATCGCGCAAGCGCCGCCGACACCAACGCCGGGTCCAACTGCGGTGCCGCGTCCCACGCGCGCGCCCAATGCGCCAACGGGCGGAAGTATTCTCGTCTCTTCAAATCGCGATGGCGCATACAACCTTTACGCGCTCGGCGAAAACGGTGTGGTGCGCCACCAACTGTCGCGCGGCGGCAATGCGTTCGGCGCGCGCTATACGCCCGACGGTGAACGCATTGTTTTTTATCGAACGATTTCAACCGCGCCGAATGTGGTCAATCACATTTTCGTCATGGACTTTGACGGAAACAATCTGGTGGATGTGTCCGCGCGCGCGGGTGGTGATTTTTCGGACACCGACCCGGATTGGGCGCCCGATGGTTCGCGCATTGTATTTGTGCGAACGCCGCGCGCGGGCGCGCCGGAATTGTGGACCATGAACGCGAACGGCGGCAACGCGAAACGCTTGCTCAAACTTTCGGCGGCGACAGGCGTGGTGGCAGATTATTCGCCCGCGCCGCGTTGGTCGCCGGACGGCGGGCGCATCGCGTTCGGCGCGGTCGCGCGCGCGAAAACTCTGGGCGCGGCATTGTATCCAAACATTTTTGTCGTGGACGTGAACGGCGGCAACGAACGTCAACTCACCGACAACGATTTCATCAACACAATGCCGCTGTGGTCGCCCGACGGCACACAAATCGCATGGACCGCCAAAGATTTTCTCAATCGGCAAAACTGGCGCGGTTGGATTATGAACGCGAGCGGCACCGACCAACGCGTTTTTCTCGCGCCTCCGGGCGGAGATGCCAACAATGGGATTCAACCCGTCGCGTGGCGCGGCAATCGTTTGGTCGCGGCGGGCTGGACCGGAAACTGGAATGTGTTTCTCGCCGATGTAGGCGGCGGCAATTTACAACAAATCACACGCGGGCTGGCGGACGATGTGCCAACGGACTGGCTGCCGTAAGAGCGATACAATTTGAATTTTTGTATCGGTTTTCTCTTGAAAAGGAATGTGGTTTGTCTCATAATCCACATCACATTTCTTGTCTGGAGGGACCGCATGACAAAAATATCCTTCGTCGCCTGCTTGACACTGTTCATGCTTGCGGGCGCGCTTTACCCCAATCTGATTCAAGCCGCGCCGCCACTCCAACCGACACGCCCAACTGTCGTCATTAGTGCGCCGCGCAATGGGCAAGTCTTTGGGCTCGGCGACACCATTCATATCAACTCGAGCTCGGACGCGGCTGCATTGATTTCGCGCGTCGAGTTCTTTGTCAACGGAAATGCGGTCGCGTACAACACAACCGGAAATCCTTACAAAGCTTCGCCGATGGTCGCCTTACAAGAATGGCGACACGTGAACCTTCAGGGTAATCTCACCATTACCGTGCGCGCGACGGCATTCGACGGCAATCAGGGCGAAGCCTCTGTCAATATCAACGTTGGAGCAACCCAGCCGACTTGCTATAACGACGCGAGTTTTATCCAGTACGTTTCCGCTTCCGACGCCTCGCCAATTCTACCGGGCGCGATGTTTGCCAGAACGTGGCAAGTGCAAAATACCGGCACGTGCGCGTGGAACAGCAATTATTTCTTGGCAAATGTAGGAGGCGATTTGATTGCATCCACCGGTTCAAGTGTTCCAGCGGCGCGCCCGGGCGATGGGAAATTGGTGAGTGTGAATTTGACTGCGCCGCGTCAGCCGGGTTCGTACATAACGTATTGGCGTCTAGTCACTCCCAACGGCACTCCGTTTGGACCGGTATTGAATGCACAGTTTGTTGTCGGTCAGGCGGGCTGCAATGGCATCCCGACGATTTCAAGATTTGTGGCATCGCCCTCAACCATCCAACGCGGACAGTACAGCACCTTGGAATGGAATGTGAGTGGTGCCGACCATGTGGAACTGCAAAGTCCGGATGGCAATCAAACCGTCAGCGCGAATTCAAGTCGAGTCGTTTCTCCACAATCAACCACGCGATACACTTTGGTTGCCTTATGTGGCGGCATCATCAATCCGCGCGCGATAACCGTCACCATCGGCAATCCGCCGCCGGTCTCCGGAAATCGCGTTGAGGTCGTCTCGACCCAAGACGCGGGAAATAACTGGTTGAATGTGCGCCTGCGTTATTTCTACAACAATCAACCGACCGGCGCGCAAATCCGCATAACCATAACCAACGCGGTGGGCAGCCAAGTAGGACAACAGCTCGAGCCCGCGTTCGTCAATCAAGAACAGAATCGCAACATCTTTGTCCAAATCAACGGCGGCATCCGCAACGCGTATTGGGTGCAGGCATGTTTGACGACGCCAAATCTCATTGTTACTTGCAGTGGGTTGGAACGCGCGAGTGAGTAATTCACCTTACACATGTCATTTCGAACCCCTCCATCCTTCGGGGGTAAACTCTGTGAGAAATCTCGGTTTTTTCCACCGAGATTTCTCGCAAGACCGCTCGAAATGACAATTCTGCGTAACATGAGTGAGTAATATGCTTCCGTATGCGCGCAGGAAACCCGTATGCGCGCAGGAAATCAGAGAACCCGTTTTTTGAAAACGGGTTCTCTTTTTTTTGGCGGAAATACGTAGATTTACGTAGCGCAACCCCATTGCGCTATCTGCCCGTTTGTTAGATAATTCGCGCAGCGTAATCATTTCATCCACAGGGTAACTTTGTGAACAAATCGCCCGTCCTAGTCGTTGTGCTGCTGTGCGCGTTTGTCCTTTTCACGCCCGCTCCGGCGTTCGGTGCGCCGGCGCTCCAAGTCGGCGGGACGCAAGTGGTCATCAACAATCCCGTAAATGGAATGTCGTTTCAAACGGGACAAACCATCGGCATTGCGTCCACCTCGAGCGCTGCCGGCGGTATCGCGTTTGTCCAATTGTTTGTAGATAACGTTGCCATCACCACCAGTTCACCGGCGAACGGCGTTCCCACGTCGCCATTTTTTGTCATTCAGTATTGGACGACCACGCCCGGCTATCACACCATCACTGTCAAATCCACCAGCTCGCAGGGTGTCACAGGACAAGCATCCGTTTTTATCAACGTTGGTGGTGGCGGCGGAGGCGCGACGCGAACGCCGAATCCGTGTGTGGTCGGGGCGCGATTTCTCGGCGATGTGAATTATCCTGACGGTTCGCAAATTCAGCCGGGTACCGCGTTTCAAAAAACGTGGCAAATGCAAAACACAGGTTCGTGTATTTGGATTAGCACGTACGGAATTTTCAACGTCGGCGGTGGTTCCTTTGGCGCATCCTCCCCTTCCTCGATTCCGTATACGCAGCCGGGGCAAACGGTCAACATTAGCGTCAACATGGTCGCGCCGCAGCAGCCCGGCACGTATCGCAGTGTATGGCAGCTGCGCGCATCGAACGGCGCGTTGTTTGGTCCTCAAGTGGACGCGCAATTTGTCGTACCTCAAGCGGGCTGCAATGGCATTCCGCAAATTACAAATTTTTACGCGAGTCCTTCGACGATTCAACGCGGGCAAGCTACAACGCTCGTGTGGGGTGCGGTGTACAATTCCGACCAGGTGAAATTGCAGACGCCCGCGGGCAGCAGTCCGGTCACCGCACCGGGGCAAGCCGTGCTCGCGCCGCAAGTGACCACATCGTACGTACTGACCGCGTTTTGTTTGGGACAGCGCGTGGATTCTGTCGCAACCGTTTACGTAAACAATCCACAACCGCCCACGCCCACGCCGCCGCCCTCGCAACAAAATTCGATTTTCCTCTCGCCCGCGCAGCAAGTTGGTTTCGGCGCGGTGAACGTTCCCGTGCAGTACTTTTACAACAATTTGAACGCGCCCGCGCAGATTCAATTGACCGCTTACAACCGGTTCGGCCAAGTTGTCGGAAATGCGAACGTGGGCGCAATTCCGTACTCGCCACAATTCACCACCATCACTATCAGCGTTCCGAGCGGTTATCAGAATGCCGTGACTGTACAAGGATGTATTGTTGACCGCACCGGCAGTCCCTTGACATGTGGGCAAGGTTTGGGGATTCGTTAAGGATGAAACACAAAAAAACCGCAGCGTTCGTGCTGCGGTTTTTTGTTAGAACGAGCGGATAAAAAGGATTGCCGACACCACCAGCCCAATCGCAATGACCGTCAAACGGAGAACGCGCTGATTGATTCGTTTGGAAATCCGCGCGGCGAAATATCCGCCCACAATCGCGCCTGCCGCCATGAGCAGCCCGACGTTCCATACAATCAATCCCTGCGTGGCGAAAAAAATTAATGCCACACTGTTCACCATGACCGCCGAAGCCGTCTTGAGTCCGTTGATTTCGTGAATGTCGCGCACACCCATAATGCTGAACGCCGCCATCATCATCAGACTTTGCCCCGCGCCGAAATAACCACCATACGTAGCGATGATGAGTTGAAACACAAATCCGATGATTCCGCCTGTCAGCGTAATATCATCCGTTTCACTCGCGCCGCGCCGCGTCAAGCGCGTGACGTAATCGCGTCCCGCAAACAGCAGCGTTGCGAACAATATCAAGAACGGAACGATGCGGCGAAAAATTTCTTCCGGCGTACTCGCCAAAAGAAACGCGCCAAGCAGTCCACCCACCACGCTCGGAATCGCCAGAAAGGCAACGAGCCGCTTGGAACGTTTCACTTCATCCCAAAAGCCAAAGACGCCCGCAACAGAGCCCGGCACAAGCCCCGCGTTGTTGGTTGCATTCGCGAGCCGCTGACTAATATCATGCACCGAACCATAAGCAACCAGCGCGGGAAAAGAAATGAGACTTCCACCGCCGGCGATGGAATTGATGGCGCCCGCTGCCATCGCGGCAAAAAAGAGACCGACCAGTCCGATAAGTTGAGTTGTGTCCATACAGAGAGAGATTGGAGATTGGAGACGGGAGATTCGACTTGAGACGCGCGTAGAATCTCGAATCTCCAGTCTTTTAATTCAGCGCCTGTTCCAAATCGGCGAGAATGTCGTTCACATCTTCAATGCCCACCGACAGTCGCACGAGTCCATCGGTTACACCCTGCTTGAGTCGTTCCGCGCGCGAAACAACAACATGGCTCGTCGTCGCGGGATGCGAAATCAGCGAACGCGCATCACCGAGCGACGTTGCCAACGCGCACAATTTAACTCTGTCCATCATACGCGCGCCCGCATCCAATCCGCCCTTTAATTCAAAACTGACCATGCCGCCAAATCCGCGCATTTGTTTTTTGGCAATGTGATGCTGGGGGTGCGAGGCGAGCCCCGGATACGCGACTGAGGCAATCGCGGAATGCTGCTCTAAAAATTCCGCGACGCGCATTGCATTGTCATTGTGTTGTTTCATTCGCAAAGGCAATGTCATGATGCCGCGCGTAATCAAGTACGCGTTGAACGGCGCGAGAATGCCGCCGAAATAGCGCAGCGTGTGCGTGCGCGCCCGTTCGATAAAATCTTTTTTCCCCAAAATGAGTCCGCCCACCGCGTCGCCGTGACCGCACAAATATTTCGTCGCCGCGTAAAGCACAATATCAAAACCCAATTCGATGGGACGTTGATTGATGGGCGTAGCAAACGTATTGTCACAAATCGAGACCGCGCCCGCGTCGCGCGCAAGCCGCGCAATTTCCTCAAGGTCGCACAACGCAAGCAACGGATTGCCCGGCGTTTCCATATACACCACGCGCGTATTCGGGCGCAACGCGTCGGCGACATTTTCAAAATCTGTCGCGTCCACAAAAGTCGTTTCAATACCGTACCGAGAGAAATCTTGAGATAACACCGCAAAGGTGCTTGGATAGATTGCCTTTGCCGCGACGACATGGTCGCCCGCTTGCAAAGTGGCGAGCAGCGTCGTCGTAATTGCTGCCATGCCCGACGCGGTTGCCACACACGCCTCTGCGCCTTCCAACGCCGCCGCGCGTGTTTCCAAAACGGTCACGGTTGGATTCGCCCAGCGCGTGTACACGTAACCTTCTTTTTCGCCCGCGAATAGCGCCGCGCCATTTTCCGTCGAGCCCATGTGAAACGTCGTCGCCAATGTAAGCGGCGGCACCAACGCGCCCGTCGTCGGGTCAGGTTCTTCCCCCGCGTGAATCGCCAGCGTCTGCAAATGTTGTGATTGCATTTCCCACCTTGAGATAGAAAACCTAATGTGCAACACTTTTGTCATTTCGAGCGGAGCGAGAAATCTCGCAAGGCGCGAATGAGATTTCTCGCAAAACTTGTCCCGAAGCATTGAGGGAACGGCTCGAAATGACATTTGTCCCGCGAAAGAGTTGCACATTGAGTATAGAAATTGAATGTTTAGAATCTGGGGCAGCATCTTAACATACAAAAGACATTGCGCGATATAATCTTGGCGGGACGATTTGATGAACGCTCCCGCCCAATCATTTTTCTCAACGAGGAGATTTTTTCATGCCTGCCCGTTTACGGAAATTCGGTATCGAGACGATTGACAGCTATCGCGTCGTCGCGGACGCGCAGATTCATCCCGACGCGTCCTGCGTGGCATTCACCGTCGGTGACCTAACGCACCCGCGCGGAAAAAATGCGCGCACCAATATTTTTCTCGCGGACACGCGCGACGATACAGTGCGCGCGTTCACCTCTGCCGACGCGTGTGAGATGCACCCGCGTTGGTCACCCGACGGCAACACGCTTGCATTTCTTTCAGACCGCACGCGCACGGATGATTTTCAAATTTATCTCATTGCGCGCGACGGTGGCGAAGCACAGCAACTGACATTTGGTCCGAGCGTGAATCCGCCGTATCGCGATATTTCCATGTTCAAATGGTCGCCCGACGGCAGGCGCATTGCATACATGCAGCAAGACGCGCCGGATGCCGCGAGCCAAAAACGCAAGGCGGAAGGGTTCGACGAATTAAATTTCGAGGCGCACCCGCGTTTTGTGCGCGTGCACGTTGTAGATGTAAAAACGCGCACAGCGCACGTGGTCACGCGCGGCGATGTGCAGGTGTGGGAATTTGATTGGTCGCCGGACGGGAACGAATTGGTGTTGGTCTGCTCCGCGCAGCCGTACGAATGGAGTTGGTACGACGCGTGGCTCGCGCGTGTTGCGGCAAAAGGCGGGACGCCGCGCAAACTTTTTGCGCGTCCGACAAAACAACTTGGGCATCCGCGTTGGTCGCCTGACGGACATCATATCGCGTTTGTTTCGTCGCTGTGGAGCGATCGCGGCATCATCGGCGGCGATTTGTATTTGATGGATACGCATGGCAAAAATACGCGCGTGCTCTCCGAAGGTTATGCAGGTACCGTTGGCGGCGTCGAATGGCTGGATGCGCAGCGGCTATTGACCGCCGGATATTTGCAGGGCGAAGCGGCGATAACCGAGTTTGATACGGAAGGCGCGTCACAAAATATCTGGCGCGGCGACGGCGCGCTCCAGGAGAGTTATTCGCCGCGTTACAGTCGCGCCCGCAACGGCACTTTGGCGGTGGTGCGCTCGGGACCCAACGCGCCGCGCGAAGTCTGGACCCTTGATTACTCGGACGCGGATGCACTCGTCTGGGAACAACTCACCGACTTTAACTCGGCTTTTCAAAACATCGAAACCGGAACACACGAAATCATCACGTGGACGAGCATAGATGGCGTGGTCATGCAAGGCATTCTCGTGAAACCGGTTGGCGCGAAAAACGGCAAACCATTGCCGCTTATTGTGAACCCACATGGCGGACCCACCGGCATTTCGGCAAACGATTTTTGTTCTCCGGGCCGCTGGGTCTATCACTTGACCCATCGCGGTTTCGCCGTATTCATGCCAAATTATCGCGGCAGTACCGGCTGGGGCATTGAATTTGCCGAAGCGAATCTCGGCGACATGGGCGGCAAGGATTTCGATGACATTATGGCAGGCGTGGACGCGTTGATTGAACGCGGGATTGCCGATTCCAAACGGATGGGTTTTGGCGGATGGAGCTACGGCGGTTACCTGACGGCTTGGGCAATCACCCAAACGAATCGTTTTCGAGCCGCCGTTGCGGGCGCGGCGATTACGAATTGGTTGAGTTTCCATGGCACCAGTTACCTCTGCCGCTGGGATGAATTGCATTACAACGCGAATCCGTACGAACGCGGCGGTGTGTATGATAAATTTTCGCCCATGAATTTTATCGCCAACGCGACAACGCCGACGTTAATCCTGCACGGTGAAAAAGATGGCGATGTGTCGGTGAGTCAAGGATACGAATTGTTTCGCGCGTTAAAAGACCGTGAGATCGAAACCGAGATGGTGGTCTACCCGCGCGAGCCCCACGCGGTAGGCGAGACGCCGCACGTCAAGGACATTGTGACGCGAGTGTGCGATTGGTTTGAACGACATCTGAGAGATTGAATAGCAATCGCATTTGGATTCGCGCGGTCGGCATGAAATAAAATTTCACGACTGAAAAAGGGCAAAATGCTCCGCATTACCAATCGCCGCGCGATTTGTGCGTTGCTGCGCATCGTTACATTTCTTCAGAGGGCGATTTCTAATCGCTGGAAGCGCGCGAATCAAAGGCAAATTTCGAATTTTTCAACATCCCAACAATCAATGTCTTTCAAATGCGATTGCCCTACATGGCACGGCTGTTGCAAAGTCCATTGACAAGCGGTTAGAAACCGCAGCAACGCATTACCAAGTCAATCCCTCATGATGTTCGGGACAGGCACTGCGTTGACTGAAACAGGTTGATTCGACGTAGGTCGAATTGGCTATATGTTGCCGCGAATTCCATTCGCCCGACTTTGCAACAACCCTGCCCTACATGGCTCGCGATATTGACACGCAAGTAAAGGGTGTTATGATGTGGTTGGATTAGATATGTTTAGACCATTGCGACTCTAGACGCCTTCCCGCGCATAATTGAATATCCTTCTCGTCACCTGCATAATCACCGGTTTTCTGTAACTCGGGTTCATGCTCCCGATGTCAAGTAGATGCAGCGAATGACGTTTGAACCGACCTTGAGCTAAACATGCAAACGGGTCGGTTTTTGTTTTATTTGGCGCTCGAGTTCTGTCTTGGCACAACGAGCATCAAAAATTTTACGGGACGAGACCAAGGATACATATATGGAAGAAAACGCCACACTCAACCGCATCGCCTTTATCGGAAATTATTTGCCGCGCCAATGCGGTATCGCGACATTTACAACTGACCTGACCGAAGCCATCGCGGAGCAATATAGCAATACAACCTGCATCGCCATTCCCGTGAATGACATCGAAGAGGGATACGCGTATCCTTCGCGCGTGCGCTTTGAACTCGCGGAAAAGGACATCGAGTCGTATCACCGCGCGGCGGACTTTTTGAATGTCAATAACGTTGACCTTGTTTGTTTGCAGCACGAGTACGGGATTTTTGGCGGACGCGCGGGCAGTCACATTCTCGCGTTGTTGCGCGAATTGCGTATGTCGATTGTGACAACCTTGCACACGATTTTGCGCGAACCGGATGCAGACCAACGCCGTGTATTGGAACAAGTCGCCGCGCTCTCGGACCGCCGCGTGGTGATGAGTGAACGCGGCGCGGAATTTTTGCGTGAGGTGTACCACGTGCCGGCGGAAAAAATTGATTTCATTCCGCACGGCATTCCCGATGTGCCGTTCGTGGACCCGAGTTTTCACAAAGACCTTTTTGGTGTCGAAGGCAAAACTGTTTTGTTGAGCTTTGGTTTCCTTTCGGCAAACAAGGGTATCGAAAATGTAATTCGCGCACTGCCCGCGATTCTGGAAAAGCATCCGAACGTGGTGTACATGATTGTCGGCGCGACGCATCCGCATGTTTTGCGCAATGAAGGCGAGACGTATCGTTTGTCTTTGCAGTGGCTCGCGCGCGAACAAGGCGTCGAGGGGCAAGTGATTTTTTACAACCGCTTTGTCACGGTGGAAGAATTGGTCGAGTTCATTGGCGCGGCAGATATTTACATTACGCCGTATCAGGACGCGGCGCAGATTGTTTCGGGAACGCTCGCGTATACATTGGGCGCGGGCAAGGCGATTATCTCGACGCCGTATTGGTACGCCCAAGAGATGCTCGGCGAAGAACGCGTCGCGCTGGTGCCGTTTCATGATTCCGTCGCGCTCGCGGAACAGGTGATAAACCTTTTGGACAATGAAGCGCAGCGTCACGCGATGCGCAAGCGCGCGTATTTGTTTGGACGCGAAATGATTTGGGCGAATGTGGCGCAAAAATACATGCAGAGTTTTGAACGCGCGCGCGTCGAACGCCATCATGTCAGTTTGTCGGGCTTGGCGGTGCAATCCCTCGACAAACGCGCGGCGGAACTGCCGCCGCTCAAGCTCGAGCATTTGCGGCACATGACGGACGAGACCGGCATTTTTCAACACGCATTTTTCACGGTGCCGAATTATGGCGAGGGCTATACGATAGATGACAACGCGCGCGCGTTGATGGTGAGTACGCTCATGCAGGAACTTGGAGAACCATTCGACCTCGCGCATCGTTACCTCGCGTTTGTTTGGTATGCGTTCAATGCGGAGACCGGACGCTTTCGCAATTTTATGGATTACCAACGCAATTGGTTGGAAGACGCGGGTTCCGATGACAGTCATTGATGGCGCACCCCCAGCCGCGCAAAAAGCGCTTCAAGCTGCCATTACGAGCGGGGCGACCGAAACGGACCCGTATCAGACACAGCTGGCAATTTGGCGTGCCGCCGATGGGACATTTCACGATGTCGCGGGCGCAGGTCATGTTCTAGCCGAGCAGATATATAACGACTCGCTTAAACTCGAGGTTCCCGCGTTGCCCGCGAACAGTCTCGCTGCCGCCGTTGTAAACGGGAGCGTTCAGGTCACGTTCGAGACCTTTGCTCCGATTGCCGATAGCACTCGCCCGGAGCTCCAGCCGTATTATGGGACGGCAGATATGGTAATCAAAAATACATCGCAGCAAGATGTTACGTTCACCGTCTCCGAGTATGCACTCTTCAAACCCGCCGGCGGCGCGAACGAGCAGACATTGATCTCTCATCAAGACGCGAGCAAGCAACCGACGTTGCCCACACGCGTGCCAACAGCGGGCTGGAATGGGATAGAGGATACACAATTCCAACTCTTGCTGGTGGGACTGGGTTTGATGGCTGTCGGTCTCGGATTGTGGTTGGCGGTCCCGGCACTCAGCCGCGTTCAGAAACGGTAGCCCGCGAAGGAGATGCGCGGTTGTAACACTGCAAGGAAAATGGTCTTGCGCATCGGGAGTATACACAAGCACCCGCAGCGCAAGACCCCAAAACACAATCACGGAGATAACTATGCTGACGCCATTTATCGGCTCTATCGAAAGAATCACAGAAAAAAACAAATTCTTTCGCAAGGTTTTGTTCACGAGCAAACACATGCAGCTCGTGGTGATGACGCTACAACCCAAAGAGGAAATTGGCAGCGAGGTACACAAAAAGGTTGACCAGTTCTTTCGGGTTGAAGAGGGCAGAGCCAAGTTTGTACTTAACCGGAGCGAGGAACATTTCGTCGGCGAAGGCGGCGCGGTGGTTGTACCCGCCGGCACGCGGCACAACGTCATCAACGCCTCCGCCACCAAACCGCTCAAGCTCTACACCGTGTATACACCGCCCCAGCATCCGGATGGGACCGTGCAAAAGACAAAAGCCGCTGCCGATGCAGCGGAAGAACATTGAAATCGGTGTCCCTGTGTTCAAGTGAATATAGGTACTCCGGAACATGAATAAACTGCGCCCACGCGGCGCAAAGAGGAACAAAGCTAGTCACACAGATTACCGACATCCTAAAAAAACAAATTTACGATGTTGGAATCTACAAGGAGAAACACTATGGGTATCATAAGTTGGCTCATCGTTGGTTTAATCGCCGGTTGGTTGGCGGGGATGCTGATGAAAGGTGGAGGTTATGGCGTCATCGGCGACATTGTCCTCGGCATCATCGGCGCAATTGTCGGTGGTTTTCTCGCGACATCTGTCTTCCAAATTGGCAGTGTAAACGGGATTAACATCGAATCCATCGTTATCGCTGCGGTGGGCGCTGTGATTGTCGTTTTTGCATCACGGCTCCTCATGCGCGGTGGACGTCGCGCGCTATAAGGCATCGCAACGTCCGGTCAGGTGAATTTCGGAATTGCATATTCCGTTCTCGCGTCTAGACGCACACGGGCGACCAGCTAGACCGGAGAAAAACCGGTCTAGCTCGACCCCCAAAGCGTAAATGCTTGCGAGTTGGATATTGCGTCCCTATCAACTTTGCGCTTTGCAAACAAGCAAGAGGCGGGAGATTAAAGGCAGAGGCGGTCAATTTCAAGATTGAACGGGCTGCTGGAGGAGAGAATTATCATGAACAACAATCGAGGTTTTGGTTTCATTGGAGGGTTCTTGTTGGGCGGCATCGTTGGCGCAGCAGGCGCGTTGCTGTTGGCACCCTATTCGGGCGAAGACACACGTGACCAGATTCGCGCCGAAGGCGTCGCGTTAAAGAATCGCGGTCAGGGCTTTGGGGATGACCGAGTGCACGACGTGCAAAATCTGGTAAAGCAAGGGCAAAAGGGTGTTGCGGATGTGCAGGCACGCCTTGGTGGAGCGATTGAAGACCAAAAGGATAATTTGCAAGACGCCATTGGCGCCGGGAAACACGCCGCATCACACCGCAAGGATGAAGTGGTGGACCGCTTTGAAGACCTCAAAGCGCGTGTCAATTAACAGCTGATGTTACGCTTGTCATTTCGAACCCCTCAATCCTTCGGGGTAAACTCGGTGAGAAATCTCGGTTTTCCACTGAGATTTCTCGCAAGAACGGCTCGAAATGACCGCTCTGCGTAATATCAGATGACAGGAGAACATCATGAACGATATTCTAAAAGGCAACTGGAAGCAACTGCACGGACAAATGAAAGAATGGTGGGGCAATCTGACGGACGATGACCTTGCCAAGATTGACGGCAAACGTGAAAACCTGGTGGGCGTCCTCCAAACCAAATACGGCTACGCCAAAGAACGCGCGGAAAAAGAAGTGAATGACCATCTCACGCAGTGGGAAAAGGCGCAAGTCAAAACCGAACCGATGATGCCGAAAAAGTAATTTGGAAGCAGATGAAACCTGACGGGGCTGGTGCGACAAATCGAATCTACTTGTTCGCACAGTTCCTGCCTTGTCAGGTTTTCCAGCCGGAATGAATGGATGTTGTTGTGTTGTGGACCATCCAACGCGCGAGCTCGCCAAAACGCGTCGAGGCAAGTTGAAAGCGGCAATGTACATTTGCGCGAGGACAAAGATGGCGTTTGAAACAAATGTCGAGGAACAGGAATTTATTCAAGCCAACCGCCGCGAGGTTTCAGAAGAACAGGTTGAAAAATTCGAACGCTATGCGGCGGAAATTTTTTCTGCTTTTGGCATGGACTTGAATACCTCTGCTACATGGCGCCCATGACGCGGACAACCGTGTGGCGCGGCAATTACGCGAATAGTCCGGAACTGCGCGCCGAGTTCTTTGTCGCAAGCGGATTACCGCGTTGAGCAATTTTCTATAGGAGAGCAAGTTGATGGATTTCAAAAATGTTCACCATCTGCGCGAAATTCTAGTGACAGATATACATGGCAAGCCGCTTGGTTCGATGCAATATTCGACCCAGCCAATTTCCCGCTTTCGCCCAAACTTTGTCGAGGTTCCGTTCAAGGACCAAAAATTGGCGCGCGAATTGTATTTGCGTTTGGGCGGCAGACGCCGCGACGGGAGCAGAATCGGTGTAGACGTGATTTTTGATTTCACCGAGTTGGGTGATTGAGGCGCGCAAAGGGGTTGACGGGACGATTCCGAAGGTAATTATGCCACGCTTAACTTGGTTACGTCTGGTTCTCATCTTGTTGGTCATCATCGCCACGTCCTATCTGGTGCAGGCGCTGCTGCAATTCTTGAGCGGCTTTTCCAGCATCATCCTAATCCTTATTCTCGCGGGACTGGTGGCGTATGCGCTCGAACCGCTGGTACAAGGATTGCAGGGCGTCTCGATTCCAACTTGGCGCCGCGAAACCGGCAGAGATAGTATCGCAGCACGCACGGGCGAACGCGTGAACGCGTGGCATCCTTCGCGCCCCATGTCCGTTGTTTTTGTCTATCTGAGTTTGGTCATCCTTGTCCTCATCGTCGTCGCGGCATTCATTCCCGCGACCATCGCGCAAGTCAACGAGATCGCGCCGCGTCTCAACAGTGTAGCCCTGCTCCAAGCAGCGCTCCTGAATGTGACACAAGAGTTTCTCAGTCGCCTGAACATCACGGCGGATGTCGAATCAGTCGTCGGCAATATGATTAACGGGCTGCAAGCGTATGCGACGCCGCTACTCCAAAACACCGCCAGCGTGCTATCCGGCGTGCTGTCCCTTTTGGGCAATGTGGTCTTGGTTATTCTCTTTTCATTCTTTTTGGCGCTCGACGGTCCGCGCTTTATTGACAAATTTCTCGATGCGATGCCGGACAGCGTGCGCCAGGAAACGCGCGTTCTGATTGTGACCATTGATCGCGCCGTTGGCGGTTTCTTGCGTTCGCAGCTGCTTCAAGCGGTGGCAGTGGGTGTGGCAACCGGCGTAATTATGACCGCGTTCGGTGTTCAAGGCGCGTTGGTCGCCGCATTGTTCGCGGGCTTGTTTATGCTGATTCCGCTCGTTGGTCCACTGCTCGCGCTCATTCCGCCGCTCTTGGCAACTCTGCTCACCGCGCCCGAGCAGTTGTTCTGGGTAATCATCCCGCTGTTTGTCTTTACTGCCGTCTTGGTCAACGCGATTATTCCGCGTATTGTCGGCAAAGCGTTGGGCTTGCATCCATTGGTTGTAATCGTCGCGCTTTTGATTGGTTTTCAAGTGGGCGGATTCTGGGGCGCGTTTTTTGCGGTGCCGGTCGCGGGAATCTTTTTTACCTTTGGCGCGTTCTTGCTTGGGAGGCGACGGCGGCTCGAAGCCCTTGCCGGGGCGATGGTGCAGGTGGATACGGGCGCAGCAGAGTCAGCTCTGAGCCAAGCCCCACCGCCGCGTGAGGCGCCAATCACACCTACCGCACGCGTTCAAAACGCGCCACGCGCGCAAGAGGCACAAGCCCGATAGAAAAAATTTGGTCCGCAACGGGGAGTTTTATGAACATTAACGAAATGCACTTCATCCGCGAAATTCTGGTAACGGACTTTCAGGGCAAAGAGGTACCCACCATGCAAGCTTCGGAAGCCAGCACATCCAGCTTGCATCCTCAATTTCAAGAGGTCGCGTTCTATGACGCGGAGGCGGTCCGCACTTTGTACCACGAGCTTGGCGGAGGTCGTCAGGAAGGCGCGCGTATGGGCTCGACCATCGTTCTCCCCCACCGCTCGCGCTGGGCGCAACTTTGGCGCATTACCGCAGAACAAGTACAAGTGCTCGACAACGCGTATTCACCGGAGCAATTGGCAGAGCTGCGCGTGCTGGACAGAGATAAGGCGAGAGCGAGAAACCGTTTGATGCGAGATTGAACAGAAACAAGTTTTATGGATATTGACCTGCTCTGCTAAATACGTGAATTCTTGATGGCTGACGCAAACGGAAACGCTTGGCTCGCAAAGGTTTGGAGAAAAAAATGGACCCTGAATTGGAAAAAGAATACCGCGCCCATGTACGCGGCGCGGCAACATTTATCCTGCTCGGCAAACGCGATGCGCCGATGAACGCGGCGGAATTGGTGCGTCTCTATCCGGTTGATTTAATGACGGTGACAGCAGACATTAACGCGATTGTGGAGGACGAGCGACACAAAGCCGGCGGCGTGTTCGAGGTTGAGTCGTAGCGAGTTCCATTCGCAAGACCAAATTCAAAATAGCCAGAGCCACGAATCGCCCCTCTACATTTTTTCTTGAATCGCCAATGCCTCGCTGATAAGTTGAATCACCTGGTCTACATCAAACGGTTTGGCAATCGCGCGGTCAATCCCTGCCTCACGCATTTTTTTCGTATCGAGTTCTGCCGCCCAACCTGTCATCAAAATCACAATCGTGCGCGGGTTCAAATCTTTGATGGCGCGCGCGGTGTCGAACCCATTCATCCCCGGCATTCCCAAATCCACAATGACGACTTGAAATGGTCCTTGTTCGCTGAACAGACGCACCGCATCCGCACCCGAATCCGCCGCGACGGTGCGAAAACCGCGCAAATGAAACGTGCGCGCCGCGACATCCCGCACCATCGGTTCATCGTCCACAACCAAAATGTTTGCCCACCGCGCCAAACGCGCCGGACGCAAATCGCCCGCTTGTTGAATTTCGCGCGCAATCGGAAGCGCAATCCGCGCGGTAGTGCCGGCGCCGGGCAAACTCTCGAGCGAAAATGTGCCGCCCATTTCGCGCACAATCTTTGCCGCCGTCGCCAAGCCCAAACCCACATGCCCCGAACCTTTGGTTGTGAACAACGGTTCACCCGCGCGCGCTCGAGTCAAGGTATCCATGCCTTCCCCTTGGTCGGCGACGGCGATTTGCACTTGGTCTTCTGCTTGTTCCGTACGAATCGTGACCAATCCACCCAAGGGCATCGCTTCGACGCTGTTCAAAATTAATTCCACCAACGCGTCTCGCAGCGCGTGGGCTTGTCCGATGACAGGCGGGACCGGCACCAAATCTTTCACCACATCAATCGAGATGCCGCTCGCTTCGGCATCATCACGCCACCGAAAGCGCGTCAACTGCACCACATCATTTATCACAACATTCACATCTATTCGCGCGGGCGCGTGCCCGGTGCGCTCTGCCGCAAACTGCTGTAGACGTTTCAGTGAGTCCGCGCCGCCGCGCGCGATTTTTTGAATGGCGCGCAATTCGTCGCGCAACGATTCCTCTCCAACTTGCTCTTCCAAAAGCTGTGCGCGTCCAACGATGATGGCAAGCGTGTTGTTGAGCGCGTGAATCACTCCGCCGGTCAAACGTCCCACCGAACGTTGATGCGCGCCGTGCGTCAATTGTTTTTGCGTGGTTTCAATTTCCGAAACGGCGATGGTGCCCAACACCGCGCGTTCGTGCGCGTCCAGCGCGCGAAACACCAATTCCAAATCAGGACCGGTCGCGTACGCGCGCACAAGCAGTGATAACAGCGCGCGGCGAAATGTCACCAGCCACTGCGTTGCATCAAGATAATTCATCCCGTTCGCGTGCAAGTCCGCGCTCCACGCCGCGACCTCTCGCAAATACTTGGAGACATCGCGTTCCACAGCCAACGCGTCGACAAGCACGCTTGCCGCGCGTTCAATCATTTCGTGTGTGGGGCGAACGCGTTCGAACGTCGCGTCCCGTTCGATTCCTGCCTTCCACTGTCCGACAAATTCTTGACGCGCGTCCAGGACCTGCGCGCCCAATTGATGCAAGATGCGCGCGTGCTCTTGCAGCAACGGCGCGTTCGATTCAATATAACGCGTTACGAGAGAGTCCGTTTCATCCATAAGTGTTAAAAATAGCAACGCCGCGTGCGGCGAGATTGCCCCACGACTGCGAGCCCCAACAACATGACGCCGCCCATCGAAAGCGCACCACCCAAAAGCATTCGCCCCACGTCTCCGCGCGCGGCAGCGTTGCCTTGCGACGCACCCGCACTGCCCTGCAAGCTCACCCGCGCGATTTTCGCGCGCACGCGCAGCGGCTTTATTTTTGGTTTCGGTGCAGCGGGCGCGACCGCGACTTGTACAATCGGCGCGGTCGTCGGCGCGGGCGGAGGCACTGCTGTGGGCTTGGGTTGCGGTTTGCGCGTCGGCGGAACTTGCGTGGGCGGGACAGTCGGCTTGAGTGTTGGCTTGCGCGTTGGCGCAAGCGTTGGTTTGGCTTTTTTCTGTTTGGGCGCGGATTCCGCCTGGACCGCTTTCGCACTCCCCGTCCGCGCGCCGAAATCCGTGACCACAATCCAGCCGCCGTTCGCGCGCATTGCGACACCAATTCCGATTTCGCGATAACGCGGCTCTAGAATATTTTTGCGGTGCGGAGGGTCGTTCAGCCAAAATTCAAAAATTTTGTCGAGCGTGCGATACGACGCCCAATTCTCGCCCACTGCATCACCCGCGTAGCCCGCGCGCGCAATGCGCTGTGAAATGTTCGAACCGTCCGAGCCGCGATGTCCCAACGCCGCGCCGTGCTCGAGCAAATCTTGCGCGTGAGTTTGCGCTGCCGCGTCCAATTCGGGATTGCGCGTCAGCGGCGGTAAATTCGCTTGCGCACGCGCTTGATTGATGCGCTGGAGAATTTGCGCCGCGCCTTCCGTTTGCGCGTTCACGCGCGGCGCGAGTATGACAAGCGCGCACACCAGCAATGCAATGGTGACAAACGGTTTATAACGTGCACGCATAAATCAACATCCCTTGTTCATCCACCGCGTATCCCGCCGCTTCTGCCCGGCGAAAACTCGCAAGCGTCTTGGGCGCGAGCCAAAAAACTTGGGTCTTGGTCATTTGCGCCGCCAACACGCGCGCGGCGTCAAGCAATTGCAGCGCGTCGCGTTTTGCGCCGACGAGCAAGATAACATCGAGACCGTCATCCATATCGCGCAAGACCATAAACGCGTGCGGCGCGCGCCACACGCGTCCGCCGCGTAGATCAAACTCCAAACGCGCGCGCGTCAATTCCCACCAACGCCAGCCGAACACGGCGGGCACGACCGTTTTGGTCGAACGCCGCGTTTGCGAATGTTCCCACAATTCCCAACACGCTTTGGTATCCGCAATTTTTGCGCGGCGGACTTGTTTCAAATCACCGCCACGCGCGTTCCCTTCAAACCCGACATATTCCACCACACGGCGATAACCAAATTTTTCAAAGGTGCGTTGTGCGGCGAAATTGTGCGCGCCGGTTTCGAGGCGAATCACGCGCGCGCCCATTTCCTTTGCCCCCGCGTGCGCCGCCGCGACCAATTGGCTCGCCACACCGCGCTGGCGAAAATCCGGACGCACGCGCACGCCCTCCAGCCACGCTTCGCGATGTTCCAAATTTCGGACGTGGATTGTGCCGACCACTTGGCTGTCGCATGTGGCGACGAGGAGAATGCCGCGTTGGTCCTTGACCCAGCGCGTCCAGCGCCCCGGCAAATAGTCGCCCCAGCTAAACGTATTGTGTGTAAATTTTTCAACCTGTGCGAGGTCACCCGCCTTGCCTCGACGGATGAGAATGGGGTCAGCACTCACGCGGCGAATCATATCACAAAAAAACCTTCGAGAGCGAAATTCTTGTCGCACCTCGAAGGTTTGAATATCTCATGCGGTGGCTTTTTGTGTCTGCCTGCCGAGCAAGCGACGGAAAAACTTTCCGACCTCACCATGTTCCCACACCACCAAAATTTGCGCGGCGTTAAAGATAGAAGAATACGTGCCGCTAAAAATACCAATCAACATTGCTACCACAAAATGCTGAATGGTCACGCCGCCGAAAAGCGTCAACGCCGTCAGCGTGAGCAGCACGACGAGCGAAGTGTTAATGGAGCGGTCGAGCGTTTGCATGATGCTGTGATTGACCACATTGTCAAAGGGCATCCCGCGCAAGCGCACCAAATTTTCGCGAATGCGGTCAAACACCACAATCGTATCGTGCACCGAAAAACCGATGACCGTCAAGAGCGCGGTGAGAAAGAGCGCGTCCACTTGCCATCCCAAGACCAAACTGAAAATGGACGCCGTGCCCAACATGACGAGCACATCGTGCAGCATCGCAATAATCGCGCTGACGCCGTAACGAAACGCGTGCGGCGCTTTGCGAAACGAATACGTGAGAAACAGCAGAATCGCCACCGACGCAAGCCCCACCGCAACGGCGGCACTGCGCGAGACTTCTGTCCCAATCGAAGGACCTGCCGATTCAAAACGAAGTTCGGTAAAGTTGCCCAACAGCGCGCGCAAGTCGCCGGCGATTTGTTCTTTGACTTCGGGACGCACTTCGCTCGAGCGAATCAGAACGCCCTGTCTGCCTTCCAGTGTTTCGGGCTGTGGGACGGCATCGCGAATTCCGTATTTGGCATAAATGGCGCGCACCTCGTCCGTGGTGGGCACCCGCGCAATGTCAATAATTTCCCAGTTCGTGCCGCCTGTAAAATCAATCGCGAGCGCAAACGGTGTGCCAAACTGCACCCAATGCAGTCCGGTGGCAATCATCCCCGGCACAATGATGAGCAGCGATAAAAGAAAATACAAATACCGCTTGCCTACAAAATCAATCACGTTGCGAACGGTCCAAACATGCCACGCGCAATATCGGTGGCACGTTCGCACCTATCCTTTCATTCTCCCATCGGCGCGAACGATTTGTTGCGACGAGTCAGCGAACCCACTCCGTACCACCACAGACCGATGTTGGGAAAAATATCCAACACAAAGCGGAGGAACGTGCGCGTCACAAACACCGATGTAAACAGCCCCACAAAGACGCCAATCATCAGAGTAATCGCAAAGCCCGCGACAATACTCGCGCCAAACGTGGAACCGAACCACAACAAAATCAACGACGTAATCAACGTGGAAATATTGGAATCGCGAATCGAGGGCCACGCGCGTTCAAAGCCCGCTTCGAGCGCCAGCGCCATTGGTCTGCCGTCGCGCAGTTCTTCTTTCATGCGTTCGAAAATCAAAATGTTGCCATCCACCGCAACGCCGAGTGACAGAATGAAACCCGCAATGCCCGGCAGAGTCAGCGTGACAAAATCGAACAGTCCCGGAATGCCCACTTTGTAAATAGTGAAAACGATAAAGCCGTAAATCGTCAGCGCGATGACGGCAAGCACACCCGGCAGCCGATAATAGAAAATCATAAAGAACGCCACGATTGCAATTCCAATGGCGCCCGCAATCAAACTCCGGTTGATGGAATCCTGTCCGAGCGTGGGACCGATATTGGTTGTCGTTTCAATTCGCAATGGAATCGGGAGCGAACCGAACTTTAACTGCACGGCAAGGTTGTTGGCTTCGGGAATCGTAAAGCGTCCCTGAATCACACCACTGCCGCCCGTAATCGGCGAATTGATGACGGGCGCGGAAATGATGCGTTTATCCAACGCAATCGCCAAATATTTGCCCACGTTCGCCGTTGTGAAATCGCCAAAAATTTTTACGCCGTCACCTTTGAGTCCAAAGCCGATAATGGGCTGACTGGTTTGTTGGTCAAATTGAACGCCCGTCGAAGCCGCGTCCAAACAATCGCCCGTCATAATCGTCGTAAATACGCGCGTGGACGTAATGGGGTTGGTGTTGGTGACCGCGTTGGTAGGCGAAATTGTGTCGGTCGGCGCGATGGTGGGTGTCGGAGTCGGGTTCGATTGCGCGACGACATTGGAACACGAGTTTGTGGGCGAAGGTCCGGTGGTGGCAATCAATTCTCCTTCAGCAGGCGGATTGCTGCCCGCGTCCACAAATTCAAGCAAGCCGGTGCCGCCGAACACTTTGATTGCTTCGTCGGGATTTTGAATGCCCGGCAGTTCGACGACGATGCGGTTCGCGCCCTGAACTTGAATCAATGGCTCGACCACGCCGAGCGCGTTCACGCGGCGTTCGATAATGTCACGCGCGACTTTGAGCGAATCGGGGTCAATCGTCGTACCTTCGGGGACATCGGCTTGGAGTAAAACGCGGAGACCGCCTTGCAAATCCAAACCCAAATGCACTTGAACTTGGCGCACCGTGTCGCCGATGGTGATGGTGGGGTTGCTCAGCGCCAGCCAGCCGCAAACAATGGCGAGCAAAACAATCAGCGCAAGCGAAATAAAAGTCCGTTGACGCATTGAAACCTTTCAAACATTACAGTAAGGATGGAAACCTGCCCCGCGCTCGCGCGCGGCGTACAAAAATCACCGCCGCATACAGCGAGTTGGCGGGCGACGTGGAATTATAGGGGATTCAGCCGCGAGGGTCAAATTTTTTGATAAACTCTAGCGCCTCGTCGCGGGTTGTCACCTGCCCCGTAACCTGTGCCTCGCGCAGCGCGTCGAGATACACGCCAATTTTTGGACCGGGCGCGAGATTCAACGTTCTCATCACTTCATTTCCGTTCAGCAAAACAGGCGGCGAAATGACCTGTGTGTGCGCGTGATAATAACGGTCGAGCAAACGCCCGATGACCGCTTGCAGCGCAACCATTTCTTGGCTCTCGGCTCTCGCGCCATACGTCGCGTATTGGTCGCACCACGCGTGGACTGCAATGTCGATACCCGCGTCGCCCGCTGCGCGGAAAAAGCGATGCACCGCGCGGTCGGTGATACCGTTTTGCGCCAACAGGATGGGGCGCAAGTGATGCGCGATAATTGTTTTGACCCGCGCGATTTCGTCATTGCTAAATTTCAAGCGCCGCAAAATCGTTTCCGCCATTTCCGCGCCGACCTCTTCATGTCCGAGAAAACGAATGCGTCCATCCGTCTCGACCGTCCGCGTCGCGGGTTTGCCAATGTCGTGCAGTAACAATGCCAGGTGCAGCATCACACGCCGCGTTCGTCCGCCCGACGTTTCAGCGGAAAAATGTTCGCGCAGCTGCGCGCCGAACGCGCCCTGCGCCAAATTGGTATAACCCGCGCGTTCGGTTTCTTCACTCGCCGCTGCCGCCGCGAGGGTATGCTCAAAAACGTCGTAAATGTGTGGAGGCGATTGCGTCACTTGGCGCAGCGCGTCGAGTTCGGGTAAAACGCGCGTGAGCAGTTCCAGCGCGTCGAGCCGCCGCAAATTGCGCAAAACATGTTTCGCCGCGAGAATTTTGGTAAATTCATCGCGCACGCGTTCCATTGGCGCAGCGCGTAGCAATGCTGCATCGCGCCGCACAAGCTGCGTGGTATGCTCGTCCAAAACAAAATCCAATTCCGCTTCCATACGCGCCGCGCGCAGCAACCGCACCGCGTCATTGACAAACACATTGTCCGAAACCGCGCGCACGCGTTGGGCGTACAAATCCGCGACGCCGCCGAACGGGTCAATCACTCCCGCCGCGTCGCCGCGCCAGATTTTGAAATCGGCAGCCAACGCGTTGATGGTGAAATCGCGCGTGGATAAATCGTCCGTAATCGAATTACCGCGCAGCCGCGCCAAGTCCACAATTTCGCGCGTGCCGTGTTCCTTTTCCAAAATCACGCGTCCGACATCGAACGTTTCATCCATTAAATAAAACGCGCCCCCCATTTTGTCCGCAAACGCGCGCGCCAGCTTTGACGCACTGCCCTGCACCGCTACATCGAGGTCATGCGTCTCGCGTCCCAAAAGAATATCGCGCACCGCGCCGCCCGTGAGAAAAGTTGCTTCGGGGCGCGCGGCAAGAAACGCGCGTAAAGTTTCAAACAATGTCATGGACGTTTTTTGCGTGGAGGCAGATAGCGCAGAATTGGTTCGTCCTTCAAACGCATTGCGCGACAGTCCAACCATGTTGCATGTGCCGACGTTCCCGACGCGACCACGCGCCCGCGCACAAGCGCAACCCAATGCCCCGCATAGACCGTCAAGTCTGGTTTGAGTTTTTCCGCCATATGCCCGGCGCGTCAAATGGTTGTTGCAAAAATCCGGCTGGGTCTCGACAAAAAAAAAGAGCTTGCGCTCGGTTTCGACGCGCAAGCTCGCGCAAGCTACAACGCTTTACGAATAAGTTCCGCGCACTCGACCGGATAGCGCGCGACGGGAACATTCACCGCATGAAAGGCATGAATTTTCTCTTCTGCCGTTCCCGTGCCGCCTTCGATGATGGCGCCCGCGTGCCCCATCCGTTTTCCGGGCGGCGCAGTTTGTCCCGCGATAAACGCGACCACCGGTTTGGTCACATGCGCTTGAATATACGCGGCGGCTTTTTCTTCATCGGTGCCGCCGATTTCGCCAATCAATACAATCGCGTGTGTGTCAGGGTCTTGTTGGAAGAGTTCTAATATTTCTACAAAATTTAAACCGCGCACCGGGTCACCGCCGATGCCCACACATGTAGATTGCCCGTCACCTTGCCGCGAAAGCGCATCCACCACTTCGTACGTCAGTGTGCCACTGCGCGAGACCAGCCCCACATGCCCGGGCGTACAAATTTCGCCGGGAATGATTCCCACTTTGGCTTGCCCCGGCGAAATGAGCCCGGGACAATTTGGACCAATGAGCCGCGTGCCGCGCAAATTGAATTCATGTTTTACGCGCATCATGTCCTGCACCGGAACGCGTTCGGTAATGCAGACGACGAGCGGAATGCCCGCACTGCTCGCCTCCAACATCGCGTCGGCGGCAAACGCAGCGGGCACATAAATAACCGAAACGTTCGCGCCCGTTTGCGTCACCGCATCTTGCACAGTGTCGAAAACCGGAACACCCAAAATAGCTTCGCCGCCGCGTCCGGGTGTCACCCCCGCGACGACATTCGTTCCGTACTCTATAGAATTTTTTGTATGGAACTGCCCTTCGCGCCCGGTGATGCCTTGTACCAACAGTCGAGTATTTTTGTCAACCAGAATGCTCACGTAATGACTCCACAGAATAAATTTAGAACGCGCACACCGCGCGCAGATTATATGACACTCCCAACGCGAGAGCAAGGAACTAGGGCAATCGCATTTGAAAGACATTAATTGTTGGGATGTTGAAAAATTCGAATTTTGCGTTTGATTCGCGCGCTTCCAGCGACTAGAAATCGCCCTCTGAAAAACGTGTAAATCGCGCGGCGATTGGTAATGCGGAGCATTTTGCCCTTTTTCAGTCATGAAATTCTATTTCATGCCCACCGCGCGAATCCAAATGCGATTGCCCTAGCTAG
>JAKOPZ010000067.1 GCA_029778615.1 Chloroflexota bacterium | reverse complement strand
TCGCCGTCAACGCCGCGCGCACGCCCACCGACGCGCGTTTGGTGAACGCGCTCGCCGCAACGCTGCATCAAGTTTTTCCGACCGTGCTGCTGCTCGATTACCCCGACGACTTGAATACGATTGTGCTTGCCTCCGCGCAGACAATTTCCTTGGCGGACTATCGCGCGCGCTTGTCTGCGCTCAAGGACCCCGATTTGCGCGCGATTGCCGGGATTGCGATTCCAAATGTTCGCGTGTTTAATGGGGACGGACTCGTATTCACCGACGACAAGTCGGCTGTGGAAAATTTGATTCACGCGATTATTTATGACGCGACGATAGGAGCCGAAACGAAATGATTGCTTTTTCTCCGCGTGTGGCAGTTGTCTTGCAGTGGCTTATCACGCTCTTGATGCCGATTGTGCTCACGCTTGGCAGTTTGTACATTTTCATGACGCCGCAGTTTATCGAATGGCAGTACGCTCAACCCAATTTTCCGCCCGCGCAATTGTTCACACCGCAAGCGCGCGCCTACAACGCCATTCAAACGGTGCTGTACACACGCGGCGAAATCTCGGAACAAGATTTAATCAATCTCGGCGTCTACAATGAACGCGAAATCAAACATCTCGTGGATGTGTACAACGTGTCGCGCCCAATTTTTGCGTTTGAGCCGATTGCGCTGGTATTTGTTCTCGCCGCGCTCGCGTTGATGTGGGTGAACGCCGAAACAAAAATGAACGCCGCACGCGCGTTATTCAACGGCGGCATTTGGACATTTGTGTTCATCGGCGCCATCGGACTTTTTTCCGTCGTCGCGTTCGACCAATTTTTCGTCACGTTCCACCGCATCTTTTTTGAAGGCGATACGTGGCTGTTTAATTACACCGATTCGCTGATTCAATTTTATCCCGAAGAATTTTGGATGACCGCCGCCTACGGCATCGCGCTGTTTGTTTTGCTCGGCGCGGTCATTGTCACGGCGTTGGGCGCATGGCTAATGCGGCAGAGTGCGCGGACAGCGGCGTAAGCTTGCGGATGACGCATCGAATGCGCGCGCGCGTTCAACTAAATTAAAACTCCCGCCATGAATGACGGGAGTTTTTTTATTCGTCCTGCTTTTGACATTCGGTTGCAAGATTTTCCGGGGGGGCGCTTGACGTTTGCTTGCTTCTCATTCGCTCGCGCGCGCTTGTCTTGTCCATGCGCTTTTTGGAAAATTCATCGTAGTAGTGTTGGAACGTCAACACCGGATGATACAGCATCATGCGCGGACCGCTATAGCGCATCACCGCGCGCACACGCGCGCGCATGTCGGGCTTGTAACAATGAATCGGACATTTCGCGCACGTCGGCTTGTCGTCCTGAAACGGGCATTTGTCAATACGCTGCATCGCGTAATCGGACAATGCCGCACATTCCGCGCACAGTCCCGCGCGGGTGTGATGTTGTCTGTGACAATACAACGCAATCATGGTCTGAATCGTATGTCGTTCGCGCTCCAAGCGCGCGTGGGGGTTACTCATTGCGTTCCTCAAGGCAGAACTGTTTCGGTAGGTTGCGGCGTCGCAGTCGCGGGCACGCACGCGCTGCCGTGTAAAAACGCATCCAACCCGTTCGCCAGACCTTGCGCCATTTCGTCTTGATGATTCACCAAGAAATCGCGGTCCCAACCCAGAAAACCAAGTTCGATGATGGCGGCGGGAGTTCTCGGGTCAATTTTGCGAAAGGCGTGATATTCCGTCATGTTGCGCGTGATGGTGTTGGCGTTGAATGGTTTGTCGTACTTGGACGCGACTTTATCATAACTGCGCGTGAGGCACGTGACAAGTCGCGAGTCTTCTTGTTCGTTATCGCTCGGCTCGGCGTGCGCGATTTTGTAACCTGTTGCGTACGAATAGTCCGCGCCCACCAAACACGAATCGGCGTGGATGGACAAAAAGGATTTGGGCGCAAACTTGGGCTCTTGCTCGTAACGCGGGTCAAACTCTTGCAGCAAGACGACATGATAGCCGCGCTGTTTCAAAAGCGCGAGCGTTTTGTCCGCCACGCTTTTTGTAATATCCACTTCGCGCAAACCGTCGGGACACGTCGCGCCGCTGTCGCGCACGGTCGCCACCGCGTCGCCTGATTCTTGCGCCCAATGTCCCGCGACGATTGCCACTTGCGGAATCGTCGGCGTCGGCGTAAAGGTTGGCGCGGCGGTTGGCAATTGCGGCAGAGCAATCACCGGAAAAAATGGCGCGCTCGTCGGCACGAGCGTGGCGTTCGGGTCCGGCGTTTCGTTTGCGGGCGGCGCGGGCGGCGTGGGCTGCAAGTTCAAAATGAAATATACGCCAATCCCCACCAGCGCCATAAATGCCACATACTTGAGCCAGCCGAACGAATTTTTTTTCGCCGCTTTGCGACGACGGCGCGCGGGACGCGGCGCGGCGGCATCTTCGGCAGCGGCGGCAGTGGAACGCGCAGTCCGACGCGTGACGGAAGGTGTCGTTGCACCCACCGGCGTTCGTTTGCGCGGTTTGGCGGCGCTTTCGCTTTTTTTGCGGCGGCGCGGCAGGGGTTTAAATTCCGACGAATCTTCGGGCATGCCAGTAAGCGCGTAACGCGCGTTAGCGCAGCACACGCGCATCGCCCACGCGTCGGGTGATGCGTTTCGCGTCGAGGTATTCGAGAAAGGCGATGGCGTATTTGCGGCTCGTGTCGAAACGGTCGCGCAGCTGCGCGGCAGTGATTTCATTTTGCGCGCGCAGTGTTTCCACGACCCACGCCTGCATCGTTTCCACCACGCGCGGCGTGAATAACACATTCGGCGCGACGCGTTCCAATTTGCCTTGCTCGATGAGCGCGTTCAATGTTTCCGCACCCAGCGCGTTCTCGGCGTCGCTCACCGACGGCGGATTAAACGGCGCGGCGTCAAATTGTTTCAACAGCGCGTCCACCTTTTGCGCGGTCGCCGCGTCAAACGCGACGGTATGCGCGGCGAGCGCGATATATTTTTCGCCCGCGCGCAAAAAATTTTCTTGAACGCCGCGCGCCACAAGCGCATCGAACGCGCGCGCCGGAAAATTCAAGCGCGATTTGAATTCTTCGCGCGGCATTCCCGCGCGCAGCGGAAATTGTTTGTGATACGCGGACAAGTGCGCGGATATTTTTTCGCGCCAGCGCGTCCATGTGGCATCGGTTACATACAGCGCGTGTTCGCCGCCCAACGCGATGAGCGCGCCGCGCGCGATTTGTTCCTGAATTGCCGCGTCGGTCTCGCCTTGTTCCAGCGCGACCCCTTGCGCGATTTCGGGCGCCGCGACGGCAGGATGCGCTTGCACGAATTGCTGAACGAGTTCGGCGGGC
>JAKOPZ010000350.1 GCA_029778615.1 Chloroflexota bacterium | reverse complement strand
GCTTTTTCAAACGCGCGCAAATCAATTTCTTCCACTGCGCGATAATCCTTGCCTTGCGGTGTGTCGGTGATGACCGCCGTCATGCGTTCGCCCATCTTGCCTTCCAGCCCCGCGCGCCGCAAATCTTCTACGGGCGTCACCTGTTGGCATACAGGACATTTCACCGCGCCGCGTCCTTTTTCAATCATCGTTCCTGCGGTTTGCTTAATCGCCGCGTTCTTGGCAATTCCAAAGACTATTATCTTGTCATTCCGCGAATGAGATTCCTCACTCCGTTCGGAATGACGATTGGTGACGTTCATTGTCAGCGCAACGCGCTTGCCTTCTCGATTGCACACGAGCAAACTACGCAGCAGCGGAATTTCCGCGCGGCACGTTGGATTGGAACACGGCGCAGTGCGCGCCCACAAATAACCGACGACAGGTTTCCCATCTTGCCCCGCAGGATACAGGTGTCCAATTTTTTCACGCGCCCGTTCCAAAATCCATTTCGCCCAAAATTCTACATCGTAGGCGAGACGATTTTCGATTTTCGATTTCTGATTTTCGATTGAGCCAATCGTCAACTGCCCGTCACTCGGCGCGGTCTGTGGTCTGTGGTCTGTGGTCTGTGGTCTGCCATATTTCTGTGGAAACTCGCACGTCGCGCGCAAAATCAAATACGCGACGGGATTGTAATCATTCGCAATCGCTTGCGCGCCGAGCCGCGTCGCTTCGAGCGGAATCGCGCCGCCGCCCGCGAAGGGGTCGAGAACGATGGGAACTGGAGATTGGAGATTAGAGATTGGAGATTCGTTGTTTGCGATACGCGATGTGCGATATGCGATTTGCACAAGTTCCCGCGCAATTTCCAACACCGCGCGCCCTTGTTCGTTTTCGGGGTCGCTCGTTTCCCATTTCACCAGCGAACGGTCGTCGAGCAGTTCATTGGGATTCGGCGGCTTGAGTTGTCCGCCCCCTTCCAATGGCTTGCCCGTGTCGAACGCGATTTTTTGCGGCGACCATTTCGCAATGAATGTGAGCAGACGATTGCGCGGCGTGTCGGGCAAATTTTTATACGGCTTGTATGGGTCGTTGTCTATCACCTGCCGCTTGCCGTTGTAATACGATTTCAATAATTTATGCACGTTCGTTTTCAACAAACGGTTCACCGCGTCGCGAAATTCGGGCGGACATTCCGCGTGGTCGGGGTCTGGCACGAGCGATGCAAAGACGACGGCGCGCGACGCGGCAAGGGGACGCCGCGCCCACCACAAATGCAGAGTGGAAATATGTCCATGCCGCAGCGATTTGTCGCGCACGCTTTCGGCGGAAATTTCGCGGATGGGCAGAGCGATTTCGATGAGACGGGGACAGGTCATGGTTCATCCTTCAATAGAAGGCATTAGGTAAATTTCAAACGCGAAACTTACATACCGTTCAGGCAATGTAAGTTCCCTTTCATTCCGAGATTTGTATTATCTCAGGCGCGACAAAGAGGCGATTGCGTTGCTTGCCGGTAATTTCTTTTAAGATTTCATCGTGTTCTAACCGCCGTAATACCTGCATCGCGGATTGATGCGAGACGCGGAATTTTTTGGCGACTTGGCGCGGCACGAGGACGGGAACGTTAAACAACTCGTCCACGATTCCAAGTAACAATCCTGCTCCACGCGCGCGTTGATATTTACTGCGCCACCGCGATTGCAAATCTTGAAGATGTTTCGCGCGCACCACGGCATCACGCGCCTGTTCTGCCACGCCGCGCAAAAAGAATGAAACCCACTCGTGCCACGCGCCGCGTGTGCTGACTGCCATGAGTAGGTCGTAATAATCCTGACGATGTTGTTCAAAAAACGCGCTGAGGTACAACAAAGGTAGCGGAAGCAAATTCCAATGCACCAACAATAGAGAAATCAGCAAGCGCCCAATTCGTCCGTTGCCATCAATGAAGGGATGGACCGCTTCAAATTGATAGTGAATGAGCGCGAGCCGCACCAACGGCGGCAGTTCGTCTTGGGCGTGCAGATACTTTTCAAACGCGTCGAGCGCCGCGCTCATTTCAACCACGGGTGGCGGAACGTAGGTCGCGTCATTCAAGGTGCAGCCGGGCGCGCCGATCCAGTTTTGCGTGTGCCGAAATTCGCCGGGCGTGGCTTGATTGCCCCGCACGCCTTCCATCAAGCGCGCATGCGTCTCGCGGATGAAACGGAGACTGATGGGCAACTCGCTCAGTCGTTCCAAACTATATTCGAGCGCGCGCACATAATTGAGTACCTCGCGCGCGTCGGCATGGGCAGGCGTGGGCTTGAGTCCGGGCAGCGCGAGTTGCCCCGCTTCAAAAGCATACAAATCGGCAAGGTCGGTTTGTGTCCCTTCGATGCGCGAAGAGAGGACCGCCTCGCGTCGGATAAAGGGATTGATGAGCAAGTGTGGATTTGGCAAGGCGCGTCCCAAGCCCGCCAGTTCACCCAATGCGCGGTCGGCATCCGAGAGCAAACGAATCAAGGCGGAATCAAAAGTCAGCATCGGCGGCAGCGGATTCGGCACGAATGACCAGTACGCAATCTCTCCCTGCCCCACTTGAATCACCCGCCCGCTGGGACTGTCCTTGAACAATTCTGGATTCATTCGAGCGCCACCTCTTGTCCCTTTTCTTGCCAGTTCTCTTTGTCCACCACATATTGAATCGCGCGAAATAAATTTTCGCGTTTCAATTGTGGAAATGGATTTTGGATAATCCGCAAACGCGGTTTCTCGCCTTTACAGTTCGTCACGATATACAAAAATGCGCGTTCGCCCAATTGCTCCAACTTGTCCACTTCGGGCGCGTAAAAAACAATGTCGCCCGTCAACGCGCGTCCTTTGACCTCAATGTAACGAATGTAATCATCCCCAATCATGCGCGCCGCTTGCGAACGAATGTCGTAATGCACGCCGTCTTGAGAAACATCTTGCGGATTCCAACCGCGTGCGCGTTCGTAGCGCATGACGACATCCATGGCAATTTGTTCTACCTCATCATCGCGGCGCATTGCTGTGCCGCGCGATGGTGTGTCTGTTTCAACAACTGCAACGGGCGCGGGAATCGCAATCGCCGACGTAACAATTTCGGGCATGTCGGCGTGTAATCGCAGCATCTGTTCCAATTCTTCGAGGCGCAAATTTTTTCGCGCTTTGAGTTGGTCAATGCGCTGTTCCAAGTCCTGCGCCTTTTTCCCGACATCTTCGCCTACCAATTGCATTTCGTACAAATCATTTAACTTGTCCTGCAAATCCAAAATTAAATCTTGAAACGAAGTATTCAGATATTCGCGCCGCAGTTCTACTTCGTCTTGACGTTCATTTTGCACACGCGTGAATTGCGGTTCGGTAATTTCGTCGAACGTCCACGCTTGAATGTCGTCGTTCGATTTCGTTGGCGCATCGAGTTGTGCACGCGCATCAGTTTGCGCAAACGCATCATCAGGCTCAACACAATTCAAAAGATATGCCGACGACGTATGCCGCAAGCCCATCGCGTCAGCGACGACGAGCGCCATTTGTTGATGCGCCAAACGTTTTTTCGCGTCCACGCGTCCATCAATAATGTTCGAGCGTGTGAGCCAATATCTCTGCGGCGCGGCGATATTCGGGTCAATCAAAATCGTTCCGCGCGCAAACGCGTCGTGGGCGCGGCGGAGCGTCCATTCCGTCACCACTTCAAACAACGGATGACTCGGACCCAACAGCTGTGTGCCTTCGGGAACGCGCTCGCGGCTCGTGATGCTCACCAAACGTTTATCAAACACAAACGGCGCGTCATACCGTTCCGCCAAATCAATCCGCGCGGTATGCGCCAATTCGCGCAGCGCGTTCGGAATCGCTCCGACGCGAAACACAGGATACAAGCGGTCGCGTTCTAATATGCCGCCCGCCGCGATGTAGGCGCGTTCAAAAAAGCGTTCGATGAACAATGGCTGCAAGCGGTGTTCGTCGGACAGGTCGCGCAGCTGCCGCGCCGCGCGCAAATCGAGATGCGATGCAAGCGATTGTTTTTTCTGTAACGCGACCAATTCATCCGCGCGCTGTCGCATCGCGGGATTGTCCATCGCCTGCTCGGTGCGCTGTACCGCTTCATCGTTTTCTTGGTCAATGGATTGTTCAATCAATTGCACGAGCGGCACATCTTCTAACCATTCCGCAATCACATCATACACGCGGTCGTCGCCCAACTGCTGCCGCATCACATCCAACTTGCGCAGCACTTTTTCCAACACCGAACCTTCGCGCGTGTTCACCGCGACGAGGTTGTACACAAACACATCGTTCGGCTGTCCGTAGCGATGAATCCGTCCCATGCGCTGTTCAAGGCGATTCGGATTCCACGGAATATCCCAATTAATCATGTAGCGGCAAAATTGCAGGTTGATGCCTTCACCCGCTGCGTCGGTCGCCACCATAATTTTCGCGTGCCGCTTGAATTCCAACTGCGCCTGTTTGCGCGCGTCAACGTCCATTCCGCCGTGAATGGTCACCACCGAATATCCAATCTTGCGTAAGCGTTCTGCGAGATTCTCAAGCGTGTCGCGATGTTCTGTAAAAATCAATAAACGTTCGTCATCCGCGCGAATCACATCGGACGAATCCAACACGCGCAGCAGTTCACCAAATTTCGCTTCGGGATGCCCGCGCAGCGCCGTAGCCATCTCGAACAAGCGTTTTACTTCATCACGTTCTTTTTCCACGTCGGCAGGTTTGTCGCTCAACACCTGCCGAAAGATACGCTTGTCTACTTGTTCGCGGTCGGCGTCGTCAAGGTCTTCGTATTCTTCAATGTTTTGTGGAATCTCGTTCGCATCCTGCCGTGCGGCGCGTTGATAATCTGCTTTGCGCTGCGGGTCGCGCAAAATCTCCAGCACTTGATTGAGCGCCGTGACGCGATTCTCCAACGTGCGCGTAATCGCATAGATGCTGCTCGCCAACCGCCGCTGCATGACCATCAAGGTCAATTCCACGTTCTTGTTCTTTTGTGCTTTGGCTTGCTTGCGCCGCGAACGCACATACAACGTCACCGCTTTATACAATTCCAATTCAGGCGGCGTGAGGTCGTAACCAACCGTTTGCGTATGACGCGGTTTGAACAGCGGCTGTGCATTCCAATCCACCATCTCTTCCTTTAATCGCCGCAAGAAAAAACGATTGCGCGCTTGCGAAATACGCGTCTCGTCTTCGATGCCCTCCAGCACGCGCGCTTGCGCAACCGCTTCCTGAACCCGCTGCGTCACATGTTCATCTTTTTGAAACAAATCCGGGTCGAGCAGCTGCAGCAAACGGCGAAATGTATCTTTGCGTCCGCGATGCGGCGTCGCGGTGAGGAAAAGCAGGTGGTCGGTTTTTGGCGCGAGCTCTTTGACCGCGCGATAGCGATTGCTTTCCGCGACGCGCGCGCCATAATCGAACGCAGAAAGTTTGTGCGCCTCGTCCACGACAATCAAATCCCAGCGCGTCTCGCGCGCCGCATTCAAACAGGTCTCGTGCCGCGAGATGTAATCAATCGAGGTGATAAAAAATCCATCGGGGCGCGAAAATTGCAACGGGTCGGATTCGAACGTGACGCGATTCACCAAACTAAAACGCAGTCCAAACTTTTCGCGCATTTCGTCCTGCTGCCATTGTTTCGTGAGACCGCCGGGCGTGATGATGAGAAC
This sequence comes from Chloroflexota bacterium, assembly GCA_029778615.1. GTDB lineage: Bacteria > Chloroflexota > Anaerolineae > UBA4142 > SHND01 > SHND01. Next base: position 9,549 of record JAKOPZ010000350.1, on the reverse strand, counting down.
TTTGTTCAGCACACCTCGAAAAATCAATTCCTTGATGAGCAAGCCCGTCATAATCGTCTTGCCCGCGCCCGTATCATCGGCAAGCAGAAAACGAATGCGCGGCAGCGGCAGCAAATAGCGATACACCGCTTCAACCTGATGCGGCAAAATATCTACCACACTGGAATTGACAGCAAAGAGGGGATCAAACTGATGCGCGATGCGAATGCGTTCCGCTTCCGCGCCGTGCAGAAACGCGTTCGGGTCGCCATCATACGTATATTCGCTCCCGCGCACTTTGGTGAGGCGCGCCAACTCGTCGAGCGTAATCGGACGCCGAATCTCGTGATGGCTCGTCACGGTCACGCCATCCACGCGCACGCGATTCGCGCCAAACGGAGTGATGGAACGAATCTCTACAAGTTCTGTTGGGTCGAGACCCTGTACGATGTCGCCGGGGGAAAAGGGAAAAGAGGCAGACAAAATGATTCTCCAAAATTACAAATACAGCTCGTTTCAAACATTATACTCGGATGCGTTGGTTTGCGCGCGATTTGCGCGCGGTTGGATCAAGAGATTCAACGAGCATGGTTTAGTTGGTCCATTGACACCATTTTGCGCGACATGTTACAATCGCCAACATAATTCTTTCAATCTGTTGGATAGATTTTTTGTTTGGGAGCGTCCATGCGATTTCTTCACACTGCCGATTGGCATTTGGGACGGCTCTTTCACAACACCTCCCTTCTTTCTGACCAAGATTACATCCTCAATCAATTCTTGGATGTTGCCCGTGATACGAAACCCGATGTCGTTCTTATCGCAGGCGATATCTATGACCGCGCGATTCCTCCACCCGACGCGGTTCGACTCCTCGACGATGTTTTGACGCGCCTCGTTCTCGGACTCGGAATTCCCACCATTCTCATCGCAGGCAATCACGACAGTCCACTACGTCTGCAATTTGGCGCGCGCTTGATGCGTTCGCTCAAGTTATATGTGTACGGCGCGCCCAATTCTGCCGACACGTTTATTCAAATGCCCGATGAACATGGTTTCGTCTGTTTCTATCCACTGCCTTATGCCGAACCGAATGTCCTGCGCGAACATTTCCAAGATGAAACTATCGTTGACCCTGAAACAGGCATGACCGCTTGGCTCACGCAAGTCAAACAGAAACATCCTCCCTTTGCGCGCTCTGTCATTGTTGCGCACACCTTTGCTCAAGGCGGCATCGCCAGTCCCGATTCCGAACGGCGTCTTGCGGCAGGCGCAGTCGAAACCGTTAACTGCGCGCTGTTTCAGGATTTTGATTACATCGCGCTTGGTCATTTGCACCGTCCTCAAAAATTGCTCGACGGCAAAATCCACTATTCGGGTTCTCTGCTCAAATATTCATTTGCCGAACATGACCACGTCAAAGGGGTGAATTTGGTTGAAATGGATGCGCGGGGCGTTTGCCGCATCGAGCAAATTCCACTTTGTCCGAAACGCGATGTGCATGTGATTCACGGCACGCTGGCGGAGCTTTTGCAAAAGCCGCCGCGCGAGATTGCGCGGGATGCGTTTGTCCGCGTTGAACTTGACGACGCGGGTGCATTATTCGACCCGATGGGGCAATTGCGCCAAGTGTTTCCTAATGCGATGGAACTCAAGCGCCCCGATTTTATCAATCCTGACCGACCGATTGTGATGGCGACGAATGTGCGTGCAAACGACCCGCTTTCCCTCTTTCGCGATTTTTTCGCGCAGGTGACAGATGAAACTCTGACCGCTGAGCAAGCCGCGCTCTTTGCCGAAATCGCGCAGGCGCTTGAGCAAGAGCAACGCGAGGCAAATGCATGAAACCGCGCTCGCGCTCGCGTTGGGATTGGCAGATGTGGTGCAAACGTATGCGGGTGGAATTCGCCTGGACACGATGTTTATTGACGAAGGATTCGGCTCGCTTGATGCAGAAACACTAGACCGCGCGATTCAGACGCTGGAAAATCTCAAAGAAGGCGGACGCTTGGTTGGCATCATTTCGCATGTGGACAGTCTGCGCGAACGCATTCCGACGCGTCTCGAAGTCTCTGCCGAAACGCATGGCAGCCGCGCGCAGTTTGTGTTAAGTTGAGTAGCAAAAGGCAATGAAACGTTTCTTGATGTTGAGTGGACTCGCACTTGTGGATTTCGTGCTAGTTTGTTTTGTCCTCGCGTCCCTTGCGGCAATTGTTAATCCAAACAACACAGCAAGCCCGCTAATGATTTTGAGCTGCGTTGGCTTTTTGCTTTTCGTCGGCGCGCTGTTCAACCTCGTTGTGTGGCGGCGTTATCGTTCTGCGCCAGCGCGGCGCATACCGGCGCGCGTTGTCGCGCCCAAGCCGTCTCCACCAAAACGCGCACTTGCGCCTAAACCCGTCAGGTCTTTACCTTCGACACACCACACGTCAAAAGAAAAGACCGCACCTACTATGAATGCAATGCCCCCTGTCTCTACTACGACGGAACGCTTTGTCCAAGTGTTTCCGGCAACAGAGCGCACCAAACCGAGCGGTGTTTCGATTTCCATTTCGTATGAAACGCGCGACACGCGCTTTTTTCAAGACGCACGCAAATTCCGAAACAAAGAAGAATCGTCTGCAGAGCTGGTTCCCTTCTTTCAGTACTGGCCCACGTACGATTCAATGAACGCGGCGCAAAAGCGCTGGTATTTTTACTGGCGCGCTCAAGTGCGGCACAGCAATTTTTTACCAACCGATTTGTCGTACATTTTTGTTCACGTGTACGAAGTATTGAACCTGATTGAATTTGCGGACCCGTTGCAAGCCACTGCGCGTTTGAAAGTGTTGCGCGACGCGTATGTCCAAATGTACCCAAAGCTCGACAACTATTTGCCCGAATGGGGAGGCGATTTACTCGCCATCAAAACCAATTTGGCTCGTGCATTTGAATGGTGGCAACCATTTGTCTGGCAAGGAGCATTAAAGTCACAGCAAGTGGTGAACGTCCTCATTGAGCGCCAAGTTCAAGCGGGCAAAGAAGCCGAACTGCCGCACGCCCTGTGGATGCAGCTCACCAACTATCGCCCGCGCAACAAGTTTTATGCCCAGCACAATCAAGACGGGCGACTAGACCGCGCATACGCGCAAGCGATTCAGGTGGCTAATGAATACACGCGCCGCAAAAAAAATCAGTCCGTTTTGGAACTCTTTACTTCTGCCAAACCGCAACGCGTTCAAAAATATGTTTTTACCTCTGCGCTCATTGGCTATGACTATCCTCAAGTGATTGATTTGGGCGTGTGCCGCAATTATTTTGGAAACTCGCAGCTCGCCGACCATTTGGCAATGGTATGCAAGTACGCCGAAAACATTTTACGCAAGCAGTTGAAATTTTCGGGACGCTTATCAGGAATCGAACTCGATGCCGAATTGGCGCAGATGTTGGATGCTGCATTCGCACCGCGCATCGAACCGCTGAAGCCGATTCGAATTACACTTGATGCCACGCGCGTTGCCAATTTGCACAAAGAGAGCGAACAAATCGGCGCGTTGTTGGAGACGAATGGGGACGAGACGCCAGCCAGCGCGTTGAAACCACTTTATAGCGATGTCGCAGAGGTGCGCCAACTCGTGCGCGAATTGGACGACGCGCATCGCCGTGTCATCTTCGGAATTTATCACAAACAATTTTCGACGCTGGAGGATTTGACGCGCGCGCTCGCGCCTGATGCGCTTTTGCCCAACAGCGCATTAGAGCGAATTAACGAGCGCGCGTTGACATTACTCGGAGACCGTTTGATTTATCTGGAAGACGAATCGCGTTTGCTGCTTGCGGAAGATTTTGTGGATGAATTGGATGTAGTGCTGCAAGAACCCATCCCGGATAGCTCAAGTGTTGCCGATGATTCGTTTGAAAAACTTGCGGCGCGCGTGACACCCGTCGAAATTTCGCTGCTCGAAGCGTTTGTCGCACGCGGCGCGTTGCGCGAGAATGAAATTGACGCGCTCACGCGTCCGCATCACGTGATGGGCAATGTGGCGCTCGATGCGTTGAATGAAAAAGCCGCCGACGCGCTCGGACACCCGCCTTTTTATTTGGAAAATGAGCAATGGCTCGTCGAAGCTGACGACCTCAGCGCGTTGCGCGAATATTTCAAGTTGGGAGCACAGCCGAATGCCAATTCCGAAACGTGAAGCTACTGCAATTTTGAATTCGCTCAACGCAGGACTCGTGCCGCGCATCGGTTTGCGCCACATTGCCGTCGGACGCTTGCGCGAGATCGGCGCGTTGAAACAAGACCTCGACCAAATCAAAGAGGGCGGCGCGACGGTGCGTTTTGTGATTGGGCGCTTTGGCAGCGGCAAAACGTTCATGCTGCAGCTCGCGCGTTCCCTCGCGCTTGATAACAAATTCGTCGTCGCCGACGCGGATTTTTCACCCGAACGCCGCTTGCACGGCGCGAATGGACAAGGGGTCGCACTGTATCGCGAACTCATGCGAAATGTTTCCACCCAAACGCGTCCCGACGGCAACGCGCTGCCCGCGATCATCGAACGTTGGATTTCCAACGTGCAAGCGAATGTTTCTGCCAAGCAAAACATTCCTGCAGGTACAAGCGCGTTTGCGGAAGCGGTGCAAGCACAAATTCTGGCGACGGTCAGCGCAATGGAAGAATTGGTGCATGGTTTCGATTTTGGCAATGTCGTGAGCGCGTACTATCGCGGCTATGTCGAGAGCAATGACGAATTGAAATCAGCCGCGTTACGTTGGCTGCGCGGCGAATTCAACACCAAGACCGAAGCAAACGAAGCATTGGGTGTGCGCGCCATCATTGACGACGACAACTATTATGATTACTTGAAAGTTTTGGCGCGGTTCGCAAATGATGTGGGGTACGCGGGCTTGATGGTATGTCTCGACGAAGCGGTGAATCTGTACAAAATCACGCACAGCATTTCGCGCGCCAACAATTACGAAAAAATTCTCAATATCGTGAATGATACACTTCAAGGACGCGCGAGCTACATCGGATTCATTTTCGGCGGCACGCCCGAATTTTTGCAAGACGCGCGGCGCGGGTTATTCAGTTATGAAGCGCTGCGCTCGCGTTTGGCGACGAGTCGTTTTGCAACAGACGACCTGCGCGATTTTTCCAGCCCCGTTTTGGATTTGCCGCCACTCACGCCCGAAGAAATTTTTGTTCTACTCCAAAAAGTGCGCGACATTCACCGCGACAGTATACCTAACAGCCGCGCGGTGGACAATGACGTCATCGTCAAATACATGGAAGAATCGCTGCGGCGCGTTGGCGCTCAAGAATTTGCGACGCCGCGCGACCTCGTGCGCGAATTTGTGACGCTGCTCAATCTCCTCGCACAATATCCCGACAAATCGTGGCAAGAGATTTTATCAGGTCTACCTGCGCCCACCACAAACATTCCCGACGAATCCGCACCCGAACAAGAGAACGACGATGACCCCCTCGCGCGCTTTACCGATTTCAAGGTAAAGTGAGGTTCACAAATCACGTATCGCCTACCGCGTCTCGCATATCAGGCATCGCAAACAACATCCACGGTTCTCATTATCGAGATGAGACTATAGGCAACTGATTACTGACTACTCGCTACTGATTACTCCATCTCTCCAACTTCAACTACATGTCCGCCAATCCCTTTGATCGTCTCGCCCCTTTCCTGCGCGAATTCATTTACGAATCCGGTTGGGAGGAATTGCGTCCAATTCAAGTTGAAGCCATCAACGCGATTTTTGACACAAACGATGATGTGTTGATTACGGCGGGGACAGCGAGCGGCAAAACGGAAGCGGCATTTCTGCCCATCTTGAGCGAAATTGTTTCTGACCCACTCGGTTCCGTGCGCGTGTTGTACGTGGGACCGCTGCGCGCGCTAATCAACGACCAATTTCGTCGCTTGGAAGACTTGTGTGAAGAGGGAAACATTCCCGTACATCGCTGGCACGGCGACGTCACGCAAGAACACAAGTCCAAATTGGTTGAACAGCCCGGCGGCGTCTTGCAAATTACGCCGGAATCCATCGAAAGTTTGTTCATCAACAAAACGGATAAATTGAGACGACTATTTGGTGGCTTGCGCTATGTTGTCATTGACGAAGTGCATACCTTTTTGGAATCGGACCGTGGTGTGCAATTGCGTTCACAACTCGAGCGTTTGACGCCGTACTGTGCCGGTGGACGCCCGCGTCGCATTGGACTTTCCGCAACAGTTGGCGACAACTTCATCGCGCAACGTTGGCTTAAAGCTCATGCCCCGCAACGCGTCCTCGTAATTGACCCGCCTGATGTAAAACCCATTACGCGTTTCAGTCATTTGCATTTTCAAGAACTGGGCGACGATTTGCCCCCCGATTTGATTGACGACCTGTATCGTTTGACGCGCAACGTCAAGTCGCTCATTTTTTGCAATAGCCGTCGTGACGTTGAAATTCTCACTGCCGAGTTGAATCGCCGCCGTGAACGCGACCATTTCGAGGAGCGGTATTTGCCTCATCACGGCTCGATTAGCAAAGAGGTGCGCGAAGATGCTGAAGCGCGCATGAAGGATGCAACGCGTGTGAGTTCTGTCGTTTGCACCAACACACTCGAATTGGGCATTGACATTGGACAACTCGACCTCGTCGTCCAAGTGAACAGCGCACATTCGGTCATGTCGTTCGTGCAGCGCGCGGGACGCACGGGACGGCGCGCAGGGCAGCCGCGCATCGTCCAAATCTACACGACCGAATTGCCAACGCAAGCGGGAGACCCATTTTACGAACGCTTGCCATTTAACTTGCTCAAAGCGCTCGCAGTGGCTGATTTATTCTTGGAAAATTGGATAGAGCCGCCGTTGGAACGCGGACGCGCGTACAACGTGCTGTATCACCAAATTCTCTCGCGTCTCACTGAAACGAATGGTAGCGCCGCGCGCGACCTTGTTGGTTTCTTTTTGAACTCGCGTGTATTTCCAAATGTGCGCGCGGAAGAATACGCACAGCTCTTGAAACACCTCGCGCAATTAGACCACATCGAACAACTGCCCACCGGCGAATTGATTGTGGGTCTCGCGGGTGAACGTATCGTGCGCTCGCGCGAATTTTACGCAATCTTTCAAACCCCGCCCGAATGGGATGTTTTGAATGAAACGCGCACGCTGGGACGCATAAGCCCCTCGCCCGATTTGCAACCCGGTGTTTGTTTGCTATTGATTGGACGCGTGTGGGAGGTCAAAGAAGTTTTGCCCGAACGCAAACAAGTGTTTGTCGTTCGAGCGAAACAAGCGCGCAACGTCATGTTCGCGGGTGTTGGCATACCTGAAATGCACCCGCGCCTTGCCGAACGCGTACGCGAGATTTTGCTGCGCGCGGATGTCCCCGCGTATCTGTCTCCATTCGGACAAAACGCCCTCACCACTGCGCGGCGCTTGGCGCAAGAGGTTGGTCTCGGAGAGACGAATTTGTTTGAAATAGAAAAAGGTTGGGTCCTTTTCCCCTGGACCGGCACACGCGCCGCGCGCACATTACAATTCATGCTGCAACACATCGGCTATCGCGCCGATTTTGCTAAATTTCTATTTCCATGGGTCATGTTGATTGAACTGCCAGAGAATGGCAGACGCGATACAAATCAGTTGCGCGCGGATTTAAAACGGCTTGTCGCTTTGCCGCTCACGCCAGCCGATGTCGTCGCGGGCGTTCCCGTCGAATTATTGCGAACGCACAAGTACGATGAGTTTATTCCCGAAGCACTCATTCGCGCGCGGGCGGTGGAAGAGTGGGTGGATTGGGAGTCGGCAAAGTCTGCGTTGGCTAAAATCACACAATAGAGCTCTTTTCAGAATGGCACTTTATCTCCTCACCTCCCCCTCCGGCGCGGGGAAAACGCAGCACGTCATCGAGCAAATCCAAATCCTTTGCGCGGCAAAGACCTTGCCGCGCATTTTGATTCTTTTGCCCTCGCGCGCGCAAATCAATGCGTTCCGCGAACGCCTGGGCAAATTGCCGCGTCCCGCGTTCGGCGTCACGCTCACCGATTTTCACACGCTGTATCGTTCCATTCTCGACAGCGCGGATGCGTTACCGCGCTTGATGCCCGAAGCCGCGCGCTATCGCGTCCTGCGCGCGCTGTTGCGAATGCTCGTCAGCACGGACAGCCTGCCGTATTTCGCGCCGATTGCGGACAAGCCCGGCTTTATCAGCGCCGTTGCCGAATTTATTGCTGAACTCAAAGAGGGACGCGTGCTGCCCGAACGCTTTGCGGAACTCGCCGCAACACCGCGCGTCCAAGACCTCGCGCAAATTTATTCCGCGTATCAAGAATTTTTGCGCGCGCACGAATTGGCGGACAACGAAGGTATCGGGTGGCTTGCGCTCGCCGCGCTGGAAGCGCATCCGCAGTTGTACGCCGCTTACGATTATGTCGCTGCCGATGGTTTTGATGAATTGAATCCCACGCAGCTTGAATTGTTGCATGTCCTCGCCGCGCGCTTGGAACGCCTCGACGTGACGCTCACGTATGAACCCGCACGCCGCGCGCACGCGCGCTTTGCCGAAACGTTCGCGCAATTGAATGTTCCCGCGCACGCGTTAGAAAATTTTGCGCCGCCGCGCGCGGAACCGCTCGCGCATTTGGAACAGTTTTTGTTTGAATCCAACGCGCCGCAAGCCGACGCGCGCGGTCACGTCACCATCACCGCCGCGCCCGACCGCGTGCGCGAGGGGCGCGAGATAGCGCGCCGTGTGAAACAATTGCTGCTGGAAAATGTTTCGCCCGCGCAAATTGGCGTGTTGTTCCGTTCGCTCCCGCCGTACGCGGACATTGTGCGTCAAGTGTTTGACGAGTACGGCGTGCCGTATCGCGTACTGCACGAAATGCCGCTCGCGTCGAATCCGCTCATTGCCGCGCTGCTCAATCTCACCGCGTTGAGCGCAAATGATTTCGCGTGGCGCGAAACGTTTGATGCGCTGCGTTCGCCCTATTTCACCTTGCGCGCGTTGGATGAAAATTCAAAAACACACATCGAACGCATTGTGCGCGAAGCGATTGTGGTGCGCGGGCGCGGCGCGTGGCTCGACGCGTTTGCGAAACCGACGGCGGCAGTGGACCGCGACAAATTCAAAACGCGTTTGGTGGACGAATTGAGCGCGGACGAAATCGCCGCGCTGCGCGCGCAAGTGGAAAACTTTTTCGCGCGCGTCACGCCCGCCGAACGCGCGCCCATTGTGGAATATATCGTGTTTTTGCAAAATCTTCTTGGACCCGACCCGCGCGATGAAGCATGGCAGCGCGAACACGCGGGCGACGAGTTTGTCGAGGATACCGCGAGCTTGCGCGCGATTGAAAATGCGCGCCATAGTGATGCCGACCTCGCCGCGCGCGACCTTGCCGCGCTCGACGCGTTCAATGATGTACTGCGCGGAATGCTCCAAGCGGCGGAATTGTTGAACGAAACCGAAATCGCGTGGCGCGATTTTGTTTCCGACCTCACTGATGCAGTGAACGCGGCGACATACGATTTGCATCCCGCGCTCGATGGACGCGTCATCATTTCGAGTGTGACGCAAGCG
>JAKOPZ010000349.1 GCA_029778615.1 Chloroflexota bacterium | reverse complement strand
GGAACGGGAAATGCACAATGCGGAATGCAAAATACCGCGTCCGGGTGTTCGCGAGCGCGGCTGCAAATCCAGAGTGGAGTCTCGATAACTGCATTGTGCTCAGAGTGGAACGGTGAGTGCAACCAATCATTCCAAAAAGGAGTTGAAGATGTATCCCGATACACCCCTGTCGAATGAAAATGGGGGTGCGGTAGGGCAAATGGCGATGAACTCCATCGCAGAAATTTGCCGTACATTTTCAAGAGAGCTAGCCATGCCAGCCCCAAAAAAGAAACCCGCAGGCAAAGTGACTCGCACGACGCATCGCAGCAAGACCGGCACCAAATTGTACGCCGTGCGCGATGCCAAAGGCAGATTCAAAGATATTCAAACGTACAAGCGCGCCCACGCCGCTGACCTACGCAAAAAATCGAAAAAAGAAAAGCCCGCCGCCGCGCCGCCCGCCGAACCGACGGCGGACGCGCCGTCCATGTAAGCCGCCGATTGACTCCACTCGTTCCGAGAGCGTTCGCTGCAAGCAGCAAGCGCTCTCTTTTTTCCTACGATGAACATTCAGTCATTTGAAATTCTCGCGCGCGCCGCGTTGAGTTTTGATTTGCGCGTGGGTGACAAGATAAAAATCATTTCCCCGCACGGACATCAGGTTGCGGATTTTTTCGCGTTCAATGCCAGCAACCCAGCCGAATATCTTTCCGCGCGGCACACGCTCGTCAGCAGCACGCGGCATTTGTATCCGCGCGCGGGACAAATTTTTCTCACCTCGCTGCGCCGTCCGATTTTGAAATTTGTCGAGGATGGCGCGAACGAGCAACACGAAATGTTACTCGCCGCGTGCGACCCCGCGCGTTATCAATTGCTCGGCGTTGAGGGACACCACGCGTCATGCGCGGAAAATTTGCAAGTGGTGATGGCAGCTCGCGGCATCCTCGTCACGGAAATTCCGCAGCCGCTGAATTTATTTTCCAGCACACGCGCCGAACCCGACGGCACGATTATTACGCATCCGAATTCTTCTCAGCCGGGCGATTACTGCATCTTTCAGATGCTGCGCGATTGTATCGTCGTCGTGTCCGCGTGTCCGTTCGATGTGGAAACGCAATTTCCGGTGAATGTGGGAGGACCGCATGGGTTGGAGGTGTCGGTAGGAAAAATATGATTCGCGGCTTGTCTTTTGAAATCTCGCGACTATAATTCACTCACACCGATTGAAATT
>JAKOPZ010000348.1 GCA_029778615.1 Chloroflexota bacterium | reverse complement strand
TAACTATTTCCAACGAGGAGTACATCAGACAGGTCTTCGTACCGCAAGAGATTGACGATATCGGCGATGTGCGTGCTCAAGTTCACTCCGCAGCGAATCAAGTGAGAGCGGTCGCCCAAACCGGTGAGCGTGGGCGCGTAGACCGTGTGACCAGCCGCGCGTAATAGCGGCGTGAGTTTTTGCCAAATCCAACCACCATCGTTTGAGCCGTGCACCAATACGAACGTTGCCATGATTGAACCGCCTCTAGGTCGCAGGATAGTCGTGGGTCAAATACTCAAGAATCGTTTCCAGTGTTGGAGATTCCCGCGCATTTTTTAGTGACGCAAGGCGCGCATAAATTTCTGCCGCCGCTTGATGGAATCCGCTTGGCATTCCGACCGACGCAAAGGTCTCGGCAATCTCGCGCATTTCGCCTTCAAAGCGCCATGCTTTTTTCGTCACACCGCGCACGCGATTTTCTGTTTCGTTGACAAATTTCGCATCGTCGCGCGTCCACTGTTCATACACATTTTCGCGCACGCCCAATTGTTCCGCCGCGCCAACAATCGCGCACAGTAACGCGGTCGTGCCTTTGGTATACGCGGCATAACACATCTTGAGTGCGGATGCTTTGCCAATATCCGCGCCGATGATTTGTGTTTCGAGGGGTCCGCTTGAAAAACAGTTGGCGATGTCTTGCGCGCGCATTCCCGACAAATACAGCCACGTCTCCCCGGGCTGCCACGCGGGTCCGCCGATGATTCCGCCATCTACAAAATCAATTCCCGCCGCGCTCAGCATTTCGCCAATGTGCCGCGCGCGCGGCGGTGAAATCGCGTTGGCGTCGCAGTACAAACCGCGAAATTTTTCTGCGATGACTTGCTGCGTTGCTTGTTCCGCCGCGTGTGGTGGGCAAATCGAAAGAATGATTTCGCAGCGCGCGCAAAGATTCGCGAGGGATTCGACATCTCTCAAGTTGTGTTGTGCCGCGCGCGTCCGCGTCGTGTCACTGCGGCCTTCGGACGCCCAAAAAACTTGGTGTCCGTTGTGTATCGCGGACGCGGCGATGGAAACGCCCATCGCGCCGGGGTGAAGGATGCCGATGTTCATAAAGAAAATGGGGGGAAAGCCTAACTGTGTGAGTTTGTTAGAGGTCTGTGCAATGTTTCGTTAATTATCTCACACGATGTCGTAGTTGATGTCTCCACTACCAAACAAAGTCTTCTTCTGCCCTTGTATACTCCCGTCCTTCCTTGAGGAGTTGATCTACCAGCGCCTCGAAAGCTACTTGGGTTTTCTTGTCGCCTTGTAAGGAAGTTGTGTTCCACTGCTGCTACAAAACAATTCTAACCTCGATTCCAAAGTGCAAGGCGGCTTTTGCCTTGTGGCGGATTCAAGCAGCATGACCGCTAACTTATCTTCCACTACACTCCATCTTCGTGAAACACCCATTTTAGGGGTGCTTCATGCAAACCAAGTGGCGTAAAACCGATTTACGATATTATCGCGCACTTTCTATCATACAATGCGCGAAAAAACCTTCGAGGTTTCTGAAGCCTTGAAGGTTTTTCATTCGCCATTTTTATTTCCCTTTCAAATCATCCATCCGCAAATTCAAATCCTTCAGAATTGCGCGCAGTGTTCCTGTAGGAATTTCTTTGGAGGGATGATTTGGAATCGTCGTACGGAAATCGGTGTTTGGTTTCCACCAAATTTCGTGGCTCCCACCTGCTTGGCGCAGATATTCCACCCCCAATTTCTTGAGCTTGCGGGTGAGTTCACTGTATCGCATGGTTACGCGGTTTGGAGCGACGCTTGTGAGAATTCAGAAACCCACACAACTTCATCGGGACGCGCGTTCGGTGCGCCCGTGATAAATGTCCAGCCCTTTTCTTGACACGTTTCGTACAGCGCTTGCGCCACGCGTGGCAGTTCGTTGAACAACTCATCAAGCGTATCACCCGTAACCAACAATCCTTGAATTAAAGGACTGCGCGCCATCCACACGTCATCTTCGCGCGTAATTTTCAATTCGACTTTCATTTGCCAGACCTTTCTTTCACTTGAACCCACATATGCGTCACATAAATTACATATGCAACTCTTCTTCCAACGCGCCGACCACTTCTTCAATCACGCTCACCACCTGGTCAATTTCCTCTTTTGTAATCACGAGCGGAGGCGAAAGTTGAATTACGGGGTCGAGGCGGTCGTCGCAACGACAGATGAGACCGCGATGCAAGAGTTGGTCCGAGAGCCAGCCCATCATCGGACCGCCTTCCATTGGTTCGCGCGTCTCTTTGTTTTTCACAAATTCGATGCCGACAAAAAGTCCCGCACCGCGAATGTCGCCGATGCTTGGGTGACGGTCTAATGCTTTGTGCAATTCCGCGCGCAAGTATTCGCCTTTTTGTGCAGCTTGTTCCACCAAATTTTCGCGTTCGATAATCGCAATGTTCGCGAGCGCGGCGGCGGCGGCAACGGGATGTCCGCCGAACGTGATGCCGTGTAATAATTTTTTCCCTTCGTCGCCGATGAACGCGTCCGCGATTTCTTTTGACACAATCACCGCGCCGAGCGGATAGTACGCGCTCGTCAATCCTTTCGCCAGCGTCATCATGTCAGGTTGCACGCCCCAATGCTCTGTGCCGAACATTTTGCCCGTGCGTCCAAATCCGCAAATTACTTCGTCCATAATCATGACGATGCCGTTTTCGCGCGTAAGCCGACGAATTTCGGGATAATACGTCATGGGCGGGACGATACAGCCGCCTGAATTTTGCACGGGCTCCATAATCGTCGCGGCGATGGTTTCGGGATTTTCAAAATCCATCAAGTTGAAAAATTCTTGCGTGCATTGCCCCGAACAGCCCGCCTCGCGCCAACAATAGTCACAGCGATAGCGATGCGGAATCGGAACATGACGCGCGCCGGGGACGAGCGGCTCGAACAGTTTGCGAATGCCTGTGAGTCCGCCGACGGAGAGCGCGCCCATTGTCGTACCGTGATAGGCGATGCGCCGCGAAATCGTTTTGTAGCGTCCATTGAAACCGCGCAAACGTTGATATTGTTTTGAAATTTTCAACGCCGATTCAACAGCTTCGCTTCCGCCGGTGACAAAGAAAACGCGCGCATCGGGACCGATGGGCGAAATGCTCGCGAGTTTTGCGGCGAGTTCGGCGGCGGGTTCATTCGGAAATGCAAACGGACTGACGTAGGCGATTTTTTGCAATTGATTGGTGATGGCGTCAATGATTTCTTGGCGTCCATAACCAACGTTCACACAAAACAGTCCTGCGAGTCCGTCAATATATTCTTTGCCGTGCGTATCCCACACTTTGGAACCTTCACCGCGCGCAATTACCATCGGCGAGGGTTCGTCAATCACATTCTTCATTTGATAAAAGTGCAGCCACGTGTGCTGCTTGATGTTTTCGTTCAGTTGTACATCGGGTTGCGATGCAGACATGATGCTCCTCTTTGTGACAGGGTGACAAGGTGACAAGGTGATAGGTCACCTTGTCACCAGTTCAGTTTTTATTGCGTAACAGGATTGAGTTGTGCAGCAGGCGGGGGTCGCCGAACGCGCCGCGCGGCGTAATAGATGGCGACTAGCGCGAGCATCCAAGCGAGGAGGAACGTGACCAGTCCGATGATTCCTTCGAGTCCTGTAAGTCCGTTCCAAAATTCTTGCGCGGGACCGATGCCAAAAAGAACGACGCCGACGACGAACGAGAACCAAACGAGCAGTGGACGCGTCGAGGCGTTTTCATTGGTGAGAATATATTGCGCGAGAAAAACGGAGGTGAGCGTAAACGCGAGAATCACCGTCGCGACCGAATTGATAATCGGCGAAACGCCAAAGCGCACCATCCCCCAAATCCGAATCGGCAGCGTTGACGATTGGGGACCCGAAACGAATTGCGTAATCACG
>JAKOPZ010000347.1 GCA_029778615.1 Chloroflexota bacterium | reverse complement strand
TGATTACATCGGCGCGGACTCGTTACACTTTTTGTCGGTCGAAGGAATGATGCGCGCAGTGGGGCGTCGCGAAGGTTATTGCAACGCGTGTTTTACGGGCGTGTATCCGTTAGAGATTGATAGGGCGCATGTGAAAACGGGGTTTGAAAAGGCGATTGCGGGGTGATTGGAGACTGGAGATTGGAGACTGGAGACTGGAGATTGGAGACTGGAGACTGGAGACTGGAGACTCAATCTCTAGTCTCTAGTCTCTAATCTCTTTCAAGCGAAAAATGGCTACAGAATTAGAAGAACTTCGAGTGTTGCGAATCACCGAAGAGTTGACCGATTTGATTTGGCGAGAAGTGTGGACATGGAATGAATTCGCGCGCGATACGGTGGGAAAACAAATTACACGCGCGGCGGATTCGATTGGGGCGAATATCGCGGAAGCGTATGGACGTTTTCATTTTGGCGAAAAAATCAATTTGTTGTACTACGCGCGCGGCAGTTTGTTTGAAACAAAATACTGGCTGAATCGCTGCAAGACGCGCAATTTGATTTCGGATGACAAAGCGGCGGATTGGACAACACGGCTCGGCGAATGTGCGCGTCAGATTAACGCGTTTGTAAATCATCTCAAGACGCAACGCCGCGACAAGAGCGAAAAATCATTGCGTGAATCAACTGCGGATTACACCTCGCATGAAGCGATGGATGAAATCATTACGGCATCGGAATTGGAATGGCTCGCGTCGAACAATCCATATCTTGAGCCGCCCTTCAGTCTCTAGTCTCCAATCTCCAGTCTCCAATCATTATGAACGTACTCATCATCGGCTCCGGCGCACGCGAACACGCGCTTGCGTGGAAACTCAAACAGTCTGCGCGCGTCGAAAAATTATGTGTTGCTCCTGGCAACGCGGGTACAGCGCGCATCGCAACAAATATCGAATCTCCAATCTCTAGTCTCCAATCTCTAATCTCCAGTCTCCAAATCAATTTCGTCGTCATCGGGCCCGAAGCGCCGCTCGCCGACGGACTTGCCGACGCACTGCGCGCACAAAACATTCGCGTCTTTGGTCCAAATCAAAACGCGGCGGAAATCGAATCGTCCAAAGCGTTCGCCAAAGCTTTTATGCGGCGGCACAACATTCCGACCGCGCGCTATGAAACGTTTTCAAATTTTGATGACGCGGTGCGTCATGTGGAGAGTGTTCAATATCCGATTGTGATTAAGGCATCGGGACTTGCGGCGGGGAAAGGCGTAATTTTGCCTGAAACGTTGGATGATGCGCGTGATGCGCTGCGTCAAATCATGCTCGAACACGAATTTGGCGCGGCGGGGGATGCGGTGGTGATTGAAGAACGTTTGCAGGGTGAAGAAGTTTCCCTGCTTGCGTTCAGCGATGGATTCACGGTGAAAGCGATGCCGCCCGCGCAAGACCACAAACGATTGCTTGAGAATGATTTGGGACCGAACACGGGCGGCATGGGCGCGTACGCGCCTGTGAATTTGCCCGAAAATTTTTTGGACGAAATCACGCGCGATATTTTGCAGCCGACGATTGACGGTTTGCGCGCGGAAGGGCGAATGTTTGTCGGCGTGTTGTATGCGGGTTTGATGCTGACGCAAGATGGCGCGCGCGTGTTGGAATTCAATTGTCGTTTCGGTGACCCTGAAGCAGAAGTGATTTTGCCGTTGTTGGAAAGCGATTTGCTTGAGGTGATGGAAGCGTGTGTGGATGGAAAACTCGCGCAGTGTGATGTGAAATGGGCACGCGGCGCGGCGGCGTGTGTGGTGTTGGCATCCGGCGGCTATCCCGGAAAATACGCGACGGGCATTCCAATTCACGGACTCGACGCGATGCCAAATCGCAACGCGATGATTTTTCACGCGGGCACTAAATTGCAAGACGCGCAAGTGATGACGAACGGCGGACGCGTGTTGTGTGTGACGGGCGTTGGAAAAAATTTAGGTGACGCGCTGGATACCGCCTACGCGGCGATTCGTCCGCTTGGGTTTGAAGGGATGCAATATCGCAAAGATATTGGGCAAAAAGCAATGATTCCGCAAGTCTCTAGTCTCTAG
>JAKOPZ010000346.1 GCA_029778615.1 Chloroflexota bacterium | reverse complement strand
TTTCGCATCACAACTACTCTCACGGCGCGTAAACGTGCCTACGCGTATGCGCCAAATGCTCCTGACAAGTGGCACGCGCAATTGCAAGCATATCAAGTCATGCCCACGTATGAATTGTTGTGCGCGCAACAAGTGAAACTCACGCTCGATTTACAAAAAATTATCAGCCAACACGGCTTGCGGGTTGTGTGCGAACAGTGCGGCGAAGACATTATCAACGAACGCTATGTCGAACGCGAGGGAATGTGTCTTTGCCGCGCCTGCGCCGACGGCGCGTATTACGAAATGGACGCGATTCCACTTGAGCTTTATTCCTCCGCGTTTCGCGTTCCGCTTTTAACCCCCGCCTCGCGCTAACGCATGTCCCACTCCTTACGGGACACTTGTCTTTTGATTAATCCTGAGGATATGATATACTTCAACCATCGTTGAACTATATGAAACGCGCAAAAATGACCAAAACAAAGAAACCCACTCTGGCAGCGACCTTCAAGCTGCTGAGCGACCCGACGCGGCTCGCAATTTTTGATTTGCTGATGCAGGGTGTTCAATGCAATTGCGAAATCGGAGACCAACTTGATTTAGAGATGAATTTGATTTCCCATCATCTCAAGGCACTGCGCGAGGCGGGTTTGGTGAACGTCGAGCGCGATGCGCTGGACGCGCGTTGGATGTACTATTCCATCAACCGCGAAATGTTGGCGGAACTGAACGACCAACTCGCCGCCTTTTTGGATCCGCACCGCATCCAACCGCGTTTGCCGACCTGCGGTCCCCGTCTCGTGCCGGCAACAGATATTCGTGTTCGGGGCAATTAGAAATTCACCTTACGCATGTCATTTCGAACCCCTCAATCCTTCGGGGTAAACTCTGTGAGAAATCTCAGTTTTTTCCACCGAGATTTCTCGCAAGACCGCTCGAAATGACAATTCTGCGTAACATGAGTTAGAAATTTTTTTACCACAATACTTCAACGGAGGTTGAATTACTATGAGTGACACAATTACCTTTGGCCAACGCCCGCTTCAGACAATTGACACAAACGTCCGCGTCGAACTTTTCGACCCGCCGATGTGCTGTCCGACAGGAATGTGCGGACCGACGATTGACCCCGCGTTACTCGACGTGAATGAGATGATTCTCGCTTTGCAAAATGAGGGAATTGGCGTTGTGCGCTACCAAATGGCTTCTCACGCACAGGCATTTGCAAACAACCGCGCGGTTTTGGATCTCGTGCGAACCAAGCAGCTCGCCGCACTGCCCATCACCGTCGTCAATGGCAACATTGTCAAAGTTGGCGCGTATCCCTCGCTCGGCGAGGTGCGCGCGGCATTGAACGGACAGACACAGTAACACTGGAGCTTTATGAACACTCAATTTATTTTCTTTTCCGGCAAAGGCGGCGTGGGCAAAACTTCGATGGCGTGCGCCACCGCAGTGCGCTACGCCGATAAAGGCAAACGCACGCTCATCGTCACCACCGACCCCGCGTCGAACCTCGCGGATGTGTTTGAACAACCCATCGGGCACCAAATCACGCCCATTGAAAATGTATCGAATTTGTTCGCGATGGAAATTGATTCCGACCGCGCGACGGAAGAATATCAGGAACGCGCGCTGGCGCCGCTGCGCGAAATTTTCCCGCCCGAAATCGTCACCGTGATGGCGGAGCAAATGAATTCGCCTTGCACTGCCGAAGTTGCCGCGTTCGACCGCTTTACCGATTTTCTGGATGCGCCAAATTTTGAAGTGGTCATTTTCGATACCGCCCCAACGGGACATACACTGCGCTTGCTCGAACTGCCTGCCGAATGGAGTCACACGATAGAAAGCGCGGGCGAGGGCAGCGGGCAAACGTGCATCGGACCCGCCGCCGCGATTCAAGACGCCAAAGCGAAATATGACCGCGCGCTGGTCGCGATGCGCGATGAAGCGTCCACCACTTTTATTTTCGTTTTGCAGCCCGAGGCGACGCCCATCAAAGAAACACAGCGCGCAGTTTCAGAACTGGCGAAACTCGACATCCACACACACCAAATCATCATCAATGGCATC
>JAKOPZ010000345.1 GCA_029778615.1 Chloroflexota bacterium | reverse complement strand
GGTGATTAGGTGTTTGCGATTTGCGATTTGCGATCTGCCATAGCGCTGTAATCAGCCCAGCTATTTGCTGAACTTTACCCATCGCAAGTAATTGGTGTACCGTTGATGCAGATATTTCAATTTCAAAATATCGTCGAACATACTGCCGTACACTTTGCGCCCTTTGCTCCATTCGCCGAGCAAGCGTTCGATTTTCACCAAGCGTTTGCGCGTTTCGTTTTCGGTCAAGCCTTCGAGTCCGCGCGCAAATTCGGTTTCGAGTTCTGCGAGCGGGTCGTCGTCGTCGAGGTTGAGGCGGTCATATTCCGCGCACGCGAGGTCAAAGAGTTTGCGAATCCAACTCACGCGGTCGGTGCGATACATGGCATTGCCCGGGGCGTCGAAAAACGCGTGGTCTAAATCGGGCTGCAATTTGTCGTGCAAAACGAACGGCAGCATTTGACGCAAATCTTCCAGTTCGACTTGTTGCGCGCCGCGAAAATACGCCATTGCTTTGGAAAATGTGAGCAGCGTAAACAATGTTCGCACCGATAAACCATTTTTCGTTTGCGCGCCAATGTCTTTCAAGCGGTCTTTGCCCGATTCGCCGCTCGTCAATGTATGTGTGTCCACAGATGCAAGACGCGCGGTGTCTTTGGTGCGATATTCAAATTGTTCGCCTGCGGGTTCGAGAAATTCAAATTGACTTGCAAAAAATTCCACGCGCCGCAAAATTTCGCGCGGCATTTTGATTTGCAAAATTTCGCGGTAAAGTTGTTCGCTTTCCGCTTCGGTAAAAATAATTTGCGGCGGGACGAGTTCTTCGGGCTTGAGTCGTTTCTCGACGCGTAATAACAAATCGTCCATGAACCGCATATTGAACGACAATGCTTTTACGACCACATCAATTCTGTCGCGGAGCGCTTCGATAACCTGATACGTTCCCCCCCCCGCATCATCGTTCGCGGTGAGATACCACGCGCCGTCGGGACATTTGAAAACATGGTCGAGAATTTCGGCGTAATTGTCCGCCATCACCGTCAGCAGCGCGGACTGCGTGCGCGTCGGAATGCGATTGTATTCGTCAATGATACGCACGCGCATCGAGAGCCACTTGCGCCAACTGATGCGAATGTCTTGCATACTTTGCGCGCTCACCAAATCGGCGGGCAGCGGATTCCCCAACAAATCGCTGATGGTCATTTGCGGCTGTCCGTGCTGCATCGCCTCGCGCACTTGATTCAGCGAATAGCCCGCGAGAATGCCCATCAACACCGCGCTCGTCGTTTTGCCGCGTCCCGGTCCGCCAATCAATAAACATCTTCCGCGCACGGCAAAATTCAACAGCGGCAGCAAAACAAAACTGGAATAACT
>JAKOPZ010000344.1 GCA_029778615.1 Chloroflexota bacterium | reverse complement strand
GGCGGAGTATTCGGGCGCGGGTTTTTCTTGCGTCGTGATGATTTCTTGCCCATCGAGCCATTCAATCGTAATCGTTTCGCCGATGAGGCGCGCACCATTTTCATCCAACACATTTACAAAAATGTGGTGCTTGCCCTGATTTTCCTCTTCGCCCCAAAATTCCGCGTGCGTCAAGCGCCAATACAATTCCCCCGGCGCGACATCTGCCGGAACATATTGAATCTTGAGCGCGTCAAGGCGCGGGTCCCAAACGAACGGACGCGGCGGCGGCTGGGGCGTTGAGGTTTCCGTAGGCAGTTGTGTTGGCGGGATGCGCGTCCGCGTGGCGGATGGTGGAACGATGGTCGCGGTGAGCGATGGCGTCGCGCTGCGCGCAGCAGTCGGTTGGAGCGCGATGCGCGTAGGCGAAGGCGGAATTCGCGTTGGTGTCGAACTGGGGATGACGGTGCGAGTTGGTTGCGGCGTTTGTGTGGGTTCGGGAGTCGGTTGGGGCGCGCAAGCGGCAGCAAGGAAAACAATGCAACTGATTGCAAGCGATAGATATTTCATTACACCTCGTTCAAGTACAACGGTGATTATACAGGAGGGGCGAAGCATTTGCTAAAGCGGTCATTATTCGATTCGCATCTCTGAACGTACATGCTTCGCCCGTACTCACACAGGGCATTTTTGCGAACGGGGCGTTCGAGTACAATGTTTTTGACAATGCTGCCCTCTCAACCAACACAAAACATTCGCAAATCATCACCCTTGGCGTACAAGCGCCGCTTTGGAAAAAAAGGCGTGTGGACGTATGCGAAACGCGCGCTCGTCGTCGGACTCTATTTGCCTTTGCTCATCCTCTTGCGATGGATTTTCACCGCCGCACATTTTCACGGCGACGCGCGGAGTATCGAGGTTACGCGCACGACACTTGCATTTTCACAATTGCCGACTGTATTCGATGGACTCAAGATTGTGTTCTTGACAGATTTCCATTGCAGCCCGCTGACACCTCCTGCCTTTCTCGAACGCGTGATTGAAAAAGCAAATCAACTCGAGCCCGATTTGATTTTGCTTGGCGGCGATTACGTTTCCGAAGGGACTGACTTTATTCAACCCATCGAAACTTTACTGGCGCGCCTTGACGCGCCGTTGGGCGTTTATGGCGTTCTCGGCAATCACGATTTTGATGCGGACGTGTGCGCGGTACGAACCGCCCTCCAACGCGCGGGGATTGTAGAACTCACCAACACAAACATTTGGTTGACGCGCGCCGACAGCCGTATCTGCATCGCGGGCGTAGGCGATTTGTGGGAAGATGAGCAGGACATTCACGCGGCGTTTCAAGGCGCGGTAAAAGGGGATATGGTCATCTTGCTCTCGCACAATCCCGATTTTGTGATGGAACTTGACGACGCGCGCGTGTGTTTGGTTTTGTCAGGACACACGCATGGGGGACAAATCAACTTGCCGTGGTTTGGACCGCTCATCACCAATTCCAAATATCGCGGGCAGCTCGTAAATGGACTGCGGTCTTTTGAATCGTTCCAACTGTATGTCTCGCGCGGTCTCGGAACGGTCATGCTGCCATTCCGTTATAACTGTCCGCCCGAAGTCACGCTCATTGAACTCAAGGCGGGTGATTCGTGATTCGCGGTTGTTGCGCAGGGTGAACAAGTCGCTCGCAGCGCGTAACGCGCCACAAAAAGCGCGCGCGGCAATGACCTACGCTTCACCCGCGAGTTTCTGCAATGCCGCCGCGTCGAGAATCACAAGCGCTTTACGTTGAATATCAATCAGTCCCTGCTGTTTGAATTGATTGAGCGTTTGCGTCACGGTTTCGCGATAGGTTCCGACAAAATCGGCGAGGTCTTGATGCGAATAGCCGCTGATGGTGTCGCCACTTTTTTCATGCAGGCGCAAGAGCAGCAAGGCG
>JAKOPZ010000343.1 GCA_029778615.1 Chloroflexota bacterium | reverse complement strand
TCTCATTGGAGAATAGTCGGGGGTGTTTTATTTCACCTTCCCCAACGGCGGCAACTTGCTCGCATCCATCGCCCGCGCGCGCACGAGATACGCCTCAATCCAGCCACGCGCCTTGTCGGGATGTTCGCTCGCGTAAATCAGCGACTCGTGGTCGAGCGAATTGATGCGGTCGTTCGCGGCGCGTAACGCGTCCATTGAAATTTTCAACGCCATGTCCACGGGCATCCGTTCGGGATTGATGTCAATGCCGAACCAACCTTCATAGCCGTACATTTTCAGCGCATACAACATGGACTCGTTCGCTTCCGTCGAAATCACGCCTACGTTCAAGTCTTGGTCGTAATTTCCCAACGGCTGCGAATTGAGATGAATGTGCGCGAGGCGTGCGTACTCCATCACGAGCCCGTACGCGTACGGCAAATCTTCATAGCCCATCAACATGTGTCCAACTTCGGGGTTCATGCAAACGAGCGCGTGTCCTTCGTCCAACAATTTTTTATTGTCGGGATGTTTCAACATGCGCTCGACTTTTTCGCCGAGCAAAATGCCTTCGGATGTGTAGCCGTAGAGAATGTGTCCGCGCGGCTCGTACGGTTTCGGCTCGAAGGCGACGCGCACGCCGGGCACCGCGTCCAACGCTTCCGCCATGCCTTCGGCGAAACGGTCACGCGCCGCGCGCAAATCCGCGCCGAACGCGTTTTCATAGCCGTCAATGCCGGGCCAGCAAATCATAAATTCGGTGTCGAGTTCCTTGTTCAAACGCGCCGCGCCCTTGGTACGTTCGATTGCATTGCGGCGAACTTCGGGAATCGGATTCGAGAGCGAACCCCATTCAAATTGCTCGTCCCAAAACAACAAGGGAATGACGGTGAGAATTTTGATGCCCGTATCTTTTGAAAATTTTTTCCACAGGTCAACATTCTCTTCATTGATTTCGTTCGGGTAATGCGCTTCCATCCCTTTCAAACCGTAATCGGCAAGCGACGCGGCAATGTCGAGGCGCTGCGCGATGTCAATCGAAGGTTTGTATTTGTCATGAAAACGCGAATTCGGCGGCGAAAAAAACCACACGCCCGCAGAAAATTTCAAATCGAGTTCAAACGTTTTCAGATGTTGAACCAATTCGTCGGGCGTGCGGCGTTTGGCTTGGGGTCGTAAGTCTCTGAGCATGATAATAAAAAGAGACTAGAGACTAGAGATTAGTCTCCAGTCTCCAGTCTCCAGTCTCTAGTATTTCACATCCACGCGTTGTCCCGAATCCGCGCTTTGCAAAATCGCGTCGCAGATGACCGCGTTGCGATAGCCGTCGGTGAAATCCGCGCCATACGGGGCAACGGACTTGTTATTCACAATCGCGTCGAGGAGATGATTGATTTCGTGAACAAAGGTGTGTTCCCAACCGATGATGTGTCCCTGGGGCCACCAGTTCGACCACCATGGATGGTACGATTCGCTCACATTGATTTGGTGAAACCCTTGTGTTTCGCGCGGTTCTTCACCCACCCAAAACAATTCCAAT
>JAKOPZ010000066.1 GCA_029778615.1 Chloroflexota bacterium | reverse complement strand
GCGATTTCGGCGAGACGTTCTGTCGCGCGCGTTTCCATCCAATCAATGCACTCTTGTTCTAGCCCTTGCGCGCGCGCTTCAGGCGCAACCTCGCAGGAAAGGAACGCGATGTTTTCGTTCGTGGGTTTGGGCAAAGCAAAGATGCGCGCAAACGCCACGAGCTTGCCCAACGCGTTTCGGAGAATGCGCGCGTCCGTTTTCGGATTACTGCGCGGGTCCTCATACTGGCGTTCCAAATCCTCAAGCGCTTCATAGTAATCGTTATCGTCCACGCGATTAATGACTTGGAGCAATTCCCACATTTCCGGCAGGTCGCCGCGCGTCAAACGCCGCGTGGTGAATTCTTGTTTCTCTTCAAGTGTTGGTGAAGCAATTGAAAAAGGCATGATGAATATGTGGAGACTTGAGATTAGAGGTTGGAGATTCTTACTTTTATTCGGAACAGTCTCCAGTCTCTAGTCTCTAATCTCGAATCCTTTGCGATACGCCATCACAGTGCGAATCGGGCGATAGCCGAGTTTTTCGTACAAGCGCAGCGCGCCCGTCGCGTTTTCACCGTCCACATCAAGCCCCGCCGCGTTCATGCCGCGTTCACGGAATTGTCGCAAGCCGCGCACAATCAATGCTTGCGCGATGCCGCGTCCGCGATATTCCTTTAAGGTTGCAATGTCTTCGGTGAAACCGCGTTGGCGATTGTAGTGCGCGTTGTCGGTCTCATTAATTTGATTGATGACGACGGCAACAACGCGGTCCCCATCCCACGCGATATGCCACAAGGTCGGGTCAAAGTGCGGACGCTTGAGCCAATTTTCAAAATCCGCGTCGGTGTGCTCCTCTTCGCCCCAATGTTCTTTGAACGCTTCCAGCATCGCATCCCAAATTTTTCGATAGTGTTGCGGGTCAACGGGTCGCGCCTTGATGCCCGACGGCAGGTCATTCTCGGGAATATCGTCCAACGTTTCGCGCAGCATTTCAAAAAAATAGCGCACCGGCGCGTATCCTTCTTGCTCGAGCAATTGGATGAGCGCGGTTTGCGTGGTTTGCAAAAACGTCTGGAAAAATTTTGGCGCGTCGGCAGGATGCGTTTCCGCCAATTCGCGCAGCATCGCTTCGCTGTGACGAATCATTGCGCGCCCGATGCCGCGCCCTTTCCATGCGGGCAGCACGCAACCATAATGGGCGTAACGATATGAACCATCAGCTTCGGGCACTGCGCGGATTGTTTTGTAAGCAATCGGTTCGCCATATCGTTCCAGCAAAAAAATGCCTGTGCGAACGTTCATGCCCGGCATGGTTTCGAACGACGTTTTGTAATCCGGCAATGTGATGCTTTCTTCCAAACCTTGCGACAGCCGGTCTGCGTACAAGATGGGCAGCATCTTGGCGTAATCCGAATCGTCGCGCCAATTTCTTAAGGTTAACCCTTCGATGCCCAGTTCGGGCGCGAATGTTTTTTGCTCGAGAGTGGCAAGCATTTGTGTTCCTCTTTAGTGGAGACTGGAGACTAGAGATTAGAGACTGGAGCCTGGAGATTAGAGATTGGCGATTTGACGTTTGACGTTTGACGTTTCACCTTCTGCTATCTGCTGTCTGCCATCTGCTGTCTTTCCCAATCCCCGCGCGTAATCCCCATCCATACTTCTTCCCAACGCTGTCCCATTTTCTGTAACGCGTTCCGATTGACGCCTTCGTGAAGGAAACCGCATTTTTCGTACGAACGAATCGCGCGTTTGTTGAATCCAAAGACGCGGAGCGAGAGACGATGCAGATTCCATTCTTGAAACGCGTAACGCATGAACACGCGCATCGCGTCCGTGCCGTATCCTTTGCCCCAATAGTCGCGTTCACCGATGAGAATCCATGTGAACGCGTCGCCGTGTGGTTGGTCAATCCACATCCCCATTTGTCCAATCAGCTTGTCGTCCGCGAGCGTGCGAATCGCAAAAATCGGTTCGTTCAGTTCGCCACCGTATTTTTCGATGCGCTCCTGAATTGTTTTCGCGTTCCACGGCTGCGCGATGCGTCCGTACGCGAGGCGAAAAAATTCCGTATCGCGATGCCATTCTGCCATGATTTTCGGGTCTGTTTCAGGATTGCTGGCAGTGAGTTTGACGAGTTGACCGGTGAAAAGGTTGTTCATGTTGGTAGCAAGTGGTAGGTATCAAGTAGCAGGTATCAGGTAGCAGGTTGCAAGGAAAGGACCTGCCTTGCTACATGCTACCTACTACCTGTCCTTCCATTCCGTCCGCAAAATTCCCATACACACCAAATTGTCGCGAACGCCGTTGCGAAATTCGGTGCCGCGCGTTTGCCCTTCGTGGACGAACCCGCATTTTTCATACGAACGGACTGCACGCGTATTCGTTGCGACAGCATCGAGCGAAACGCGATGCAGATTCAATTCTTGAAACGCGAATCGCAATACGAGATTCATCGCGTCGGTGCCGTATCCTTTGCCGCGATACGCGGGGTCGCCCATTCCGATTCCCACAAACGCGTCGCCGTAAACATGATTCACATTCATTAAAATTACAAAGCCAATCAATTTGTCATCGGCGAGCGTGCGAATGCCAAAAGGAAAAAAGCGGTCTTTGATGGGACGCTCCAGCATTTCGCGCGCATCTTTTAGACGCGGCGGCAGCACGGGTTCGACGGACAAAAGGCGGTTGTATTCTGTATCCCTGTCCCATGCCGCGATGGTCGCCGCATCGTTTTCAGGTTCGCGCGCGGCAAGCCGAACGAGTCTGCCGGTAAATAATGAATTATCCATTTTGTTTCGCTTCCCAATCGCGGCGCAAAATTGCCATAAAATAATTGTCCCAGCGTTTGCCGTCGCGTCGCATGGATTGACGCCATTTGCCTTCATGCACGAAACCAATTTTTTCGTACGCGCGAATCGCGCGGGCGTTGTATTCAAATGTGCCAAGATTCACGCGATGCAAATTCAATTCTTGAAATGCAAACCGCAAAAGAATGTTCACCGCGTCGGTCCCATATCCCTTGCCCCACAATTCGCGTTCGCCAATTCCAATCGCGAGCCACGCGTTGTGATGTGGTGAAAACGCGTCGAACAAGCCGCCTTCGCCGATGATGCGTTCGTCTTGGAGCGACTGAACGAGAAAGTGAAAATTGCCCCCGCGGTCTTTTTCTGCGCGTTCCCGAAAATGTTCTTGCGCGCGTTTTGCATTGCGTGGCAGCGTGGGGTCACTGTCGAACAGTTGATAAAATTCGGAATCACGTGACCACTTGGCGACGAGTTCGCCCAATTTTTCAGGGTCCGCCGCGACGAGCCGCGTAAGTTTGCCTGTGAAAAGATTGTTCATCTTGCTAATAGCATGTATCAGGTAGCACGTAGTAAGGTTGGCAATAACCTGCTACTTGCTACCTGATACCTGTTTCGCCTCCCACTCCTCCGCCAAAATTCCATACGACAGCGCGTCCCAATAACGTCCATCCCGATAGACCGCTTCGCGGCGGCGCACTTCGAGTTGAAAGCCGTGTTTCTCTAGAAATTTTTGCGCGCCGTCGTTGTATTCAAAGGTATGTCCTGTCAGGCGATACAGATTCAATTCTTCGAATGCGTAGCGCAGAAACATTTGCAGCGCTTGACTGCCCAAACCTTTGCGGCGGTCATCGGGCGAACCGATGCCCATGTTAAAGTGCGCGTTGCCGTGATTCCATTCAATCCAACGCAGGTGGACGAAACCGATGGCGCGGTCATCCTCTTGCGTGCGAATTACAAAGAAATAGAAATCGCGCCCCGCTTCTTTTTCCATCTCTTCAAATTTCTTTTTGATGTGAAACGGCGCCAGCGGACGCGCGGCTTCGTATTCAGTCAGACGCAGATATTCGGGGTCGTGCGTCCATTTGGAAAAAACTTCGGCATCTTTGTCCGCGTCGAACGCGGCAAAGCGAATTTTTTCGCCCTCGAAAAGTTGCAGAACCATATTGCTCCTTTCGAACGACTCGAGTCGTTCCTACCAGAATAAAAAAACCACGAACGTCCGCGCTCGTGGTGGCATAGAGAAAAAAAAACCACGAGCGTCTAGTGCCGCCCGTGGTTCAAAATGCAATCGCGTGTTCTTTCAGCGACGGTCAACAGGCGCACTCGTACAAGGAAAAACAGCATCACCGCCCATTACGCGGCGGGTGTTGATGCTGTTGAAGGTGAGTGTGTTCATTACCATTGAATGCGCCTCCTGCGATGTTATTCGTCGCAAGACCGAGTGAGTTTATATCATGGAATGAATGAGATGTCAATAGGTTTGCACAAAAATTTTTGAAATTTGTTGTGCGCGGTATCTTTACGCGGGCTGCATTTGATGCGCGCGAATGAAATTGGCGTACCACTTGGCGCTTTCTTTCCAAATGCGCTGTTGGGTTTCAAAATCAATGTAAATGATGCCGAACCGTTTGCCGTATCCAAACGCCCATTCAAAATTGTCTAACAGGGACCAAACAAAATAGCCGCGCAAGTCAACGCCCCGCGCGATAGCATTCGCCATCGCGTCGAGGTGCGTTTCGAGATAATTCACGCGGCGCGGGTCATAGACGTAATCGTCCTCCACCACATCGGCGAACGCCGCGCCGTTTTCGGTGATATACATCGGAGGCAGACGATATTCGTTATGCAGACGCACAAGCATTCGTTCGAATGCCGGAGCGTAAACTTCCCAGCCCATTTCGGTATATTCAGAACCGGGTACGGGTCCGTCTGCGCCAATCATGTGGCGCGCGTAATAGTTAACGCCCCACCAGTCGAGGTCGCGCGAAATTTGTGCCATGTCACCCGGCAAAATTTTTGGCGCCCGCGCGCCATAGAACTCTAACACATCGGCGGGATAGCTGCCGCGAAAAATCGGGTCGAGGAACCACGCATTGTCGCGTTGCCACATGTCATGCGCGATTTGCAATTCTTGTTCGGTGTTGTGCATTGTCTCCGAGGGCCATAAATTGATGACGATGCCCGCTTTCACATCGCGCACGGTCGCGCGCAGTACATCAATGGCTGCGCCATGCGCGACGAGCAAATGATGCGAAACTTGGAGCGACAACGCTTCATCTTTCAAACCTGGCGCGTGTTCACCGCTGCGATGTCCCATGAATGCAATCACCCACGGCTCGTTCAGGGTTGCCCAATACTTGATGCGGTCGCCGAGTCGTTTGCTCATCAACGCAGTGTAATCGGCAAATTGTCCGATGATGTCGCGATTGCCCCAGCCGCCTTTGTCTTGGAGCGCCTGCGGCAAGTCCCAATGATAGAGCGTCGCGTACGGTTCGATATTTTCTTCCAAGAGCGCGTCCACGAGGCGGTCATAAAAGTCAATGCCCTTTTCATTCACCGCGCCCACACCATTGGGAATCACGCGGGACCACGAAATGGAAAAGCGATACGCGCGTAAACCAATTTGCCGCATCAGGCGCACATCGTCGCGATAGCGATGATAATGGTCGCACGCGACATCGCCATTGTCATTGTTGATAATTTTGCCGGGCGTATGGCTAAAGCGGTCCCAAATGGATTCGCCTTTGCCGTCCGCGTTCCACGCGCCTTCAATTTGATACGACGCCGTTGCCGCGCCCCACACAAAATCAGATGGAAATGTATTCATGGTGTTGTCTCCAGAGTGAATCGAATGAAATGCAAAAAACGAATTGCGAGAAACGCGAATCTATTACGCCGGACATTCTAAAATTTTTGGTGACGCGTCTTTTGTCGTCAAGCCAAAGCCGTACGGAAACAATGGCGCGTCGCAACCTTCGGTCTTGGGATTTTTGAAATCGAATGGCAGTTGCGAACTCGCGCGGAGCCACGTAAAGGGCGTTTTGCCGGAAAATTGTACGTCCCCGAACAAAACATCGGTGATGCCTTCCCCTTCACTGCCGGGCAGCCACGCCGCAACGAACGCATCCGCATACGGGAGCGCTCGAGTAATCACCAGCGGACGTCCCGAAAGCAAAATCACGACCACGCGTTGGCTTGCCTCGCGAACGCGCGCAAGGCGCAAAATTTCCGACGCGTCCAAATCCAATTTCGCTCGGTCGCCCACGCCTTCCGCGTAGGGTTTTTCCGCAATCACGGCAATGCCTATGTCTGCTTTGACCGCGTTGCCTTGCGCGTCCTTGATGTTGGTGAAATTGCCAAACGTATTGAATTCGACGCGCGTGTTCGCGCCAACCGCATTTTGAATCGCTTGCAAAATAGAGGTGCCGCCCGCGTTGCCTGTGACGCCTTGCCAGTCGAGCGTCCAGCCGCCGTTTTGATAACCGGTATTTTTTGCGCCTTCGCCCGCTACAAAAATGACCGCCGCATTTTTCTTGAGAGGCAGAGTTTGATTTTCATTCTTGAGGAGGACAAGCGATTTTTGCACCGCCTCACGCGCGAGCGCTTGGTGTGCGGCGTTATTCACGACGCTGTTGACGTCGGTCTGCGGAATCGGCTGTTCGAACAATCCTTTTTTAAATTTCACCGTGAGAATCCGCCGCACGGCATCGTCAATACGCGCGGATGGCACATCGCCCTTTTCAACCGCTTGTCCGAGTGTGGTGATAAATTTTCGATAATCGTACGGCACCATGCTCATATCAATCCCCGCGTTGATTGCCGTCACAACTGCCTGATAATAGTCGGGTGAAATTTGGTCAATCGCTTGCCAGTCCGAAACAACAAATCCGTTGAAACCGAGTTCGCCTTTTAGCACATCGGTCAGCCATTTTTTCTGCGCGTGCATTTTCACGCCGTTCCAACTGCTGAACGATACCATCACCGTTTCCGCACCCGCTTCGACGGCTGCCTTGTACGGCGGCAAAAATAATTCGCGCACGCTCGCTTCATCCATTTGCATATCGCCCTGGTCGAGCAAGTATGGTTGTTGGATAAATTGATTGGACGTGCCAAATTTTGTGCCGCCATCGCCGATAAAATGTTTCGGCGTCGCCAAAACGGTTTGCGGATTCTCCAACGCGAGTTTGCCGTCAATGTTTTGCAAACCTTTGACATACGCCGCGCCCAATTCGGTGACGAGTTCCGTGTTTTCGCCGTAAGTTTCGTACGTGCGTCCCCAACGAATGTCTTGCGGCACCGCGAGCACCGGCGCAAAATTCCATTGCATCGCGGTGGCAGAAACTTGTTCCGCCGTCGCGCGTCCAATTTTTTCAACGAGCGCGGCGTCACGCGTCGCGCCAAGTCCAATGTTTTGTGGAAAATACGTCGCGTCGGCAATATGTCCGTGACCATGCACCGCATCTACGCCAAACAACAATGGAATGCCGAGTCGCGTTTCCAGCGCGGCTTGTTCGTAACTTTCCACCATGCCGCGCCACGCTTGCGGCGAATTGTCTTGGAAACCATCGCCGCCACTCAACACAGAACCAATCGCGAACTGCGTCACTTGCGCGGGCGAGATGCTGTTCTTTTCCACCTGCGTCATCTGCCCAAGTTTTTCCGCGAGCGTCATGCGCGCAAGCAAATCGTCCACGCGTTTCTCAATCGGCTGCGACGCGTCCTGATAAAGCGGTCTTGTTTCAGCCGTTGGCATTGTTGCGGTAGCGGCAACGGTAGTACGCGCAGCGGTCGCAAGGGTCGCGGGTTGCGTCGGCGCAGCGGTCGTGGGGGGGGGTGCGCTCGGCGCGCCCGAACAAGACACAATTGCCATCGCACAACAAATAAAAAGCAGAGCAAATCGGGTCATGCTTGTTGCAAGGTTAATGGACGCGGCTGTTTGCCATCCATATCCGTAAAGCCATATTCCAATGCGAGCGCCGCAGCGACCAGAACCTTGCCCGATTTTTCCATTACGTTCGGGTCATGTGCCAACGCCGCGACCGCGCGTCCGATGAATTGCGGCGATTCCGAATTGCGCAGGTCAAAATACTGTTCGTTCTTCATCACTCCTTCGGTGCGTACCAAACCCGGATAGAGTGTGACGGCCGCGACATGGTGTTCGCGCAATTCATGCGCCATATCGCGCACGAGCGTATCGTCCGCCGCTTTGGCAACGCCGTACAAAACATTGTTCATGTACTTGAGCGCCGCCCAAAACGAAATGTTGACTATCAAGCCGCGTTGTTGCTGCACCATCCTCCGCGCGGCAAAGGCGGATGCGGTAAAGTGTGCGCGCACGCCCGAAGCAAACATCGCGTCCCAACGCCAAAACGGTTGTTCCCAGAATTTGTTGAGCCATGTGAACGTGCCATCATGTTCCATGCGTTGATAGCCCGCCCATACATTGTTTACCAGAATATCAAGCCGCGTTTGTTCCGCTGCGATTTGTTCAAACACACGCGCAACTTGCGCATCGTCGCTGTGGTCGCACACAATGGCGATGCCCTGCCCGCCTGCGCGCGTAACCTCTTGCGCCGTTTCAAAAATTGTGCCGGGCAAACCATCGGGGTCCGTGCCTGTTGCCGTGCGCCCCGTGACATAGACGGTCGCGCCCGCTTCGCCCAAACCGAGTGCGATACCTTTGCCCACGCCGCGACTGGCGCCCGTCACGAGCGCGACGTGATTTTTCAAAATGTTTTCAAAATTCATTGTGGCGAAATTACATACAAACTCATCGAGCTCGGCGGCAGCGTGACCGACATGCCGTTCGTTATTTTCAATGTGCCAACTTGTTCTGCTTTGTGTGTTGCGTCAAAGAGAAAAACTTGCGCGTCGTCAAATTTTTTATCGCCCGCGAAATGAATGGGCTTGGTCTGTGCTTGTTCGCTCAAATTCAAAAGTACGAGCGTGAGAGTACCATCCGCGCGTTTTGCCGCGTACGCGGAAACTTGTTCATCATCCGACGACGCAAAAACCAATTCATTGCCAAATTGTTTGTAGAGCAAGTACACGTAATAGACGGGTCGCGGGTCATAATGCTCGAATATACCCAGCGCGCCGACTCCGGCGCTCATCTGCAAGGTAAATTGCGCGATGATGTCCACGCGCTGACGAATCATGCGCCCCAACGAATCAGCAATATACAACGCGCCGTTCACGGAATCGGCAGTGGTCTTGCCTTGAAGTTTGCCCGCCCAATCGGAATTGAATTCCGTCACTGCAATCGGCAAATCGCGTCCGGTCGCCGCGCGAATGCGCGCGCGTAAATTTGGAATTGTTTTATCCCATTCGCGCGCGCTGGCAAACAAATTCTCTGCGGAAGGCGGCGCATCACCGCGTTGTTTTGGAAACGGATAGCGATGGATTGACACAACGTCCACCAAATCGCCGTTCGCTTTCAAGAATTCGTCGAGCCAGTCGCGCCCCAAACTATCTTTCGGGTCCACATCCGGCGTGCCGGTGAATTGATGAATGTCCGGACCAATCAACTTTATCGTCGGGTCTTGCGCTTTCAGTGCTTGCGCGAATTTGCGCCACTCGATATTGTATTTTTCCGTTGTCCATTCGGGAAAGCGCACGCCGTACAGACTCGGCTCGTTACCGATGCTCCAGTACGTGACGTTGTAATTTTTCTCTTGCGTGTACTTGAGCAGCGCGACAGCGTATTCGGGCGTGCCGTCGCGCAAGCGCACCGAGATTTGCGGTTCCGCATTGACCATCCGCACCAACTTGATATAGTCGTCAACCTGCTGCGCGGTCAAATCATTTTCATCGCCCCAATTGCCGCCGGGAAAACGAATAAAAGTGATGCCCGATTTTTTAAAGTGTTCCCACAACTCGACCGTCAAAAATGCCCAAGGTCCGTGATTGGTGCCGAATGAGAGCGGGCTGACCGCGCCGAGTGCTTGGTTTGTGTCTATAAAGACACCGCTCGGCAACGGCGTTGGCGTAGTCGTTGCCAGCGGTGTACTGGTTGCAAGCAGCCGGATTGGCGGCGGCACTGTCGCCGTCGGCGTTGGGACACTTTGCCCCGCGCAGCCCATCAAGAATAGACAAACGACGAATAGAAAACGACGCATCGCATTTTATTTTTCGACGCCTGTAACCACGACGCCCTGCATGAATTGGCGCTGCGCGAGAAAGAAAATAACGGCGGGCAGCAAGAGGGTGAGCGCCGCAGTCGCTGCCGCGCGCCCCGGATAGTTGGTAAAGGTTGTGACGAACGCGCCGATGCCCACCGAAATCGGATACAGTTCTTCTTTGCCGAGCAAATACACGAGCGGACTGAAGTAATCATTCCACACAAAGAAAAAGTGGAACAACGTTACCGCCGTAATCGCGGGAATGGACTGGGGAATGATGACCGAAATGAGCGTGCGAAGCGGACTCGCGCCATCGAGCATTGCCGCTTCGTCCAGCTCTTTGGGGATGCTCATAAAATATTGCCGCAGCAAAAATACATCATACGCGTTCGCGAAAAACGCGGGGACAAGCAAGGGCAGCCACGTTCCCGTCCAACCCAATTTCGAAAACAAAATGTACAGCGGAATAATAGTTGCTTGCGGCGGCAGCACGATGGTCGAAATCAAAATGATGAACAGGATATTTTTCCCGGGAATCGGAAAGCGCGCAAAGCCGTACGCGACGAGAATACACGCGATGAGCGTGCCAACCGTGCTAATGATGCCGAGCAGCAAGCTGTTGCGAAAGAGGCGCGGAAAATTTACTTGTTCCCACGCAGTGGTGAAATTTTCCAGCGTAAGCGAAAACGTGTAAACGGGCGTCCACGTACGCCAGCGTCCTTTGACATTGAACACGCCATTTTCGGGATGCTCGGGGTCGAGCATGTCACTGTCTTCGCGGAATGGTTTAATCAGTGCGAGGCGCTTGATGGTTCCGTCAATTGGAACTTCATAGAGCGGATAATCTTTGCCTTCATAGTTAAAGGTCGAGGGCTGCGCGGGATAGAGCGGCGCGTTCTGCGCCGTGAGCTGCGCGTCCTGCTTGAACGCCGTGGCGAGCGTATAAACCAATGGCAGCAAAAAGATGACCAAGACGAGCAAGCCAATCCCGGTGAGGATGACGGTCGAAGAAAGATTGCGCAGCGCGCGTTTGTCTAGTACGCGAGTCTTGGCGGCGGTGGCGGTCTGCGCTTGAACGGCAGTTGACATGATTGTTTTTCTCCTCTTGGATGCAAGACAAATTTAAAATTTGTCACACGTCCTTACGATTCACCACCGGCGTAATAGACAAGTCGTTGTCCAAAGAAAAAGAGGAGACCTGTCGCCACCATCGTCACTACAAAAATGACGAGCGCGAGGACTGCCGCGTAGCCCATGTCGCTAAACACAAATGCTTGCCGATAAAAGTGCAGCGGAAAGAACAAGAGTGACCCCTGCGGGTTCCCGTTTTGTCCGCCAATCAAAAGCGCGGGCACAAAATATTGAAAGGCAAAAATGACGCCGAGCGTGACATTGTAAAAAATGACCGGTGAAATCATGGGGACCGTGATGCTGATGAAACGCTGCCAATAATTCGCGCCATCCATAATCGCCGCTTCGTACAACTCGGTCGGAACGCCTTGCAAGCCCGCGAGCAAAATAATCATTGCGTTGCCGACCGCCCAAATGGCGAGCAAGTTCAACGCAAAGCCCGCCCATAAGGGGTCGCCAAACCAACGCGGTGGGTCCTCAATGCCCAACGCTTTGAGTCCCAAGTTGATCCAGCCGGATTGCGAATTCAATACACCATTAAAAATGATGGTACCGGCAACAACGGGAATGACCGTTGGCAAGAAAAAGAGCGTGCGAAAGATACTGGGCGCAATCAAATGTTTGGAATTGACGAGCACCGCAATCGCAAGGGGAATGATTAACCCGAGTGGAATACCGATTGCGGCAAACTTGAGCGTGACGCCCATCGAAGGCAGCGCGAGCGGGTCGGAGAACAAACGTTGAAAGTTTTGCAGACCAACAAAATTGAAATTACCGGGTTTGAATTCAGTGGTCGCTTTATAGTCGGTGAACGAAAGAAAAAAAGTAAAAGCAATCGGTAGCAGTTGAAAGGCAAAAAAGCCAATAATCCACGGCATCAAAAAGAGCCATCCCCATCGCGTGCGCTGACGCGAGTAGGCGGACTTGGTTCGCTTGACTGGGAATGTGGAACTGGTCGGGACAGGAGCAAGATTCGTGGTCGCCATCGGTCGAGTCCTTGCGTGTTGCCCTTGCGCCTTCTGGAGATTCAGAAGGCGCAAGGGTTTTATGCTTTACACACTTGCTTGAACAGCAAGCGGAGATGCACTCTGCTTATTGCTCCGGTGCTGCCTTGAAGACTGCATCGAGCTCTGCTTGCAGTTTCGCGATTTCTTGGTCCATGTCAAGACCGGGGGTCTGGTCAATGAACACGCGCCATTTGTCCATGATGTCTTTGGACTTGGCATAATCGGGCATCCATGCTTCGTGATTCGGGAGGTCCGGATACTTGAGCATTTCTTCCGCGACAGTCCAGTCCACTTTGTTCGGCGCGGCGCGTTCGTCTAACGCTGCCCAGAACGCGGGGCGGTCGGCGACTTGGGCAGGCATACCGCCATAGATTTGATACAGGTCTTTGTCCACGACCATTGCGCTCAAGACCTTGAACGCGAGATCTTTGTGCTTGCTGTCTTTCAAAATCGCGAACGTATCACCGTGCAGTTTGGCAGTGGTGACGCCGTTTACTGTCGGCATGACCGCAATGTCCCAGCTCGTCTTGCTCAGGTCGAAACAGCAGGTGTACCACGTGTGAACCCACGACATGGCAAGATTGCCGCTGCTGAACACGTTGCCCTTGCCGAATTGGTCACTGTTCGCGTAATCCGAGTTCGGCATAAAGTGTTTGTTCCAAACACCGTCATAGTACCATTTGAACGCTGCCTTCCAGTTGTCCGGAATCACCGCGTTCTTGGGATTCTTTGGGTCGTACGGCAAGCCGCCGCCAAAGAATGTGCCAATGCCGCGTGTGTCGGTCCACTGTTCATAGAAACCAAACTGCTTGATGTCTTTGGGATCGAAATCGGGCGACGTGGCATCGTTTCCTTTGCCGTCCACCGTCAACTTTTGCGCGAGTTCGGTAAAGGTGTCAATGTTCCAATCTTTGCCGTCATATTTCTCGCCAACTTTGTGTGGCGGATAAGGCAATTTCGCTTCGTCGAACAATGCTTTGTTGTAATAGATGAACGACGGGAACAACGCGAACGGGATACCGACGAGGACGCCTTCATCTTTGGTAAAGTCGAGCAATTTGGGGTCGTACTTGCTCAGGTCGAAACCTGCGGCTTTGGCGAGCGGTTCAATATCTGCCCACGAACCTTGAAAACTAGCCCGACCCGCTTTGCCAACGGGACCCACAATGTCGGGGGCATTGCCGCCGGCAATCATTGCGCGCAGTGCATCGTACGAGTTGTTACCGGTGTTATAGACAACATTCAAGATGACACACGCTTCGGTTTGGGACTTGTTGTATTTGTCCGCCCATGCTTTTTCTTTTACAACATCATTCGGCTGCGAACCGGCAC
Organism: Chloroflexota bacterium; assembly: GCA_029778615.1. Classification (GTDB taxonomy): domain Bacteria; phylum Chloroflexota; class Anaerolineae; order UBA4142; family SHND01; genus SHND01. The sequence goes on along the minus strand of JAKOPZ010000066.1, from coordinate 25,825 downwards.
CCAAGCCGATAAACCAAACGATGGGTGTTGAATTCGGTGCGCAACCTTCCGTCGTCGTGAGGACCGGCGGCGGGATGGTTGGGGTTGGAACCGCTGTCGGTTCGGTCGAAGCAGCTGTAGGCGCTTCGGTTGGTGGTGGCGCCTCAGTCGGCTTGGGGGCTTCAGTGGGCGCGGGCGCCTGAGTTGCTGCCGGCGCGGCGGTGGGCTGCGCGGGGACAGCGGTCGGTTGTGCCGGTACTGCGGTTGGTTGCGCGGGTACGGCGGTGGGTGCAGCCGGTGCGCCACAACCGGCGACGATCAGTGCCAGAGCGGCAACGATGATCGCAAGGGTCATATATTTTTTCATAGCATTCTCCTCCCTGCTAATTTGGAATCACACTTGGTTGAGGCTTGATGATTGGAACTCTTGATTTTGCTCCACCTCCTTGAACAGAATACGTGCCCGCGAATTAACATGTCGAGTAGGATTCGTCCACGCGCTGCAATAAAAGCGCTTGAACAATTCCGGATGCCATGCTCTCTCTCCTCCTGACAAGACCCGAATCTTTGCGGGCGACTCGCAACAACTCTAGAGTTGTGTCAATTCGGGTCCTGTCGTTTGGAGGAGAAGACTGTTCTCGTTACAAGATTGGTGGCGAACAGTCATGTCACTGTGAGCATATGAGCGCACGTCTCTGGCGCAAAACTCATATGCGTCACAGTGACAGCGAAACGTTATTTGGACCGTGTTTCAATATTCAGTCACGCGCGCATTTTTTTTTCGCGCATCACGCGCGCGCCGCATGAATCGCGAATGACAAGCTCTGTCGGCAAAATGACGCGGCGCGGCGCGGCATCTTGCTCCGAAATCAATTCCATTAATGTCTCGGCGCCAACAAACCCGGCGCGATGAATCGGCTGGCGAACGGTTGTAAGGGGCGGGTCACTGCGCGCGGCAAAGGGCATGTCGTCGTACCCCACAATAGCGACATCATCGGGAATGCGCTTGCCTGCCTCACGCAGCGCGCGCATCGCGCCCAACGCCATCGTGTCGCTTGCAACAAAAATAGCATCGGGCTCTTGCGGAAGCAGCTGCTGCATCGTGCTGTAACCGCTCGCTTCGCTAAAATCCCCTTCCGCTATCAAATTTGGGTCTGCCACAATCCCGCGCGCTTTGAGCGCGTCTTTGTACCCAGCCAGACGGTCGAGCCCGCCAATCATATTCAGTGGACCGGAAATTGTGGCGACGCGTTTATAACCCAAACGAATCAAATGCAGGACCGCATCGCGCGCACTGACGCGATTGTCCACATCCACATAAGTAATATCCACATAAACCGGATGGCGACCAATCAAGACAAAGGGGACTTTGTGCGTGCGCACGGCTTCGATGACGGCATCGTCCGTCAGAGCGGAAGCAATGATGACCCCATCCACCATACCCGCCGAAACAATTTGCTGAATGGTGCGGCGTTCGTATTCCGGCTCGGCGAGCCACAACATGGTGGAATAATCATGTTGATTGCAGGCAGCGGAGATGCCTTGAATCAGCTGCGGGAAATACGGGTCCGAGAAGAGAGCCGCCACACCCATCGGAATCACCAAGCCGAGAATGCGGGTCTTGCCAGCGGCGAGACCGCGCGCGGCGGCGTTCGGCTGGAAATTCAATTTTTGCATGACCGAGCGGACGCGTTGGCGAGTTGCCGCGTGGACGTTTGGGTCGTCGTTAATCACGCGCGAGACCGTCGAGCGTGAGACACCCGCTTGTTTGGCAATTTCGATAATCGTAAGCCGGTCGCTGGTCATGGCATTTTTGGGAACGTTCCCACAATTAGAGGCAAAAAATTTTTTGTGTGTGCCGAATCGCCATCAAGAAAAGTGAATGGCGGAAACATAGTGGGGTCTAGGAGGCTGAATTCGGGAAAAAAAGCGCTTTCAAAGAGAAGAATTGAACGAACCGCACATAGTTTGAACGGAAAGGTTGAAAGCCGTGAAAGAATTGGGAACGCTCCCATTATAAGCGCGCAATTTTGCTTTGTCAAGAGGCACCGCACACTTTTTGCACATGGAAATTCAATTGCCTCAGCCCTCTCTTTCGCGCTTAACTTTATGTAAAAACCGATTATCCGTTCACTAGAAATTCCATAGAACCACCTTGTATGGTTTTGCGATTGCCTTGACATATAGGCATTTTTCGCCCTATAATAGTGCCATAGAATGACTGGGCGTGGGTCGTTGGTCAATGACCCACTAGATATGCCAAGGAGGATTTTGAAAAATGCCAATGACCAAGAGTGAAGTCTCGCGATACCTCGCCGACAAAGTCGGTATCACCAAAAAGCAAAGCGACACCTTTCTCGAAGCGCTTGCTGAACTCGCCTATGCGGAAGCGAAAAATACTTTCGTGATTCCCGGCATCGGCAAACTCTCTCTCAAAGAGAGTGCCGCGCGCGAAGCTACAATGCCCTTTGGTCCGCGCAAGGGTGAAAAGTATATGGTGCCCGCGAAAAAGAAAGTAAAGTTCACGGTTGCCAAAGCTGCCAAAGATGCAATCACCGGCGGCAAATCCGGTGACGGAGGCAGCAGCAGTATGGGCGGCGATTCGATGTAAGTGAGCTGGGTTCGCAACAAGCGCGCGGTAAAATACCGCGCGCTTTTTTTGTTGCCGCAGAATGAACATGCTTTCCCCACAAGACCAACTACGTTTGCAGCGCGAGCGCACTCTTTGGCTCGCCACCGTACGCCCCAACGGCACTCCGCATCTTGTGCCCATTTGGTACGTGTGGCTCGATGACAAGGCGTATCTCTGCACGGCGCGAGATTCCGTCAAAGCGCGAAATCTCGCGCAACAACCACATGTTGTCTTGGCACTTCAAGATGCCGATGACCCGCTTGTGATTCAAGCCACCGCACACCTTTTGGATGAAACTCCCGAGCGCGTGGTCCAAGCGTTTCAGGAAAAATTTGATTGGAATATTCGCGGTGACGCAACGTACAACGCGGTTATCGAAATCACGCCGACGCGCGTGGTATTGTGAATGCGTCAACACAAGCGCAACTTTTTTCGAGTGCGGCTTTAGCTGTGCTATAATTTGCGCCGCAAATTTCTTTAATCCGCGTGGCTCGCGCCAACGCAATCTGGAATGAGGATGTTATGAATTTTACGCCAAACCCGGTCGCTTTTACCATTCCCCTTCCCTTTTCGCTTTTTGGGCAAACATCTCTGCCCATTTATTGGTACGGCATCATCATTGTCATCGGCGCAATTGCCGGCGCATTTCTCGCCTCTGCCGAAGCCAAGCGCAAAGGCATTGACCCCGACCACATTTGGAATGCCTTGTTGTTTGCGCTTTTGTTCGGCGTCGTCGGCGCCCGTTTGTATCATGTCCTCTCCGATTGGGCACAGGGCGACCCGCTCGGCTATTTCTCCAAAGATTTTCTGACCAACCTCGTCAACGTGTTGAATCCGCGCAGTGGGGGACTGGGAATTTTTGGCGCCGCCGTTGGGGGCGCACTCGGCATTTGGGTGTATGCGCGTTTTGCCAAGGTAAAATTTTGGACGCTCGCCGATATTGGCATGACCGCGCTGCCGCTCGGACAAGCCATTGGACGTTGGGGTAATTTTTTCAATCAAGAATTGTACGGCTATCCAACCGATTTACCGTGGGGCATTCCGATTGACTCGGCACATCGCTTGCCGCAATTCGCGCAGCTGCCGGAAACGGCGCGCTTTCATCCGACCTTTTTGTATGAATCACTTGGAATGTTTATTGTCACAGGACTCATGCTCTATATCGCGCGGCGGTGGGACAAGACGTTGAAACCGGGCGACATGGTTTTGCTTTACGGCATCTTTTATCCACTCGTACGTTTCTTTACCGAAATGCAACGCCCCGACGCGTGGACGTTCGCAGGCGTTCCGGTCGCGCAAATCATTTCCATTACCGCGTTCGTCATTTGCAGCATTTGGTTCTTGTATCGGCACACAGGCGCGCAAAGCGCACCGCGCGGCAAAACACCCACGCGCCGCCCGACTCCAACACCGACGACAAACAAGCCCGCCTCCGGTTCCGAAGTGAATTCGTAACGCCAAAAAAAAATCCAACACCTGTGTGTTGGATTTTTTTAATCCCTCACGTTACGCACAATGCCGAAAATTTCGTCTGCAAACGTAGGACAAATTTGAAATTTGTCTCACCAGTGCGCAGCGTCAGTTATCATGAAGTTTTGCCGAGAATTTCGACCGGCACCTTTACATTGTTCTTGAACGCGTTCGCATCTTCCCACGAACCGACAATCGTATTCCAATGCATGGGGATGACCTTTTTCGGTTTGACGATTTCAACGACCTCCGCCGCTTCGTCCGCAGTGCAAACATACGTCCCGCTTACCGGGACGAGCATCACATCGCATTCAAGCCCTTGCATTTCGGGAATCGCGTCGGTATCGCCGGTATGATAAATCCGCTGTCCGTTCAACGTGACGATATAGCCCACTCCGCCGTAACGCTTTGGATGAAAATCTTGACGGCTTGGATGCACATTGTATGCATACGTCACCTCAATCGGCACACCCAGCACTGTGATTTTGTCGCCGCGCGCGACGAATTGTAGATTGCCGGTAATTTTGCCGCGCAGCATTTCGGGTCCCACCACAATCGTTTTTTCGTTGCGAACTTTGTCAACATCTTCGACAACGAAATGGTCAAAATGGTCATGCGTAATCAGCACAATATCGGCATCGTGCGGGGCGGTCGAAATTTTCCAGGGGTCAATATAAATTTTTTTCTCGCCCGTCAAGCGAAAACTATCATGGCCGAGCCATTCAATTTTCGGTTCCATATCCTCACCTCCGCGTGATTCTGAACATGCACTCATTATAGCAAATTGAAAAGCTGCTTGACAAGGGTCGGGCACGCGCTATAATCAATGCACTGCGGGAGTAGCTTAGTGGTAAAGCATTTGCTTCCCAAGCAAAGGACCGCGGGTTCAAATCCCGTCTCCCGCTCAAGACCAGCCCCTTGCGGCTGGTTTTTCATTATCGTGTAAAGATGAGTGATTCCCTCCCCAACACGCATTGGTCAGACGGCGTGCATGCATTGTTTCGCGCGCATCGCATCAACATTGTTTCATTCGTTCCCGATGGCGGCATGAAACGTTTGCTCGAATTGTGCGAACGCGACGCGGCAATTCACACCGTTACGCTGACGACCGAACAAGAAGGCATCGCCCTTGCAGCGGGCGCGTTTCTCGGCGGCACACGCGCGGCAGTACTCATGCAGTCGAGCGGAGTCGGCAATTGCGTCAACATGCTTTCTTTGCCGCGCGTGTGCAACATGCCGCTGCTGCTGCTCGTGACCATGCGCGGTGAATGGGGCGAATTCAATCCCTGGCAAGTGCCAATGGGTTCCGGCACGCAAGTTGTTTTGGAAGCGAGCGGTGTCATAACCTATCGCGTGCAAACGCCGCAGGACGTTGTGCCGACGGTTGACGCGGCGATTGAATTCGCGTTTGCGTCGCGCCAGCGCGTCGCGGTGCTCCTCGCGCAAAAATTGATTGGCGCGAAAAATTTTGTTCGAGGCGACCAATGAATGGGCTATCGCGCCGCGCCGCGCTCGCAGAAATTTTGCGCGAACGAAATGACTTGATTGTCGTCGCAGGTTTGGGCTCCCCCGCGTATGACCTTGCCTCTATCGGAAATGAGAATCTCGATTTTCCAATGTGGGGTGCGATGGGCGGCGCGGCAATGGTGGGGTTGGGAATCGCGCTCGCGCAGCCCCAACGTCGCGTGTTAGTCATCACGGGCGACGGCGAAATGTTGATGGGCATCGGAAGTTTGGCGACTATCGCCGTGCAGCGTCCGCGCAATTTACGTCTCGTCGTCATGGACAATCAACAGTTTGGCGAAACAGGACACCAGCGCACACACACCGCGTTCGGTACCGACCTCGTGGCAGTGGCACGCGGCTGCGGCATCGTCCACGCGCGCAGCATTTTCGACGCGAACGATTTGGCAGACCTCCGCCGCGACATTCATGCGCTCGACGATACCCTCTTTGCCGTAGTGAACATTTCCGCGCAAGAATTGCCGCGCGTCCTGCCGCCGCGCGACGGCGCGTATCTTGCACAGCGTATGCGCGCGGCGCTCCTCGGCGAAGCGGACGCTCTCGAAACATGATTTTTCCTCTGGCAAACATTTTCAAAAAAACCCTTTGACAGCACTCCGCTTTTTTGGTACACTCCGCGCATTCGCGCGTCCATTGCGCCGCGCGCAACCGAAAACATCCCGCCGGTCAGGAGCTGTTGTGGCATCGGTAACCCAAAGCGAATCGAATTCTCCCCTTGCTCTTTCCTCTCTCCGTTTGCGCCCTTGGTACACCCGCGTAAATTGGATCGCCGTTGTTGCTTTGATATTTATTTTCGCGCTTTTGGTGCGCGTCTTGCTCGTCCAATACAATTTGTGGCAAGCAAACAAACTCCTCCCGTTGAACTATTGGGGACTGCAAATTGGCAACGGCTTGACGCTGGGCGGCGTGTATGCGCTCATTGCGCTCGGCTATACGCTCGTATACGGCATTCTGTTCATGATTAATTTCGCGCACGGCGATGTGATGATGGTCGGCGCGTACGCGGGCTTTTTTGTGCTTGCCGGTTTGGATGCCACAGGTTTTGCCAAAACAAATCAATACCTCACGCTCGCGCTCGTGCTTGCCGTCGGCATGCTCGTTTCGATGATTACGGGCGTCGTATTGGAACGCGTCGCGTATCGTCCGCTGCGCGCGGCGCCGCGCCTCGTTCCCCTCATCACTGCGATTGGCGCGTCGGTGTTTTTGGAAGAAGCCGCGCGTTTGATTTTTGGCGCGCCGATTCGCGTTTATACCAAGCCCGAATTTTTAGCGGGCGCGATTATTTTTCCCGGCGGCATCCCCATGCCTAAAACAGGCGCGTTTGTTATTCTCGCTTCGATTGTTTTGATGGGCGCGCTGTACTGGCTCGTGCAAAAAACGCGCACGGGACAGGCAATGCGCGCTGTCGCCACAAACAAAGAAGCCGCCGCATTGATGGGCGTCAGCGTTGACCGCATCATCGTCATCACCTTTGCGATTGGCTCGGTGCTCGCAGGCGCGGCGGGCGTGATGCTCGGTTTTCACAACAGCCAAATCAATTCCACGATGGGCTTTTTCCCCGGTATCAAAGCATTCACCGCTGCCGTTCTCGGCGGCGTTGGAAATATTCCCGGCGCGATGCTCGGCGGATTTATTCTCGGACTCGCCGAAGCATTGGGTCCGTCTCTGCTCGATATTCCATCACAATACAAAGATGTGATTGCGTTTACACTCCTCGTGCTCGTTTTGATTTTCCGTCCACAGGGAATTTTGAGTTCACAGTTGGGGACCGAAAAAGCATGACACCCGCCATCCGAAGCGGTCTCGTAACGGGAACGCTGCTCCTCTTTTTCATTCTCATCGGCATCTATACCACATTCGAAGCGTTGACGTTGAGCGGAGTATGGTTGACGATTCAAGGCGCGACGGCGAGCGAAATCGCCGCGCAGCTGCCCACCGCGACGAATCCACAATTCAGTCGCGTGTTCACCGTTTTCGCCGCGTTGATTGCGGGAATGCTTGCGGCGCGCCGCGCGCAAACGTTCGCCGCACAAATCAGCAGCGCGGTGATTGCCAACGCGATTGCGGGCGCGATGGTCGCCATCGCTTTGATTTTCGCGAGCGCGTTGTACGCCAACAAACTCGACGTGTCGTTTGTGTTTGAAAAAGTTAAAGCGGAAACTGTCGCGGCACTTTTGTTCGAACAACCCGCGCTGCTCGGCGGCGCGCTGTGGATTGTTGTGTTCGCCGCATTTGGCGCGCTCGGCGCGGCGCTCTTGCGCGGATGGCGCGCGCTCGCCGTTGCCCAATCGCTCGCGGCAAGCACGCAACGCAGCGGTCTCACGGCGAATCGGGTTCAAACGATTTTGCTCGCGCTCGCCGCGCTTTTTCTCGTCATCGCGCCGCAGTTCATCGGCGTGTACTGGAATCAGGTGCTTGGCTCGATTGGTCTCTTTGTGCTCTTGGGTTTGGGTTTGAATATTGTGATTGGTTTTGCGGGGCTGCTCGATTTGGGATATGTCGGATTTTACGCGATTGGCGCCTACACCATCGCGGTCCTCACTTCGCCCGCGTATCCGTTTCAATGGGGCTTTTGGCTCGCGCTGCCGGTGGCAATGGTCGCAGCCGCGATTGCGGGCACGCTGCTCGGCATTCCGGTCCTCCGTCTGCGCGGCGATTACTTGGCGATTGTGACACTCGGCTTTGGCGAAATTATTCGCATCATTTACAAATTCAATCCGCTGACCGGGGGACCGCAAGGCATTTTGAATGTGGCGCCGCCGACGTTCACCATTCCGTTCGTCAACTATACCGTCGCGTTCAATTCGTCTACGCCGTTTTGGTATTTGATTTTTTTTACGTGCATTGTCGTCGCATTCATCGCGCTGCGTTTGAACAATTCGCGCTTGGGACGCTCGTGGACGGCGATGCGCGAAGACGAAGACGCGGCGGAAGCGATGGGTGTGGATACCACGCGCATCAAATTGTTGGCGTTCGGCTCCGGCGCGTTTTTTGCGGGACTCGGCGGCGCGATTTACGCGTCCCGACAGCAGCATATTTTCCCCGATGATTTTACGCTGCTCGTTTCGATTAACGCGCTCGCGCTCATTATCATTGGCGGCTTGGGTTCCATTCCCGGTGTCATCATTGGTTCCATTGTATTGATTGGACTGCCCGAAGTTTTACGTCCGATTGCGGATTATCGTTTGTTGGCATACGCGGCATTGTTGGTGGTAATGATGTTGGTGCGCCCCGCCGGACTGATTCCCGCCGCGCGGCAGCGGCGCGAATTTCGCGAACGCGACCCGGAATTGGAAGTGCTTGAATCGAGTTGAGCGCGCGCAGTTTTGCATATACGCCTGTGTTTTGCTATACTCGCGCCCCGAACCAAGCGCGACACTCTCGCCCCCGTCGCGCATTGCGTTAAGAACGCACGAGTCGGACCGACTCGCTTCCAGCGCGCACTATGCGCAAATTCAATTGTTTGATGTCATGCCGGATGCATGACTGTTCTCGGAGGAGGAGAACCACATGAAACGTACGTCAGTTTCAACCAAACGCACCATTGTTTTTGGCGCACTGCTTTTGACGTTGATGCTCGTCATCAGCGCCTGCGGTACGCCCGCAACACCCCCCCCCGCGCCGACGACGGCACCACAACCCACAGCCGTTCCCGCACAACCCACCGCGGTGCCCGCGCAGCCAACAGCGGCGCAGCCGACTGCGCCTGCCGCCACTCTGCCCGACCTCGGCGGTAAGACGATTTCCGTCGCGGTCGAAAACGCGTACATCCCCTTTAACTATATCCGCCTCGATAACGGCAAAGCGGAAGGTTGGGATTACGACGCGCTCGCGGAAATTTGCAAACGTTTGAATTGCAAACCCGAGTTCAAAGAAATCGCGTGGGACAGCATGATTACTGCCGTGTCGCAAGGACAATTCGACATGGCAGCCGACGGTATCACCATCACCGACGAACGCGCCAAGACAGTTGATTTTTCCGACGGCTATATTTCGGTAGACCAACGCATCATGGTGGGCAAAGATGATGAACGTTTCAAGTCCATTGACGACATCAAAGCCAGCACGAGCGCGAAACTCGGTACGCAAAAAGGCACGACCAATTACGATGAAGCCATCAAGCTCGTCGGCGAAAATCGCGTTGTCGCGTTCGATTCATTCGGTGACGCGGTGCAAGCGCTCATTAGCAAAGATGTAGACGGCGTCGTGATTGACGATACAGCAGGTGTCGGTTATGTTGGCGTCAACGCCGACAAAATCAAATTGCTCGACGGCAAACTCGTCGGTCAACAACTCGGCTTTGTTTTCCCCAAAGGTTCCGATTTGGTGAAACCCGTCAACGCCGCCCTCGCCGCCATGCGCGCCGATGGCACATTGCAGGCGCTCGCCAACAAATGGTTTGCGGGACAACAAGTTGATTACGACCAAACGCAATCGCCTTCGTACGCGCAAACGCCAACAGCCGGCGCGGCGGATGAATGGGGCGACGTGACCATCAAAAAAGGCGACAAAATCAAAGTTGCGTTTAGCGCGGCTTTGACCGGCGACCTTGCGGTGTACGGTCTCGACATGCAGCAGGGCGCCCAAATGGCAGCCGAGAAATTCGGCGGCGATGTGAATGGCTTTGCTATCGAAATCGTTTCCGAAGATGACCAATGCTCCGGTCCCGGCGGCACTACAGTTGCAAACAAAATTGCGGCGGACCCGCAAATCGTCGCCGCCATCAGCTTTATGTGCTCTTCCGGCGAAATCCCCGGCACCGAAATTCTGGACAAGGCGCATATCGCCAGCATTTCGCCTTCGGCAACCGCAGTACAGGTCACGGCGCGCGGTTTGCAAACCGTGTTCCGCACCGCGTTCAATGACAAGATTCAAGGACCCGCCGACGCGAATTTTGTGCTCAAAGAATTGGGGCTGAAAAAAGCCGCCGTCATTCACGACGGTTCGCCGTATGGCGAAGGTTTGGCGCAGGCGTTCGCCGACGCGTTCAAAGCCGGCGGCGGACAAGTGGTCGGCGATATGGAAGCCGTCACTGTCGGCGAAAAAGATTTTCGCGCGACCTTGACCAAAGTCGCGGCGAACCAACCCGACATTATTTTCTTTGGCGGGTTCTGGCCCGAAGCGGCAGTGCTCGTCGTGCAAAAGAACGAAGTCGGTCTCGACAAAGCCGTGTTCATGAGCGCGGACGGCACCTACACGCCCAAGTTCATCGAAACTGCCGGTGATGCCGGACAAGGTGTGTATGCTTCGTTCGGTTCGTCGCAACAAGGTTCGGGGTACGACGACTATGTAAAAGCATACGAGGCAAAAGGCGGCAAAAAGGAAAACATCGTCTTTAGTCCGCAGACCTACGATGCGGTCAATGTATTGGTGCAAGCGCTCAAAGCCGCGTCCAAAGTGGATGCGGATGGCAACCTCGTCGTCGGACGCAAAGCATTGGTGGATGCGATTCGCGCGACCAAGATTGACGGTGTGACCGGCGCAATCTCGTTCGATGCCACCGGTGACCGCCCGCCCGAATCCACGAACGTTGTCATCAATCAAGTCAAAGGCACCGAGTGGGTGCAGGTCTACCCGCCCAAATCGTCAAGCAGCAGCAGCGGTCCCGACGAATGGGGCGAAGTAGTTGTGAAAAAAGGCGACACCATCAAAGCATCGTTCAGCGCGGCTTTGACGGGCGACCTTGCCTCGTTCGGTCAGGACATGCAGCTCGGGGCGCAGATGGCAGCCGACAAATTCGGAACTGACATCAGCGGCTTTAAACTCGAAATCGTTTCCGAAGATGACCAATGCTCCGGTCCCGGCGGCACCACTATCGGCAACAAGATTGTCGCCAATACCGCAATTGTCGGTCACATTGGTTTCATGTGCTCTTCCGGCGAAATCCCCGGCACAGAAATTCTGGACAAGGCACACATCGTTTCCATTTCGCCATCTGCGACCGCAGTCCAGGTCACCGCACGCGGTCTGCAAACCGTTTTCCGCACCGCGTTCAATGATGCGATTCAGGGTCCGGCGGTGGCAAACTATGTGGCAAAAGAATTGAAACTCACCAAAGCCGCCGTCATTCACGACGGTTCGCCGTATGGTGAAGGTTTGGCGCAAGCGTTCGCCGACGCATTCAAAGCGGCTGGCGGCACCGTCGTCGGCGACATGGAAGCCGTCACCGTCGGCGAAAAAGATTTTCGCTCGACGCTGACCAAAGTCGCGGCGAATCAACCGGATGTAATTTATTTCGGTGGCTTTTGGCCCGAAGCGGCAGTGCTCGTCGTACAAAAGAACGAAGTCGGTTTGGACAAGGCCGTGTTTGTGAGCTCGGATGGCACGTACTCGCCCAAGTTCATTGAAACTGCCGGCGATGCCGCACAGGGACAATACGCGTCGTTTGGTTCCGCGCAGCAGGGCACTTCGTACCAAGACTTTGTGACTGCGTACGAGGCAAAAGGCGGTAAAAAAGAAAACATCGTCTTTAGCCCGCAGACCTACGACGCGGTTAACGTGCTTGTCGAAGCGTTGAAAGCATCCGCCAAAGTGGATGCGGACGGCAATCTGCACATCGGACGCAAGGCATTGGCAGACGCCGTGCGCGCGGTCAAGATTGACGGCGTAACCGGCGCAATCTCGTTCGATGCCAATGGCGACCGCCCGCCCGAATCCACGAACGTCGTCATCAATCAAGTCAAAGGCACCGAGTGGGTACAGGTCTATCCACCAAAACAATAAGCAGGTATCTCGGTGGGCAAAGCCGTCAATGACGACGGCTTTGCCCAAACTCATTTGCCATTATGCAATCACCGAGCGGTCCCCAATCCGCAAACATCCTGCCATCGGAAACGCCGCGCACTGCACAAGCTCGCGCCGTAGACCAAATTGCCGCACTCCCCTTTTGGCTCATCATTGTTCTCTTGCTCGGCGTCTTTTTAGTTTATCAATTCAGCACCAACGAAACATACGTCACGGCGCTCACGCGCATCATCAATGGCATCAGCACCACCCTCTTTGTTGCAGTCGTTTCGTATGCACTCGCAATCTTGATTGGCTTGTTCGCGGGCTTGGGGCGCGTCTCCAAAAATCCAATCATCTTTAATCTTGCCACGTTTTACGTTCAAATTATTCGCGGCGTTCCGATTTTGGTTCAATTGTTGTATTGGGCATTCGTCATCGTGCCGCTCGCGATTGTGCCTGTGAACGGATTGGGTGCGTGGCTCAGTCCGGTGCTCGGCGGCGGCAACTTTTTGATGAATCTGCAATCGCGCGACATTGATTTTGCGTCGCGCTGCATCTTGGCGTTGGCGTTTGCTTATGGCGGCTTTGAAGCGGAAACCTTTCGTGCGGGAATTGAATCTATCGGCAAAGGACAAATGGAAGCGGCGCGCTCGCTTGGCATGACGTACACCCAAGCGATGCGCTTTGTAATTCTGCCACAAGCGATTCGGCGCGTGCTGCCGCCGCTCGGCAACGATTTGATTGCGATGCTCAAAGATTCGTCGCTCGTTTCCGCGCTCGGCGTGCGCGACATGACACAAGAAGCGCGCTTGTATGCGGCGGCGTCCTTTCGCTATATCGAAACCTACAGCTCGCTCGCGTTTCTGTATTTGTCGCTCACGCTCATCTTGTCCGGCTTTACGCGCTGGATCGAGACACGGTGGAAACAATTATGAACAACGCCATCGTACGCATCGAAGAGGTTCACAAACATTTTGGCAGCGTGCACGCACTGCGCGGTGTTTCCACACACGTGAACAAAGGCGAAGTGTTGGTCGTCATCGGACCGAGCGGTTGCGGCAAATCTACGCTCTTGCGTTCCATCAACGGACTGGAGACTATTGACGGCGGACGCGTGGTGGTGGATGGAAACGTGATTGATTCCAAACATCGCAACATCAACGCAGTGCGCGCCGAAGTGGGCATGGTCTTTCAGCAGTTTAATTTATTTCCGCACTTGACGGTTCTTGAAAATCTGACGCTCGCCCAGACCCAAGTCCGCAAACGCGATAAAAAGGCAAGCCAAGAAATTGCCCATGACCTTTTACGCAAAGTCCGGATTCCGGAAAAAGCCAACAGCTATCCCGCACAACTTTCGGGCGGACAACAACAGCGCGTTGCCATTGCCCGCGCGCTCGCGATGAATCCCAAAGTAATGTTATTTGATGAACCGACCAGCGCGCTCGACCCGGAAATGATTAACGAAGTGCTGGATGTCATGCTTGATTTGGCGAACGAAGGAATGACCATGCTCGTCGTCTCGCACGAAATGGGATTCGCGCGAAACGCGGCGTCACGCGTGGTGTTTATGGAGGCAGGACAAATCGTCGCCGAAGGTCCCCCGCGCGATATGTTTGACAACCCAGATAACGAACGCATGAGACAATTCTTGAGCAAGATTCTGCATTAGGAGCATGTAGCAGGTAGCAAGTAGTAGGGTCGCATGGAATACCCGATACTTGATACGTGATACCTGATACCCAACTCATGGCAACTATCCTCAGCGCAAAAGGTGTGACCAAACGCTTTGGCGGCTTGACCGCCGTGGACAGCGTGGATTTTGAAATCGAAGAGGGCTCGATTGTAAGTCTCATCGGTCCAAACGGCGCGGGCAAAACAACCTTTTTCAATTGCATCACCGGCTATTACACTCCGGAAGAAGGGCTGATTCAATTTCAGGGCAAGCCGACGGTGGGCATGAAGATGCACCAAATTACGTCGCTGGGCATTGCGCGCACTTTTCAAAACATCCGTCTCTTTGGCAACATGACCGCGCTGGAGAATGTGATGGTGGGACAGCATCCCCGCATGAAAGCGGGCGTCATCGGCGCGATTACACATAACAAGGCAACCCGCGAAGAAGAAGCGCGCGTGACGACGCACGGACGTGAACTCTTGCGCTTTGTCGGTCTGCGCGGCAAAGAAAACAATTTGGCGAAAAATCTTTCGTACGGCGAACAGCGTCGTTTGGAAATTGCTCGGGCGCTCGGCACCGAACCCAAATTGCTGCTCCTCGACGAACCGACAGCAGGCATGAATCCGCAAGAATCGTTGGCGATGGTGGATTTCATTCGCAAGGTGCGGCAGGAAATGAACGTCACGATTTTGTTGATTGAACATCACATGCGCGTTGTGATGACGATTTCGGAACGCGTGACCGTTTTGGATTTCGGCGTCAAGATTGCCGAAGGTTCACCCCAGCAAGTCCAACAAAATCCGCGCGTGCGCGAAGCGTATCTGGGCTCGTCGGAAATGCACATCTAATCATTTTTGTTATTTCGAGCGGAGCGAGAAATCGCGTTTGGCCAAAGTCGAGATTTCTCACATCCGCTGGAAATGACATGGAACTCACATGCCACTCTTAGCCGTCAATGACATTCACACCTATTACGGGCACATTCATGCACTGAAAGGGATTTCGCTCACGGTCGAAAAGGGCGAAGTAGTTACCCTCATCGGTTCGAATGGCGCAGGCAAAACGACCACGCTCAAAACCATTTCGGGACTGCTCCATCCGAAACAGGGGAGTGTCGAACTCAATGGCGAAAAAATCAGCGGCTTGCCCGCGCATCTGATTGTGAGCAAAGGCATTGGACAATCGCCGGAAGGACGCCAGATTTTTACGCGCTTGACGGTAATGGAAAATCTAGAAATGGGCGCCTATTCGCGCAAGGATGCCGACGGCGTGAAAAAAGATTTGGAGCATGTGTTTCATTTGTTTCCGCGTCTTGCCGAACGCCGCAATCAAGCGGGCGGAACATTATCCGGTGGAGAACAGCAAATGCTCGCGATGGGGCGCGCGCTAATGACGCGCCCGCGCATTCTCCTGCTCGACGAACCTTCGATGGGGCTCGCGCCCGTACTCGTGGACACCATCTTTGACATTATCAAAGCATTGAACGACGAAGGAACTACCATTCTGCTGGTTGAACAAAATGCCGCACGCGCGCTTTCGGTGGCGAATCGCGGCTATGTGTTGGAGACGGGGCGCATCATCCTGCAAGGCAACGCAAAAGAATTGGCAGAAAACGAAGAAGTCCGCAAAGCGTATCTCGGCGAGGCATAAGGCGCGGAGGTTAAAATGCGACGTGCTCATCGCAAGGCGCGAGATGCTCATTCTATCGGGATTCGGCAATCTCTATTCCGGCGCGCTTGACCTTCAACAGGAACGTACCGTATAATTCGCCCGACTTGCCCAATATCCTATTTGGACACTCAATGTCGAGACAGTCATCTTTTTCCCCTGACGTATGATTTGAACCCCGCGCGCGCGGGCTAACCTAACCTGTTACGTTCATCAAACGCTGCACGATGCTCGACCAACGCAGCCCGTGGACTTGCCCTTTTGGATCTATATTTTGCAATTCAAGGGAGGTGGAACGCCGATTTGCCGGACCGAAACCTTTGCCGCATCCCAGAGTGGCGATCTAGCAGAATGCTTTTTCTGCGCGGATGAGAACGGCAGTGCGGTTCCCGACACCGTGACCGCACACATGTTTGTCAGTCACCCTTCAGGAGGAGATAGAAGATGAATCGCAAGCTATTTGCGCGCAAGTTTCTCGTACTCTCAATTCTCATCATTGCCGTTTCCGTTGTTATTGCAGCTTGTGGCGGCGCCGTTCCGGGCGCGACGGCGTGCAACGTCAAAATTGTTTCGTCTCTGCCCGAGCAAGGCGGCGCCAAAGCGCAGACGGATACGATGGTAAACGCCATCAATCAAGCGTTGGGCGACCATGGCGCCACCACCAAAGATGGCAAGTGCAAAATCACATACCTGCACTGGGATGATGCCAGTGCAGCGCTCGGTCAGTGGGACCCCGCCGTCGAGACCGCGAACGCCAACAAAGCAGTGGCAGATACCGAAGTGCTGGCGTACCTCGGCACGTACAATTCGGGCGCCGCGAAACTCTCGATTCCGATTTTGAATCAAGCCGGTCCGCTCGTCATGGTTAGCCCCGCGAACACATACCCCGGTCTGACCAAGACCAACGGCGCGGAAGAAGGCGAACCGCAGAAATACTATCCGACCGGA
This sequence comes from Chloroflexota bacterium, assembly GCA_029778615.1. Lineage (GTDB taxonomy): Bacteria > Chloroflexota > Anaerolineae > UBA4142 > SHND01 > SHND01. Next base: position 9,203 of record JAKOPZ010000066.1, on the reverse strand, counting down.
GTGCGCAATTACGCCCGCGTCGTTCCAGCAGATGATATTCAAGGCGCCGTCGGCGCGCGTTGGTACAAAGACCAAGGGTTCGCGTCCGTGTACATTTTGGACGACCAACAATTGTACGGCAAAGGCGTTGCCGATGTGTTTGAAGCCGAAGCGAAAAAAATTGGTTTGGATGTCAAAGGACACGAAGGCATTGACATCAAAGCCACCGATTACAGCGCGCTCGCGACCAAGATTGCGTCATCCGGTGCCGCGTCGGTCTATTTTGGCGGTATCGAATCCAATCATCCCGGTCTCGTCCTCAAAGCCCTCCGCGCCGCCGGTTGGAAAGGTCAATTCGGCGGACCTGACGGCATCTTTACCACTTCGGTCATTCAAGAAGCCGGGTCGGATGCGGAAGGCATGATTGCGACTGCGGGTGGTCTTCCTCCCGCCGAAGTTGCCAAAGCCAGTCCCGCCGGACAAAAATGGCTCTCGGACTATAAAGCCAAATTCGGCGGCGACCCCGAATTTTACGCGACCTATTCGTACGAAACCATGAACGTCATTCTTGCCGCGCTCGACCGCTGCTCGGCAAAAGGCACCGTAACGCGCGCGTGCATGCGCGACGAAGTCTTTGCGACCAAAGATTTCAACGGCATGTTGGGCGCACCCTGGTCGTTCGACGCGAACGGCGATACGACGCTTACCACCATGTCCGCCAATGTTGTCAAAGACGGCAAGTGGACGTTCATCAGCCCGTTAAAGTAATCATGCACTGTCAGGGGAGGACGCGTTGCGTCCTCCCCTTTCCTCACCACCTAACGTCGAGCTAGTCGAATATCAAAAAGGATTGCGACTCGCTTCGCAAATCCGTTATCATACTCTCAGCCCCTATGACCGTAGGAGCCGCCATGTCTTCTCGCTTCAAATTCACCCCACGCAATATTCTGATGGGATTGGTCGTTCTCGCGTTCGCCGCGTTTTTGGTCAATGCCTTTCTCACCGATCCGGAACTTTTTATCAAGCAGGTGATTAACGGATTGTCACAAGGCGCGGTGTATGCTTTGATTGCGTTGGGCTATACGATGGTTTATGGCATCGTCGAGCTCATCAATTTCGCGCATGGTGATGTGTACATGATTGGCGCATTTTCCGCGCTGACAATGTTGAGTCTCTTGGGCATTAGTGAAAAATCGCCGCCCGCCGTGATTGCGCTCAGCATCGCGTTCTGCTTTGTCCTGTCGCCCACCATTTGCGCGATACTGAACGCTGGCATCGAGCGCGCGTTTTATCGCCCGCTCCGTAACGCGCCGCGTCTCGCACCGTTGATTGCTGCCATCGGCGTTTCGTTCGTCCTCCTTCAGGTCGGTCTAATTTGGGGCGGCTTGCCGCGCGACCCGTTCATTTATTTTGGCGGCAGCGGTGCCCAGCCGAAACCATTCCCAAATTTGATTCCCAACATCAATTTGTTAACGGATGTGTTTGGTCTGAACACCACATTCGCCATCACCGCCAAGCAAGTTTTTGCCATCGGGCTTGCGCTTCCGCTCATGATGATTTTACGTTTGTTTGTCGCGCGCACGACGCTCGGCAAAGCGATGCGCGCCACTGCACAGAATCGTGAAGCATCTCGTCTCATGGGCATCAACGTGGATTTCATCATTGCGTTGACCTTCATCATCGGCGGCGCGATGGCGGGCGCGGGCAGTATCGTCGGCGGATTGTATTTTCAGAACGCGCAATGGAATATGGGTTTCGATGCGGGACTCAAAGCGTTCACCTCTGCCGTGCTGGGCGGAATCGGCAACATTACAGGCGCGATGCTCGGCGGATTTTTAATTGGCCTCATCTCGGCGTTGAGTGACCAATATTTCGCGACACAATGGACCCGCGCCGTTGTGTTTCTCATTCTCGTTTTGATTCTCGTCTTTCGCCCCAACGGACTGCTCGGCAGCAGCGTGGTGCAAAAGGCATAGGGGGAACATATGGCTGTCCGTCGCGATTTTGGGCAAAATGATTTTATCGTCTTTGCGCACAAGCGTTGGCCTCTTTTGCTGCTGGCGCTTTTTGCCGCGCTCTACCCGTTCATTGACCGCGCGATGTTGGTGCTCACCAGCAATCAAGTTGGGAATTTTACCGGTTCGTTTGTCAACATTGTCGTCTATTCGCTCCTCGCGTTGGGACTCAACATTGTCATCGGCTACGCGGGACTCCTCGACCTTGGCTATGCCGCGTTCTTTGCGATAGGCGCGTATGCGATGGCACTGCTTACCTCGCCTTCGCCGCCGTGGGGTCCGTACCCGGTCCCATTTCCGTTCAACTATTTTTGGGTGGGCATCATCCTCGCGGCAGGCATCGCTGCATTCTCCGGACTCTTGCTCGGTTCACCCACCATTCCACTGCGCGGCGATTATCTCGCCATCGTCACTCTCGGCTTTGGCGAAGTGGTGCCGGTGTTGTTTCGAAATCTCACCTGCGTGACGATTCCGTTTCTCGGATGGGACTGTATTGATATTACCGCCGGTGAAAAAGGTGTGAACCCCATCGCGCTGCCCACCATTCCATTCACGGGCTATACATTCAATAAAATTGATTTGGGTCCGTGGTATTGGCTCGCGCTCTTGCTCATGGTCTTTCTTGTCTTTTTCAATATGCGCCTCGAAAATTCGCGCTTGGGTCGTTCGTGGATGGCAATGCGCGAAGACGAGGACGCGGCAGCGGCGATGGGCATTGATACAGTGCGCGTCAAACTGCTCGCCTTTATGATGGGCGCGATGATTTCAGGGTTCGCGGGCGCGTACTATGCCAGTTACATTCAGGGCGTCTTTCCGAGCACGTTCGAATTCAGCACATCCATCATTATTCTCTCCGCAGTCATTCTGGGGGGGGTGGGCAATCCATATGGCGCGCTGCTTGGAGGTCTCGTTATTGTCGGCGTGGACACAATTGTTCTGCCCACACTGGACGGCGTCATGGCGCAGAACAATATCCAACTTGGTTTTACCATTAACAATTTGCGTTATGGTCTCTTTGGCGCAACGTTGATATTGATGATGCTCTTTCGTCCCGAAGGGCTCTTGCCGAACAAGGCACGCGCCCGCGAATTCCATGAAGCAGAAGAAGAGGAAGAGCTGTCCGGCATCAGCGCCGCAGAGGAAGAGGTCGCTCGCGAAGGCGAGGCAGGCTAGAAATCAAAAAAACCTACGCGGTCGCGACTGCGTAGGTTTTTTCATCATGCAGGTATGAAACTCACACCCGAACAGCAAGCGCGCATTGACCGCTTGTACGAAAATGAATCGTTAACGGACAATCTGACCGACGGCGATGCCAAGGCACTCTTGGACTGGGCACAGAAACAAATCGTCGCCGATACCGACGGCGAGTTGGTGACGGCGGCAGTGCGCGCTGCCAACGAAAGTGGTGTGCAAGGCGCGGAAACACTCGTCGCGCAGGCGAATGCGATGCTCACCCAAGAGCTCACCGCGCGCGCGATGAATTCAAGCGCAAACCGCGGCGCGGCTTTTTCCACGTTGAGCGCCGACGCGGACAGCGCGCGTGAGGCAACCACAGATTCCCCTGCCAAAGAAACGGACGCAAATGCCATGCCTCCCGCCGCGCGTCTGCAAGCAACCGGCGAAGCGGGAACAGAACAGCCCTTGCTCACCGCGCGCGCCGATGCTAAAATTGCGCCCGCGTCCAACCCAACCGCCGTCGCACCGAAAACGCGCGGCAAATCCCGGCGACGCAAGCAAAAGAAATCGTCATGAGCAAAAAATCTTTTTCCAAAACCCCCGGCAGATTTGCGCCGTGGGTGCTCGTCGCAGGCATCGTTCTGGTCTTTATCATCGCGGGGACCAGTGTTCTCTTTGGCGGCGGAACAGCGGGCGCGCCACCGCCAGTAACGATTCCGCCACCGGCGCCCGCCACCATCTCACCCGCGCCGGATGAGACTGTCACCGATTTGCCGCGCGCGAACGTCAGTAAAGGCGCGTGGTATACGCTCTATTTCACCAAACCCACCTACCCCGAAAACAAAGCTGACCGCACTGGCGGCGTGGACAAGGCGATTGCGGCAGATTTTGACCGGGCGCAAAAAACAATTGATGCTGCCGTGTTCGATATTCGTTTGCCTTCGCTGGTGGATGCGCTTGCGCGCGCCGCGCAGCGCAAGGTCCAAGTGCGCGTCGTCACCGATTACGCGGCGAACCAAGACGCCAAAGAATACACCGACGCGATTGCAAAATTAGAGAGCGCGGGCGTGACCGTTATCAAAGACCATCGTTCGGCGTTGATGCACAATAAATTCGCGGTGATTGACAACCGTCTGTTATGGACGGGTTCAATGAATTTCACTCCGAACGACGTGTACCGCAACAACAACAACATGCTCCGCCTCGACAACGCGGCGCTGATTGAAAATTACAATCAAATGTTCGAGCGCCTGTTTCAATTGCGCGCGCAGGAAGCGCCATCAAAAATAATTCCCAACCCGCGCGTGACCATCGGCAGCAATGTGGTGATTGAAAATTATTTCTCACCGAACGGCGGCGCGCAAAAAGCGATTCTCGACCGTTTGAAAGCGGCGACCAAAAGTATTCGTGTGACCGCGTTCTCTTTCACCGACACCGCGATGGCGAACGTGTTGAAAGCGAAAAACAAAGAAGGACTCGCGGTGCACGGCGTTTTTGAAACGCGTAATAACGGCGGGCTCGGCGCAGAATATGAGGGACTGAAACGCGCGGGCGTAGATATTTTGCAGGACGGCAATTGTTACATCTTGCATACCAAGATGCTCATCCTTGACGACAAAACCGTTGTGACGGGTTCGTACAATTATAGCGACGCGGCAAACCGAACCAACGACGAAAATTTGCTCATCATTGACGACCCCACGCTCGCGAAAAATTACATCACCGAATTCAATCGCATCTACAAACAGGCGCAGAACCCAACCCAATGCGGCACCAACACGCTTTCAACAGAAGACCAAGATTCGGAACGATAAGACAAGACACCGTGCGTGCAAGGCACGGTGTTTCTTTTGGTATCGTTCTACCGCCATTGACCATAATCATTCGCGCGATATAATTTGTTCGACGCGCGATGCAATCACGCGACAGAATCCGCACGTTTGACCATGTGACCACAATGCTTATAATGTGACCACATTGGAGGAACTATGGCAACCACAACAGTCGGAATACGCGAATTCAAAGCGCAAATGAGCGCGTACTTGCGCCAAGTCAAACAAGGCAAAATCCTCGTTATCACGGAGCGGGGCAAGCCGATTGTACAATTGACACCCACGCCGACTTCGCTTGAAGAACGGCGCCGCAAATTGATCGAGACCGGTTTCGTAAAATGGAGTGGACGCCGGCTCAAACCGCGCAGACCCACGACCAGACTGCGAGGCAATAAAACCATGGCGCAGCTTGTGATTGAGGGGCGCGAATGATTTTATACCTGGACACGAGCGCATTGATAAAACGATATATTCGGGAAGATGGCTCGGATGAGGTCGAAAAGCGCGTGCAAAAAGCGGCGGTCATCGGCAGCGCGACCATTACCCGCGCCGAAGTTGCCGCCGCGTTTGCGAAAGCGGTTCGTATCGGTCTCATTAAGCGTGAAACCGCCCAGCGCGACTTGGAGACGTTTCGGCAAGATTGGGCGGATTATGAACGCCTTGACGTCAACGAGGTCGTCGTTGCGCGCGCGGACGCGTTGGCATGGCAGCATGGACTGCGCGGCTACGATGCCGTACAGCTTGCAACGGCGCTGATGTGGCACGAAACGCTAGAATCGGATGTCACCTTCGCGACCTATGACAAAGAATTGTGGAGTATGGCGCGCCTTGTTGGACTGGAACCCTTTCCGCCCGATTTGGACGAGGATTGAGCAATGAACCATTCCTACCACACGCTCGGCACCAACGTTCACCGCAAAGATGGCATTGCAAAAGTGACGGGACGCGAAATGTACGCGTCCGATGTGACACTACCGCGCATGTGGCACGCGCGCGTCTTGCGTTCACCGTACGCGCACGCGCGCATTGTTTCCATTGACAAACGCGCAGCCGAAGCGATGGGCGCAGTGGTCTTGACGTACGACGACGTGCCGCATCTCAAATACAACGAACGCATCGTCAGCACGCCGCCTTTTTTGCATCGCGACCGCACCGTTCTCGCGGACAAAGCGCGACATGTGGGCGAAGCAGTTGCTGCCGTCGCCGCGCCAACAGAACAACTCGCGGAAAAAGCATTGCGCGCGATTAAAATCGAATGGGAAATTTTGCCGCATTACATGAATCCTGAAGATGCGCAAAATGAAAACGCGGAACCCATTCACGAATCCATTGTGTTGAACGGCGAAACGAAACCGATTGAGAACAATGTCGCAGTTACGCGTACAGTGAATGTTGGAAATGTTGATGAAGGATTTGAACACGCGGATTTTATCTTTGAACGCGAATTTCTGACGAGCCGCATTTATCACGCGCAGATGGAAACGAAAGCGTGTGTGTGCGACCCCGCGCCCGATGGTTCCATCACTGTCTATCCCACAACGCAATCCATTCACAACGTGCGGCAACTATTGGGCGAAATTTTTGAAATTCCATTGCACAAGGTCAATGTCAAACGCATTGCCATCGGCGGCACATTCGGTTCTTCGATTCAGATGAATTCGATTATTCCGATTTGTGTTGCGCTCGCGTTGAAAGCACAGCGACCCGTCAAACTCGTTTCCACGCGCGAAGAAGACATGTACGACCACGTGCGTTATCAGACAAAATTGAAATTGAAAATCGGTGTCACGCGCGACGGAAAAATTACGGCGGGACATATTCAAGCGCTCGCTGACATTGGCGGACACAACATTCAAGCGTATCCGTTGCTTTCCGTACTCGCGGGTTGGAGCGCGTCGCTGTATAAATTTCCGCATCTGCGTTTTGAAGGCAAAGCAGTGTACACAAACAAAACGCCGTCGTGCGCGATGCAAGGGTTCGGCAATCCGCAAGCAACATTTGCAATGGAATCGTTGATGGACGAAATCGCGCACGAACTTGAACTCGACCCGATTGATTTCAAATTGAAAAATTATGTGGGACTCGGCGGAACGTTTTGGGGACAAGGACCTTCCGTGCAGTCCATCATTCGCAGCGATGGCGTTCCGCAACTTTTACGCGAGGGCGCACAAAAAATTGGCTGGCGCGCGCGCCCGAAGGCGGGAACGCAAACAGGACGCTATCGTCACGGTATTGGCATGGCGCGCGGGTTTCACACGTCGGGAGCGGGTGCGCCGAAACCGGGCGAAGTGATTGATTATTCGGGCGCGTTCGTCAAAGTGAATGAAGATGGTTCGGTGGACGTTGTTCACGCGATGATGGACCACGGCGGCGGCACGCTCGAAGCGATTGCAAAAATTGTCGCGGAAGAATTGGGCGTGCCAATCGAACGGGTCGGGATTTCACCTGCGGATACATTGACGACAGTGTACGATGTTGTCACGCACGCGACGCGCGGTGTGTACGCGGGCGGCGGCGCGGCATTGAAAGCGGCGTCAATCGTCAAACGTCAAATCTTTGAGTACGCGTCGCGCGTTTTGGGACTGCAAGCCGACTCGCTCGTCATCGAACCCGATTATGAATTGATGCAAGGCGTGATTTATTGTCCGAATTTTCCCGAACGCCGCATCACGCTCGGCGCGCTCGCGAAACAATTGCAAATCAATTCGTGGGGCACAATGGCAGCCGTGACAAGTTTGCGTCAAGTGAATTGTCCGCCCGCGTTCGTTACCTATTTCATTGACCTGACCGTTGACACGGAAACGGGACACGTCACAACGAATCGCGCAGTCATCGGCAGTGACTGCGGCACTCTCGTCAATCCCGACATGGCAATCGGACAACTCGAAGGCGGCTTGTCAAAAGGGATGGGTTACGCGCTCATCGAAGAGAATCAATGGGACGCGCAAACCGGGCAACTCGCCTCAAAAGGTTTTTGGATTGACGGCAAAACACCAGCCATCAGCGAAGCGCCGATGAACGCCAACATCGTCACGCATTTTTCTGACACCTACGAACCGAGCGGACCGTTCGGCGCCAAAGGCATCGGCGAAGCGGCAACGAATCCGTGCGCAGCGGCTTACGCGAACGCGTTGTATAACGCGCTGGGGGTTCGGTTTACGGAATTGCCAATTACGGCGGAGAAGATTGTGAAGGCAGTGACAGAACGCGAGCAACGTGAAGCGAGAAGCGAGAGAAGAGAAGTGATGGCAGTGATGCAAACTGCTAAATTGCCGAGCTGATAAGCAAGTATCCACATTTGATTTGGTTGTTCGAGGATACAAAGATGCAAAAAAACTATCTTAGTTCAATTGGAATGCTGTTTATTGTTCTTCCATTTGTCGCCAGCTGTGCGAACGCGGCGTCTACTGTTTCTCCAACACCGGTTGTAGAAGCACCTGCTATCTTACAAACCACACCAACCGCCATTAAAGCTCCAGATCACCTCGCTAAAACAAAGGAACTTAACGTTGGCAATAAAACAGTGACGAAAACAATTATAACTACGAAGTTAATGACTCCAATTATTACAACAAGGATTTTAGAAACTATAACGTCTTCAACGCCGAGCCCGCAAGCTGGTTCGACACCGGATCCGAGTACCGTGTGGAAATTGAATACAGTTAGCGCAAATGTGCTAGGATTTGTGGGAGAAATCAATTTCGGGATAAGCGAAGACCTTGCAACGCGTAAAGTTCGACCAGCTAAGGAACTGGTACCCAACCCAAGCTTTCCAAATGCTTCAGAGAGCATCATAGAAGCTGTCTACCGTTATTTACATTTTGCTTCCACACAAGATGGATACTCAGGTTCCTTTGAACAATTCATAACCGATCTAAAAAATGGAAAATCACCTATCATCAAGGTAATGGCAACCGACCCTAAAAAGGGATTACTTGACAACAAGTATGAAACAAAAATTGACCCGAGGAAACCGTTGAGTGTAATCCTGACAAATCACCTAGCCTATGATGGAATTGTACTGGGCGGACAACAGACAACTGCTGATGGTTCTAAGCTGATAGGAGTAAGCATAAAGATAAAGGTCGACTCACAAGGTGCCGCAACACTTGAGTGTTATTTTCCGCCTGAACGCATTGTCACCAAGAAATATGCAATGGGTCCATCATATGAAGCAGCTATCTGTGTGCGTAACGCTTTG
>JAKOPZ010000342.1 GCA_029778615.1 Chloroflexota bacterium | reverse complement strand
TAGTTAGGAAGTTTAATCCAATACGCGTATAATCTCACTAACACGCTATCTTATGATTGCTCGGATATAGTTCATCCGCACGAGCTCACTAACGCACCAAGGAATTATTCATGCCGAAATCTCGCAGACCTGTTAAATCCAAAGAAGAAAAACAAAAAGACACCATCGAAGTGGAAGGCACCATCACCGAAGCCCTGCCCAACGCAATGTTCCGCGTGAAACTCGATACGGGACATGATGTGTTGGCGCACATTTCGGGCAAGATGCGAATGTACTATATTCGCATTCTGCTTGGCGACCGCGTACGCGTGGAACTCTCGCCGTATGATTTGACGCGCGGACGCATTACGTATCGGTTTCGCACGTAGGGACTGGAGACTGGAGACTGATTCCTGACTCCTAAAGAAGGATTCCTTTTCAAATCTCCAATCTCTAATCTCCACTCTCTTATCTTTATGAACGCGCGTACGACTCGCGCTCCCATCTGCGCCGACGACCGCTGGTATCCCAGTGACGCGGCGCAGTTGCGTTTTGTACTGGACGAATTTTTTTCAAACGTATCCGCCGCGCGTTCGGAAGGCGAACTCGTCGGCTTGATTGCGCCGCACGCGGGATATCAATTTTCGGGACAGACCGCCGCGCACGCGTATCAACAAATCGCGGGCGCGGACTATCAACGCGTGGTCGTTCTTGGTCCCAGTCACTTTCAAGATTATGGCGCGCAGGCGATGAACCGCGCGGAAATGTTCGAGACCCCCTTGGGTGATGTGCCGGTGGACACGGTGCTTGTACAAAAACTGCACGCGCGCGCCCCCATCAACTTTGTCGCGTTTGACCGCGAACATTCGCTGGAAATGCAGCTCCCCTTTTTACAGCGGCAACTGAAAAAATTTTCGCTCGTGCCCGTAATGATGTCGCACCCGTTTTATCATTACGGCGTGCGCGTGCGCAATGAATGTGAAACGCTCAGTCACGCGCTCGCGCCGCTGCTTGACGATGCGACGCTGCTCGTCGCCAGCTCTGATTTGTCGCACTTGCACAACTACGACGCGGTGACGTACTTTGACCAAGGGTTTGAAAATATCATTGTCGAATACAACATCGGCGTATTGATTGATTACATGGTGAACGAAGGCGAACCGCGCGCGTGCGGTGATATGGCGATTGTGACGACGCTGCTGACCGCGCAACTGCGCGGCGCAAACAAAATCCGCGTCTTGTATCGCACCAATTCCGGCGATGTGACCGGCGTCAAAGAGCCGGGGCAGTACACGGTGGGTTACATGGCGGCGGCGATTTATAAAACATAGAGAACACGCCATGAACATGCAGCAACATATTCTTGCCGCCCTGCGCGAACAGTTTGACCGATGGCAAGCATTTTTGGCGAGTTTGGGCGACGAACAAATCAATGCTCCGCGCACCTTTGCCGATTGGTCGGTCAAAGACGTAATAGCACATTTGCGCGCGTGGCAGCAGCGTTCCATTGCGCGCGCCGAGTCGGCTGTCTTGAATCGTCCGCCCGAATTTCCGCGTTGGCTCGGCGACGACGACCCGGATGAAAACACCGACGCGGTGAACGCGTTCATTTACGAATCACAACGCGCCGTCCCGTGGGCAGTGGTGCGCGCGGATTGGCAAAACGGCTATACTCTTTTTTTGGCATTGGGACAGCAAGTTTCCGAACCACAGTTTCTTGATTCAACCCGCTACGCGTGGTTTAACGGATTTTCTCTCGCCGATTTTTATCTCGCCTCGTACGACCATCATCAAGAGCATTTAGAAAAATTACTCGCCGCGCTGCAAGCCGCGCGCAAGGAATGAAACGCGCGATGCGTTATAATGGGAAACGGTTTTCGTTTCCATGAAATACGCAAACGTCGTCGTCCATATCCCTTTTACCAACGCGCCCGTGCTGCCCGCGCAAACAGAGCGCGACGTTGCGCCGTTACCGCGCGCGTGGCTCGACCGCAGCTTTACGTACGACATTCCGCCAGAATGGCAGGACGCGATTCGCGTGGGGCAAATGGTGTGGGTCCCGTTTGGCGCGCGGCGTTTGCAAGGCATCGTCGTCGAACTCGCGGAAACCACCGACCTCGACAAAACGCGTTCGCTCGAAGCGATTGTTTACCCCGACCCGCTCGTCACGCTCGAACAAATTGAACTCGCGCATTGGATTTCGCGCCACTATCTCGCTCCCCTCTCGGACTGTATTTGGCTTTTTCTTCCGCCCGGCATTGAGGACAAACAAGAAACCTTTCTCGAACTCGCTCCCGACGCCGTGCTCGATACACTCACCGAAAAACAACGCGCGTTGGTGGAACGCGTCCGCCAAGCCGGTTCGCTCAAAACAACGCAGCTCGTGCCGGCACAGCGCGGACTTGCCAACGCGCTGTTGGAACGTGGCGTACTGCTCAAACACACGAGCATTCGTCCCGCCCGCGCCCGCCCGCGTCGCGTGGACACGGCGCGCTTGACCACGCCGCTCGAAACCGCGCGCGCTGTCATCGCGGGGCTCGACCGGCGCGCGGCAGTTTTGCGCGCGCTCGCCACAGGCGTTCCATTGACCTACGCGGAGCTCGCCGCGCAAACGCGCGTTGGCGAAGGAACGTTGGCGCGTCTCGAACGCGAACAAATCATCGAGCGCCTTTCGCCCCCGCCGCAGTATCAACTCAGCGAAGCGTATCTCGAAGAGGTGCCCGCGCTCGCGGTGAATCAAGCGCGCGTGTGTGTGTACCTGCGCGAGCACGGCAACCGCGCGACGACAGAGGAATTGGAACGCGCGCTCGAAATTTCAGCCATCACGCTCAAAACGTTGGTCGCGCGCGGCTGGGTGGAAAAAATCGAAACGCCCGCGCGGTTTGTCCTGCGTAATGCCGAAAAAATTACACCGTTGTCCCCGGCGCACGCGCGCTGGTTGAGCATTGTGGAATTGCTCGCCCACGAACGCGAACCGCTGTGGGTCAGCGCGCTGTACGCCGCCACCGACGCGAAACGCGCGGACTTGCAAAAGTTGGAACAGCTCGGCATCGTCGCACTCGAGTCTACCGAAAAAATTCGCGACCCGCTCGCCGGCAGAACGTTCAAGCCAACACCCCCCCCCACGTTGACCACCGAACAGCAGCGCGCGTGGCAAGAAATTGAACGCGGTCTGGATACGCCATTGTCCTCGCTCACCCCGCGCACCTTTCTCTTGCACGGCGTTACCGGTTCGGGCAAAACCGAAATCTATCTCGATGCCATTGACAAGATTCTCGCGCAAGGCAAGCAAGCCATCGCGCTCGTGCCCGAGATTTCGCTCACACCGCAGACCATTGCCCGATTCGGCGCGCGCTTTGGCGAACGCATTGGCATTCTGCATTCGCGCTTGAGCGACGGTGAACGTTTTGATACATGGCGCAGAATTCGCGAGGGCAAGTTGGATGTCGTCATTGGCGCGCGTTCGGCGTTGTTTGCGCCGCTGCCGCGTTTGGGCTTGATTGTGATAGACGAAGAGCACGACGCCGCTTACAAGAACGATGTGGACATGAATCAACCCGCGTATCACGCGCGCGACCTGGCGCTCGAACTCGCGCGCACACGCGGCATTGTGGTGATTTTGGGAAGCGCTACGCCGTCCGTCGAAACCTATTTCCGCGCGCAGCACGGCGAAATTCGACTTGTAGAATTGCCGCAGCGCATCATCGCGCACGAAGACGCGAACGCGCCGCGTCGTACCCCGCGTTATCAAGAACTGCCGCCGGTCGAAATTGTGGATTTACGCACGGAACTCAAAGAGGGCAACCGCTCCGTGTTTAGTCGCGCATTGCGGGACGCGATGCAGGAAACGCTCGCGCGCGGCGAGCAAGCGATTTTGTTCCTGAATCGGCGCGGCAGTGCGAGCGCGTATGTGTGCCGCGATTGCGGGCAGGCGGTAAAATGTTCGCGCTGCGCGAATCCGTACACACTGCACACTTTTGGCGACCAGCCCGCCAATGAACTGGTCTGTCATCACTGCGGCAAACGCGTGCGCGTCCCGCGCAAGTGTCCTCACTGCGGCAGTACGCGCATTCGCGGCTTGGGACTCGGCACCGAAAAATTGGAAATGGATGTGCACGCGGAATTTCCCGACGCGCGTCCGCTGCGTTGGGATTTTGACGTTACACAAGGCAAGGACGCGCACGAAATCTTGTTGGACAAATTTACGCGCGGGGAAGCGAATGTGTTGATTGGGACACAGATGATTGCGAAAGGGTTGGACTTGCCGCTGGTTACGCTCGTCGGCGTCATTAACGCGGACACGGGCTTGTATCTCCCCGATTTTCGCGCGAGCGAACGCACCTTTCAACTTGTCACGCAAGTGGCGGGTCGGGCGGGGCGGAGCGCGCGCGGCGGTCAAGTGATTGTGCAAACTTACGCGCCCGAACATTATGCGATTCAACTCGCGGCGAAACACGCTTACGCGGAATTTTTCAAACGCGAACTCGCGTTTCGCAAACAAGCCGCGTATCCGCCGTTTCGCCCGTTGGTGCGATTGTTGTACAGCAGTGAAAACGCGAACCAAGCGCGCGCGGCGAGCGAGCAATTCGCCGCGCACTTGCACGAACGCATTCGACGCGAAGGCATTCTCGACGTACAAGTCATCGGACCGGCGGCGGCGTTCTTTGCGAAATTGCGCGGACGCTACCGCCAGCAGATTTTGCTCAAAGGCAAGGGCGCGCACGATTTATTGTCCGCATATCCGCCGCCGCCGCATTGGCGCATTGATGTAGACCCATTGGATTTGTTGTGAGCTCACGCATGACGCATAACAGCCCCTCCGCGCGGTTTGACGTTTCGCGCCTGACAAGCCCGCGCGCAATCCTCGCGCTCATTTTATTTTTTCAATTCGCGTTCGGCGTGCTGTATGCGGTGCGGACGCCGCATTGGCAAGCGCCGGATGAACCCGCGCATTACAATTATGTGCGCGTGCTCGCCGAAACATTTTCCTTTCCCGTATTGGCACAGGGCGATTACAATCAAGCGTATCTGGAAAAAATCAAAGCGGAAAAATTCCCGCCCGAACTCGCGATTGATTCAATTCGCTATGAAGCGCATCAACCGCCGCTATACTATATTCTCGCAACGCCGTTCTATCTCGCGGCGCGCGCGCTAAACATTGACGCGGTCCTCGTGCTGCGTTTATTGAATGTGCTTGTGGCGCTGTGCACTTGCGTCATTGCCTTTCGCATTTTTATTCATGTCTTTCCCGAACACGCGCTGCCGCGTTGGGTTGGCGTCGGTATCATCGCCACGCTGCCGATGCACATTGCCATGAGCGCCGCCATCAACAACGATACCCTGGCCGAATTGGTCGTCGCCGCGATTTTGCTGCTGGCAATTTTGCGTTTGAATGGAAAAATTCAGCAACGACACTTTATCCTTGTGGGCGGGTTAGCATACGGCATCGCGTTACTCACCAAGACGACGATTTATTCCAGCGGAGTCTTGCTTGTGCTCGGCGAAGTCGGCTATCAACAAATCACCTTTGCCCAGCGCAACGCGCCGGGCACGCGCCCACTTACATGGAAACCGCGCGTGCCTACGTTGCGCGCGGCGGTCGGCACACTCGTCCCGTTGTATGTCATTTCGCTGGCGCTGGCGGGGGCGTGGTTTGTGCGAAATGCTTTTGTGTACGGCGCGAATGATTTGTTCGGCTGGCAGCGGCATGATGCCGTCGTCGTGGGACAACCAACCACTGCACAATGGATTGCGGATAACGGCTTGCGTAACACATTGATAGATTGGATGGGAATTTCGTTTCGCTCCTTTTGGGCGCAGTTCGGTTGGATGGGTGTTTTGGTGGATGAGCGAATCTATCTGCTGCTGTTGTTCTTGAGTGTGGCGGCAACGTTGGGCGCGGTCTTTCTGCTTGCGCGCATGTGGCGCGAACGAAAACTTTTTCCAAGCGTCTCGCGTTGGACGTGGCTGTTGCTGCTTGTGTTGTTGGCGCTCGTCGTCGCGGCGGACGCGTATTACAATTTGAAATTTTTTCAGCCGCAGGGGCGTTATCTTTTTTACGCGCTCATTCCTATCGCCGCGCTGTGGGGTGGGGGCTTGAGCGAATTGTTCAATGCGCGTTACGCGCGTTGGGTCATGCTGTTGTTGTACGGCGTGATGCTCTGGGTAGATTACGTCTCGTTAGCGTGGTTCATCGTGCCGCAGTTGGCGCGGTGACGTTTCGCGTTTTACGCTTGACGCGGTGCTGCGTTCGTCAAACGTAAAGCGTCAAGGTGAGGGATGGCATGAGTTTTCTCAAAAAATTATTCAGCGGCGGCAATCCGTCCGTGCCCAAAGCGTCCGACGCGGCGGACCCGAACGCGTTGTGGTTGTACGTGAAATGCAACAAATGCGGCGCGCCGGTGGCGATTCGCGTGGACACGCGCAACGACATCAGCATTGACTATGAAACGGGCGGGCGTTATCTGCGCAAGGAAATAATGGACAGCACCTGTTTTCAATTGATGTACGCGGACGTGCGATTTGATGGCAGCGGCAACATTGCGGAGCAAAGCATCGAACGCGGCACTTTTTTGAGCCGCGCCGAGTACGACACCGCGCGCGCGGAATTTGAGGCGAAACGGCAGGCGCGCGCAGGCGGTTGACCTTGTTTGAAAACGCTTCAAATTTTGCAACTATTTGCTAATATTTGAAAGATTTTTACGATAGTATTGACAAATTTTTCAAATATGGTAAAATTTTTGCGTCGTTAGAAAATGTGGAGCTGTTATGAATAAACTCATATGGAATTGCCCGGTTTGTGACGAGAAATTGCACGTGACCAGTCTGGAATGCGCGAATTGCGGCACTGAACTGCGCGGACATTTTGAACTCGGGCGCTTTGCGCGACTCGGTTCGGATGATTTGCACTTTATCGAAATTTTTGTGAAAAATCGCGGCAACGCGTATCGGGTTGCCGAAGAATTGGAGATTCCGTATTCCGGCGTGCGCGCGCGGTTGACCGAGATTATCAAGGCGATGGGTTACGATGACCAAGCCGAATCGCGCGAAGAGACCGGACTGCCACCGGAACAGCGCAAGCTGATTCTCGAACAAGTGTCGAGCGGCAAACTGACATCCGAGCAAGCCGTTAAATTATTGCAGGGTGAAGGATAGGCAATTCTTGAGGATTGCCTGTCTTGCCCAAACCAACCATGCCTCAACCGCAACGCCAACCGATTCCGTACCGCCAACCGCACGCCCGCCCAATCGAAATTGTCGAAAGCGCGTCGCGCAGTGACCGCATCATTGATATTGCGACCGACGCGAAACAAGTCCAGGAGCTGTCCACCGTCACGCCGCTGCGAACGTTGCGCCGCCTGATTTTTATTTGGCTGCGCGTCTATGTGAATGAAACAAAACATGGCAAGTCGCAAAAGGTCAATGTGGCGATACCGCTGCCGATTCCGTTGATTGGCGCGGCGTTTGCGCGACAACTTTCCTTCCAAAAAGCCGCGCGGCTCGCGAATCAGGCGCGGCGCGGCGAAATCAATCTCGACGAAGCATTGGAATCTACGATGGGCTTGGAAATTGTGCGCGTGCAGGAAGAACAACCGGAACGGGGCAAGAGTCAATTGGTGGTGGTGGGTTTGGATTGACGCATGGTTGCGCAGATTGTTCAATCGCGGTCCGATTCCTTTCGCGGCGTGCGCGCGTTGAACCCCGCGCGTGATTTGCGGCAGGTTGCGCTGCTGTTGGAAGAATCGTTTCGCCAAGACCTCGGCGCGCTGCACGCGTGGTCGCGGGTGCCGCTATTGCGCGATGTGGGCGCGGCGCTGCTCTCGACCGCGTTCATGCCCGTGCCCACCGAAAGTTTGCGCGGCTTTGTGTATGAAGAGAACGGACAAATTCTCGGCAACGTGACCTTGACGGTGGACGATGCGCGCGAACGACGGTGGATGATTAGCAACGTCGCGGTCGCGGAAAAATTCCGCCGGCGCGGGATTGCGCGACAGTTGATGTTGGCGGCGATTGACGAAGCGCGTGCGCGCAGCGCGCAGTGGATTATTTTGAATGTGCGTCCGTGGAACGAAGGCGCGATTCGGTTGTACGAAGCATTGGGTTTTGAAACAGTGGATACCGAGACCGAATATGTACGCACCCGCGCACGGACGAGCGCGCACACGCCGCTGCCGGTGCGTCCGCTCCAAGCCAAAGAATTGCGCGCCGCGTACGAGTTGGCGCGCGCGGGCATGAATGATTTGCTCCGCGCGTTTCGTCCGCCCGTGCTTTCGGAATTCGGAGTACGCCTTGAAGACCGTCTGGCAGAACACACGCTCGATTTCTTTATCTTGCAGTCCACCGCGCGGCTGGGTTATTTTGAAAATGACGTATTGTTGGCAACCGTTACGCTGCACGCGCAGCGCGTGGGGACGCCGCACAAATTGGATGTGCGCGTGCTTCCGACGGCGCGCGGGCGAATTGAAAATGGACTTGTGGCAGCGGCGTTAAAGCACTTGGAAACGTTTCCTACACGCGACATCGAAACGCGCGTGCTGAGCAGTCACGCCGCGTTGGTGGCGGCGTTAGCAGACGCGGGATTTATTCCCACGCGCGGTCTGACATTGATGGCGAAAGGGTTTCGCCTTTGAAACATGGCTCGAACGGTTTCCGCCGTGCGGAAAACCCGGGGTCAGGATGGGAGTATGGGAATGGCAACGGCTGATGAACGAATGCAAATTTTGCGGATGATTGAAAACCGACAACTGTCTGCGGAAGAGGGCGCGCGGCTTTTGGCGGCGTTGGAAGATAAACCCGCACTCGAAGCGCCGCCTCCGCCTTCGCCACAAACACGCGGGCGCTGGCTCAACGTGCGCGTCACCGACCAACGTTCCGGCAAACGCAAAGTGAATGTGCGGATTCCGCTCAGTTTGGTGGATGTGGGTCTGAAACTCGGCGCCAAATTTTCCCCCGTCGGGCTCGAGGGTTTGGACATGAATCAAATCATGGCAGCCGTCAAAGCGGGGGGCACCGGAAAAATTGTTGACGTTGAGGACGAAGAAGACGGCGAACACGTCGAAGTGTATATCGAATAGCACCGCAAGCCGCGTTCCTAAAACCGTATAGTCGTTTTCGTACAAGGGCGAAGCATTCTAACGTTGAGTTGTATCGCCTGAGAATGCTTCGCCCTTGCTTGTACAAAAATGTTTCAAGCGTTACGCAACCGCAATATTGCCTTGTTGTTTGGCGCGCACGTTATCTCTCTGGGTGGTGACATGGTCCTCTTTGTCGCGCTGCCATTCTGGGTGTTTCAATTGACCGGCTCGGCGCTGGCAACGGGGCTGATGTTTATTGCCTTGACGATTCCGCAACTGTTGTTCAGTCCGCTTGCCGGTGTGTTTGTGGACCGCTGGGACCGCAAACGCCTGATGATTCTTTCTGACCTCGCGCGCGCGGTGATTGTGTTGGGCTATTTGGTCGTCAACACGCGTGAGCAGGTGTGGCTCATTTACTTGCTCGCGTTTGTTGAATCGGCGGTCTCGCAATTCTTTCGCCCCGCCTCGATGGCGCTCGTTCCAAATCTGGTAAACGGGGAACAAGAATTGGCGCGCGCGAATGCGGCGCTCGGCGCATCGTTTGCGCTTTCGCAATTGGGCGGACCCGCGATTGGCGGTGTGTTGGTGACGATGTTTGGTCCACATGCCGCCGCGCTGTTTGACGCGGTAACCTATATCGTTTCTGCCGTGCTTGTCTTTGGAATTGCCGTGCCGCCGCGCGAACGCGTTGTGCAAAAACTGCGCGACGTGGGACATGCGGTCCAAGAAGTTACGCGCGAACTATGGCAAGGCGTACGCGTCGTGAGTTACAGCCCCATCTTGCGCGCCATCTTTCTCTCGCTCATTTTTCTGTTCCTGTCACAGGGCATTATCAACGTACTGTTGATTGTGATGATTAACAAAATTTGGGGCGGCGGCGCGACGGAACTCAGTTGGATTATGATGGCGCAGGGGCTCGGCGGCATTGTTGGCTCGCTCCTCGTCGGCGCGATTGCCGCGCGCATCTCGCCGCGCATGATGATTGTGGGCGGCGGCACGCTGGCGACGATGCTCTTTTTGCTCATCGTCAATCAACCTTCGATTTATATCGCGGTGGTCTTGTTGGCGCTGATGGGGATTACGGTTGTAGCGTTTGATGTGGGCTTGACCACACTGCTCCAAATCGGCAGTGACGATGCCAATCGCGGACGCGTTTCGGGTCTGATGCAAACCGTAATGGCGTTGTCGCAGTTGATTGCAATGGCAATCACGAGTCTGCTGGCGGACCAAATTGATGTTGTGCTTTTGTTGGATATTGCGGGCGTGCTGTTTGGCATCGGGGGTTTGGTCGCGCTGTGGGTGCCGCGCGGCACCCCTGCGCGCCGGAACGCGGCGCCGACACCCATGCCGGCGGAATAGAAAAATCTCGCTGTGCCACGCACAAAAACGCGACGTGCCTCACAAGACACGGCGCGCTTTTTTTTATCGAATTGCCAATTTCGCAATCGTCACGCCTTCGCCGCCTTCGTTGGCTTCGGCGGTGTGGTACGAAGTGACAAGGGGACTCGCCTGCAAAAAATCGCGCGCGAGTTTTCGCAACGTGCCCGTGCCTTTGCCGTGAACGACGCGCACATAGGGCAGTCCCGCCAACACCGCGCGGTCGAGATATTTTTCCAACGTGTCCAGCGCGTCTTCGGCGCGCATTCCGCGCAAATGGACTTCGAAACCAGGCGATTCCACATCCGGCAACACCACACTCGTTTCTGCAACGGGTTTGGGCGGAACATCTTGACGCGCTTGCACCTCCACTTGGGCAGGCGGAAGGTTCATGCGGAACGAACCAATTTGCACCACGAGGTCACTGCCGATATTCACCACGTCACCGTACTGATTCAAGCCGGGCACATACACGCGGTCGCCGATGCGAATGCGTTCGGGCGGAGTTGCGGGTTCGGCGCGACGCGGCGGCGCGGGGGGCGGCATCAAGGCGTCGGTCGCGCTGGCGAGTGCATCCAAATCGCTCTCTGCTTGTTTCACCGCTTCGCGCTGGAAACCGCCTTCGCGCCATTCGCGTTTCAGGCGGCTCAATTCCGCGCGCAGCGCTTGCAGTTCCGCGCGCGCTTGTTCGCGCGTCGTGCGTAAAATTTCGCCGCGCTGGCGCTGCGTTTCGGACAATTCGCGGCGCGCCTGTTTCGCCGCGCGCTCCAAGTTTTCGCGCGCGGCGGCGGCGCGCGATTGCTCGCGCGCCGTTTCCTCACGCGCCCTGTTCAATTGCGCCAACAGTGTTTCAAGTTCCTGACTGCTCTTGCCCACATTTTCACGCGCGCGTTCCACGAGCGGTTTGTCCAAACCGAGACGCGTTGCAATCGCAAACGCGTTGGAACGACCGGGAACGCCGAGTATCAAACGATAGGTCGGCGCGAGCGTTTCAATATCAAACTCCATGCTCGCGTTTTGTACGCCGGGCGTCGTATGGGCGAATGCTTTCAATTCGGCATAGTGCGTGGCAATCAACGCGGGCATGTGGCGTTCCAGTAAATGTTCCACAATTGCGCGCGCGAGTGCCGCGCCTTCTACGGGGTCGGTGCCCGCGCCCAATTCATCAAACAGCAGCAGCGATTTGGAATCGGCGGCGCGCAAAATTTCGATGATATTTTTCAAATGCCCCGAAAACGTCGAGAGCGATTGCGCGATGGATTGTTCGTCGCCGATGTCGGCAAAGATTCCACTGTAGACGGGCAAGCGCGAACCTTCGCGCGCGGGAATGTGCAAACCGCTTTGCGCCATCAACGCGAGCAGCCCGACGGTTTTGAGTGTCACTGTTTTGCCGCCCGTATTCGGTCCGGTGATGACGAGAATGGAAAACGCGCGTTGGAGTTCGAGAGAAGTCGGCACCACCGTATCGGGGTCGAGCAGGGGATGGCGCGCCTCGCGCAATTCAAGAAACGCGGGTTGTTCGCGCGAGCCGGTGTCAATGATGGGCGCGACGGCGCGAAGCTGCGCGCTGTACTTGGCTTTGGCGAACGCGAGGTCGAGCTGCGCGAGCGCTTGAACGGTGTAATCAATTTCGTCGGCAAACGCGCCGACCAAATCGGTGAGCGCGCGCAGAATGCGGTCTATCTCGCGTTGTTCCTGAACGGTCAACTCGCGTACGCGATTGCCCAGTTCCACCACCGCGAGCGGTTCGATGAACAAAGTTGCGCCGCTCGCGCTCGCGTCGTGCACCACGCCGTTGATGCGTCCTTTGGCTTCCGCGCGCACGGGCACCACATAGCGCCCTTCGCGTTGGGTAATGATGGGCTCTTGCAGATATTTTGCGTACTGCGAAGAAGTGATGATGTGCTGGAGGCGTTCCATCACGCGCTGCTGCGCGATTTTCAATTCGCGGCGAATGCGCGCGAGCTCCGGCGACGCGTTGTCGTCAATTTCGCCGTGTTCGTTGAACACGCGTCCGATTTCGTCAATCACGCGCGGCGCGTCATGCAAACTTGCGGCGATGAACGCGAGGCGCGGAAAGGTTTCGGACGCGCGCAAAATATTTTTCCGCAGATTGCGCGCAGACAAGAGCGTGCCGCGCAGCTCGAGAAATTCAAACGCCGCAATCATGCCGCCGATGCGCGCAGTTTGTGTGAGCGGGCGCACATCGCGTGCGCTGCCCACGCCCAACTGTGGTTGCACGTCAAGCAATTTGCGCGCTTCGGTCGTTTCTTGCTGGAGCGTTTTTACCACCGCCGCGTCGTCGGTTGGCTCCAATTCGCGCGCCAATTGTTCGCTTGCGCTAAAGGACGTATGCGCGGCGAGCTGCGCGCGCACGGCGTTAAATTCGAGCGGACGGAGAGAATCGTTATGCATGTTCGGTAAATGTATCCACAACACGCTTGCGCGCGGTGCGCGGATGCGCGCTACAGTAACACAATCCGCGCCGTGCACAAAAAAAGCGAGACGCGTTTGCCTGCGTCTCGCTTGTGCGCGTCCGAGAAAATTTTACAAGTCGAACAGCGCGGGCATTCCGCCGGGCATCCACAGACGAATCGTCGCCACAATCATTGGCAGGGTAGAGCCCGTCACTTCGGAGATGAGCGATTCGGTGATGCCTTTGGAAAGGATGAGACGATAGCCCTCGGCGTTGCCCCACGCTTGCGTATTGATGGCAAAGGTCAGGACGTTGACGACGACGCTGATGACAATCCACATGCTCGCGACGCCGAGAAACATGCCGGTCACATTGTCAATGATAGAAGGCAGTTTGAAACGCAATTGGCGATAGGCATCCTGCCCCAACAGATTTAAAACAAAAATGCCGACGAACAAGATAAAGAAAAATGAAATCGCATTGGTCAAGGTATTGGGTGGATTCAAAGTGACTTGGGAAACGACCAGCGAAAGCGGCACAAAAAATTGCGTCGCGATGACCAGACTGACGTAGATTGCCGCCAAGCCGAGCAGCTCGCGAATGAGTCCCTGCCTGTACCCCACGACCATGCCAAACAAAAGCATGATGATGAGAAAAATATCCACCCAATTAAAACCCGCCATAGCCGCTCCTTTGAGCCAAGTATAGCATCGAGTGTTCGCACGCGATACAGGAAAAATGGGGCATAGCGCGTCGGCAGGATTGGCTCAGCCGCTCCGCAGTTCCGCGCCGACTTCGCGTTCCAAACGGCGGACAATTTTTTCGCGCAGCTTGCCCGCTTCCACATCGGACAATACATGGTCGAGCGCTTGAAAGGTCAAAGTGTAGGCGAGCGATTTTTTTCCGGAAGGCAACGGCGCGCCGCGATAGACGTCAAACAATTTCACGGAATTGAGCAGTGCGCCGCCCGTTTGAACAATGAGCGCCTGCACGCGCGCGGCCTCGACCTGCTCGTCCACCAACACGGCGATATCTTGAACGATGACCGGATAGCGCGAAATCGGTTTCACGATAAAGCGGGCATCCGTGCGCGCGAGGATGGCATCCAAATCGAATTCGCCGACGAGCACCGCGTGCTCCGGCAGTGCCCAATTTGCGCGCACCAGCGGATGAAGTTCGCCGAAAACGCCGACGGTGGAATCACCGATGCACAACGCGGCCGCGCGCCCGGGAAACAGCATCGGATGCGCGATGGGTGTGAAATCTGCATCCCGCACATGCAGTCCCGCGAGCATGTCCTCGACGATGCCTTTCAAATCGAAAAAATCCATCGGTGTTGTGTCTGCGGGCTGCCATGTCGCGCGCGCGCGCGGTCCTGTCAAAATAATCGCCAGCCGACGCGGTTCGAGCGGCAGTGAGAAAGCTTGGTCTTCGGGCAATTCACGGGAATCGTTTTCCCCCGCGCGCCGCGTCAAAAAGACGTTGCCGATTTCAAAAAACGCGGCGCGGTTGGCATAGCGCAAATTCGATGCGGCAATGTCCAGCATATTTGGCAAAAGGGTTTGGCGCAGCACCGAACGTTCGGGGCTGATAGGGTTCGCGATTTCCACATAGGGGCGCGCGGGCAGTGGAAAATCTTGCGGCGAGCCGGTTTCCGAGTTGGACGTGGGACGCAGCGATGCTTCGTGCGCGGGGTACGTAAAAGAGAGCGTGACAATTTCCTGTAAACCCGCGTCGACCAGCACATCGCGCGCGGCTTCCTCTTGTTCCAGCGCGTCATTGCCTTTGAGCGGCGGGAGCGCGTCGGCGATGAGCGTGCTCGGAATCTTGTCATAGCCGTGTATGGAAATAATTTCTTCCAACACATCATCCGCGCCGTCCACGTCGGTGCGATAATCGGGCGGCGTGACGCGCAGTGCGTCGGCGCTTGCCTCGTTGATTTCAAAATCCAAACTCTGCAAGATGCGTTCGATTTCCGTCGGGGCGAGTTCGATGCCGAGAATGCGCTTGACCTCGTGCGTGGTGACGTGAATGGTCGGGACCATTTGGGGCAGGGGATAATTGTCGGCGAGCGCGGGATGCACGGAACCGTTCGCGAGCTGGCGCATCAAGTCGGCGGCGAGGCGCGCGGGCGCGACGTTTTGCGATGACGGAATGCCGCGTCCGAAACGCGTCGCGGCTTCGCTCGGCAACTTTTGTTCTTGGGTGGTGCGGCGAATGGAAATGAAATCAAAAATCGCGGATTCCAACAATACGTTTTTTGTGTTGTCGGAAACTTCGGTCTCGCTTCCGCCCATAATGCCGCCGATGCCGACGGGACCTTGCGCGTCCGTCACCAAAATATCGTGCGCCGAAAAGGCGCGCATTTGTCCGTCAAGCGTTTGCATCGTTTCGCCCTCGCGCGCGGGACGCACATGAATTGTGGGCGCGTTCCCGTTCGCGCGCGCGACGAGCGCATCATAATCGAACGCGTGCAGCGGTTTGCCGTAGCCGAGCATCACATAATTGGTAATGTCCACGACATTGTTGATGGGACGCATGCCCGCGCGCAGCAAGCGCACTTGCATCCAATAGGGCGAGGATTTGATTTCGACATTGCGAATGAGGAGCGCGGAAAAACGCGGGCACAATTTTGGGTCGGCAATTTCGATGCTGACGAAATCGGTTTTGGGCGCGCCCACTTCTTGCGTATTCCAATGCTGCGGCAAGCGCACGGCTTGTCCCGTGAGCGCGGCAATTTGACGCGCCACGCCGAGCACGGATTGGGCGCGCGCAAAGTTTGGATTGATTTTGATGTCAAGCACCACATCGCCCAAATAGTCCGCGAGCGGTGTCCCGACCGGCGCGTCGGCGGGCAGAATGATGATGCCTTCGTGTTCTTCGGAGATGCCCAATTCTTTTTCCGAACAGACCATCGAGGACGATTCGACGCCGCGTATTTTGGATTTTTTGAGCGTCATGATTTCGCGTCCCTCTTTGTGTCCATCGTACAGACGCGAACCTTCCAGCGCGAGCACCACCTTTTGTCCCGCATCGCCGATTTGAATGTTGGGCGCCCCCGTCACCATTTGCACGGGTTCGCCGCGTCCATACTCCACGCGCACGATTTTCAAACGGTCGGCGTTCGGATGCGGGAGCGTTTCGACGAGCTGCGCGACAAAAATCTTGTCGCGGTCCCACGCGAGACTGGTGCCCTTGATGCCTTCTTGGAAAGGGGAAGCGATGCCGATGTATTCCAAGTCCTCGACTTCGAGACCGGAAAAAGTCAATTTCTCTGCGAGTTCGGAAATCGGCAGGGTAATGTCAACGAAATCTTGAAGCCACGAA
The DNA here is from genome assembly GCA_029778615.1 of Chloroflexota bacterium. Lineage (GTDB taxonomy): Bacteria > Chloroflexota > Anaerolineae > UBA4142 > SHND01 > SHND01. The sequence goes on along the minus strand of JAKOPZ010000342.1, from coordinate 5,920 downwards.
ACGGGAACTTTCATTACGGCATCCTTTTGCGATGTTGCGAAATGAGTACTGCAAAAACCACGATCACCATTCCCACCAGAATCACCGTATGCCCAAACTCGCCGAGCAAATCAATCACCGGCGACCATTTCACATTCGCGACGAGGGGCGCGAGATGATAAATCAAGTCCCAACCGCCGCCGCCGATGATAAGCGCCCAGCCGATGAGACCGATGGGAGAGAACGCGGGAGATTTCAAGAAACGCATGGGTTAATGACGAATGACGGACGACGAACAACGAACGACTAATGACTTGTCTCTACCTCGTGAATGCGCGCCAATTGATATTCCAAATCTTGCTGTGTATCGCGCATGGCGTTTCGGATAATCGGAAAAATGGCAAAGACGGTGGTGATGCCAAACACCAAGCCCGTAATCCAGCGCGCCCACGAATTGAACGAGCCGAGCATGTTACCGTAATAGAATTCATCCGAAAACGCGTTGCCCGTGATGGCGCGCAGCCAATCGTTGGTGTCACGGAAACCTTGTCCCGAACTGCCTGCCACAATGTCGTTGATGAAATGCGTAAAGCCATCTACGCCGAGCGGCAAGACGCCGAGCGCAATCCAAATCGCGAGCGAAAGACGCGGCGCGCGTCTGCCAAAAATTGCCCACAAGACGCCGCCGAGCCAAATGCCGCCGTAGGTGGAAATCATGCGGTCACTCCACGCCATCTTCCATCCCATTTCGGGATTGCCGATGAACTGACGCAGCACCAATTGATTTTCGGTGGACCACACTTTCCCAATGTCCTGCAAACTGTACATGGTCTGCGGTCCATAGAAAAAGAGCGAGCGTTCCGGCAGTTGATGGCAAAAGAAACTGTAGATGAAATACAATGCGTTGCCCGCGTCCGTCCAGCCGTTGTGCATGAAAAACGGCGCGAGGAACGGCGCCCACACCCACGCGCCGTACACGATGAGAAATAGCGCGAGCCAATGTTTCACGATAAACAACGCGACGTTATCAACGCCTTTGATGATGCTGCGCGTGGTTGGACTGACGGTAGTCGGAGTTGTACTTGCCATATCAATTGACCAAGACAAAGGACGAAAAACATTCCGTCAGCGGTCATTCGTCGTTCGTCGGTTAAAACTGTTCCAAGAAGCGGAGGTCGTTGCCCCAGAAATAGCGAATGTCGGTGATGCCGTGCTTGAGCATTGTAATGCGTTCGGGACCCATGCCAAAGGCGAACCCGCTCCATACATCGGGGTCGTAACCGCCGTTGCGCAACACAGTTGGATGCACCATACCCGAACCGAGAATCTCAAGCCAGCCGGTATATTTGCACAACGCACAGCCCGCGCCTTCGCAGATAATACATTTTACGTCCATCTGCGCGCTCGGTTCCGTGAACGGAAAATGGTCGGCATAGAAACGCACGGGACGTTCGCCAAACATCCGCCGCGCAAATTCTGTCAAGGTCCCTTTCAAGTCGCCAAAGGTGATGTGGTGACCGACGACCAGCCCCTCGACTTGATTGAATTGAATCTCATAGCGCGCGCTGATTTGTTCGTAACGATAACACAGCCCCGGCAAAATCGCGCGAATCGGATTCGGGAAATTTTCGCGCATGACGCGAATCTGTCCCGGCGACGTGTGCGGACGCAGCAAGACGCGTTGGTCACTGCCCGCGACATAGAAGGTGCTCCAATTGTCCCGCGCCGGATGATGCTCGGGAATGTTGAGCAGTTGGAAATTGACGAGGTCGGTTTCCACCTGGCGCGTGCGGTACACTTGGAATCCCATCTCGCCAAAGATTTTGTAAATCTCGCGCAAGGTCTGCGTGGCGGGATGAATGCGCCCGCGCGCAGGTCGCCGTCCCGGCAGCGTGACATCGAGCGGCTCGGCTTCTAACGCTTCGGACAATTCGCGCTGTTTGATGGCGCCTTCGCGCGCATGAAAAGCATTCTCTAACGTCGTCTTGACCTCGTTCGCCGTTTTACCAAATGCGCCGCGTTCCTCTTTGGGGAGCGTGTTGATTTGTTCAAACAACGTGTTCACCGCGCCCTTCCGCCCGATGTATTCAATGCGCCACGCGTTGAGTTGTGCATTGTCCCAAATGGAATCGAGCTGCGCGAGCGCGCGTGCTTGGAGTTCGTGTGCCGATTCGTTCATATCTCATTGCTGGAGAGTGGAGACTGGAGACTGATTGCGGATTACGAATCTCCAATCTCCAGTCTCTAATCTCTAGGCTCTAATTTTCTCTGGCGCCAAAAAATTTCTATCCTTGTCACGTCGCGCCGTTTTGATTGCCACAATCGCGTCGTGATTCAAGCCGCCGTAAATGTGCGGGAATTTTTTCGCCGCGTCGTCGTACTGAATTTTTGCCTTGACCTTTTTTGTTTCAATATACAAATAGACGTGCGGACCGCGTTCCTTTTTGTAAAACAAATTTGCCACGCGCGCCATTTCGTCTGCGTTTTTCGTGCAGTGAATAAAGCCGTCTTGCCCGAACGGTCTGGGCAAGTACACTGCGTTTTTCTTTTGCCGCTCGTAAAATTCTTTTGGCACGAGATGATAAATAATCATGGTTCAATGCACGATGAAAAATTCACAAAGCACAGCTAAACAGTCACGATGAATAAAAAACTCTCATCCCGATTTGGGACGAGAGTTGCGAATCCTACGGATTCTTGCTTCCCGCGGTACCACCCAGATTAGTCTGTTGGTCTCTCGGTCGGATAGTCTGCCGGTCAAATGACGAACTGACGCTCCGACGAGCCGACGAACTGACTCGCTCCTTCGCGTAACGTGCGCTTACGGCAATCTCTAGTCTCCAGTCTCTGGTTTTCGAGAATGCAGCTCGGGAGTGAATTTCCGCCGCGTTGGCATAAAAAGGTTTTCAGCCGTTGACCTTTTCTCTCTAGATGTCTCTGTTCGGCGTACTCGTTCCGTCGTCGCTGTTTCATTTTGAATTATGGGACATTAAAGAGTTTTGTCAACTCTTTTTGCGTCCGCGATGCGGTAACTTTTCCAACGTCAACGCAAGCCGCGCGCGTTTGGCGAGTTTGGTGTTGCCTTTTTTCGCTGCTGCTTCCAGTTTCGATTTGGGGATTTTCTTGTCCTCTGGTACACCGAGCTGCTTGTGCAGCGCGCCCGGTTTCTTTATCGCCTTTTGAATGAATTTCTTTTTGCGCTCTGCCATGTTTACCTCCGTATTCTGATTCTACTTTAATTACGTTTCCCCAAGCAGAAAATGGGTGTGGAGGTTTCAGACCATTCGCTTTTCGTAGCATAAACTCGTGTCGGCGCTGTTGACATACTCGCCAAACGGCGGAATCGGCACAAAACCGGATTTTTCGTACAACGCAATCGCTTCGTGTTGATGAATCCCGGTTTCTAAACGCAGCAGCCGCACATTATTTTCGCGCGCAAAATTTTCCAGATGATGCAGCATCATTTTGGCGAAACCTTTGCCGCGAAATTTCGGACGTACATACATGCGTTTCAATTCGCCATATTCGTCGCCGAAAAATTGAATGCCGCCGCAGCCCGCCGCTTGACCATCCTCGCGAAGCACAAAGAACGCGACGTTTTGCTGAATCAATTTTTCGACGCTGTAGCCGTGCCGATTTGCGCTAGGATAAAAGGGTTCGAGCGCCGCATCGAGTTCCGCGATGAGAGCGCTGGCGTCAGGACTATCGGGACGTTCGGGGAAAATTTGTGTGGTCATGTTTTACGCCAATGTATATTCCAAAGCGTAAAAATGTTTGCCGTCCGCGATTTCGATGGCGAGCGTGCCCGCGATGCCGGTCAACTCTTCTGTGCCGGAATCGGGGACAATGGAAATTTCAAGCGTTTGTGTTTCGCGTGTCCGCGTCCCGCGATGCACCAAAGCGAAACTGCCGCGCTTGCCGTGCAGCGTGCCGGTCACGCCTTCGACGGCGACATACACCGCCGAACCGACAGCTGTGCCTGCGGTCAACATTTCGCCTTTGCCAACGGCTTGAAGGTCGCCGCGAAATTGTTTGTCAAGCGCAAAGCGTCCGAGCAGCGAACCTTCGGCTTGGTTCATCGGTTCTGCTTTTGTTTGTACGTCAAACTCGCCGCGTGCATGGGTCATTAGAATTGGCTCCAAAAGTTTTTTTGTTTTGTCGCGTTACGGATTCGCGTCCTCCATAAATTCCACGACGCCGCTTTCGAGAGAGTACACAGCGCCCACGACACGCAGTCCATCATTTGCAATGAACGCTTCGAGCATGTCCGAGCTGTGCCTCAGCGCGTTCGCCGCCACGCGGACATTTGCGCGCACCGCCTGGCGCGCGAGCGCGTCGGGGTCGCGCGCAAGTTCGGGTGTGTACAATTCTTGCACGGCGGGGCGAATGCGTTCCACAATCGAACTCAAATGTCGCGAGCGCGTGCCGCCGGGATTTTGTATTTCTTCCAACGTTGCCTGCACCGCGCCGCATCGCGTGTGCCCCAGCACGACGACGAGCCGCGTGGCAAAACGCGCGGCGGCAAATTCCACACTGCCGATTTGTGATGGCGCGACAATGTTGCCCGCCACCCGAATTACAAACAAATCGCCAAGCCCCTGGTCAAACACGAGCTCGACCGGCACGCGCGAATCTGAACAGCCGAGAATCACCGCGAACGGTTGTTGGCGTGTCACAAACTCACTGCGCCGCGTTTGCGTAACGAACGTTTCCAAACTACGCACGCCCGCGACAAAGCGGCGATTGCCTTCGCGCAAGCGCTCCAACGCATCGTGGGCAGATACAATTCCTTCCAAAATTTTGAAATCTCCTCAAAATCATTGTGCGGATGAAAATTACCAATGATATGTCCATCCGCGTCGTGACGCAAGCTGATTATAAAGCCATCCGGCGATATGCCCAACAGATTTATGGCGCACCGCGCGGAAATAAAAAAAACTCTCGACGCTCGCGTAGAGAGTTTCGTTCTAGCCCGCGCGACGGGCGCACCAAGTGCTATTGCTGCACGTAACAATTCAACAGCCATTGAATCCCATACTTGTCGGTCAACATTCCAAAGCGCGCGCCCCACGGTGCAGTGTCGAGCGGCATCGTCACTTGACCGCCTTGCGCCAACGCAGCAAATACGCGGTCAATCTCCGCCAGGTCCGTGAAATTCAAACTCAAACTGATATTGTTGTCCGAGTGAGGTTGGGTGTCGTCGGGAGCATCGGATGCCATGAAAAATACGCCCTCCGCTTTGAACTCGGAATGCATGACTCGATTTTTCATCGTGTCATCATGCGCCATCCCGCCTTCCCCATACGTTTGCAGCCCCGACACCTCGCCACCAAAAATGGACTTGTAAAAATCAAGTGCCTCCCGCGCATTCCCCGCAAAATTGAGATAGGGATTCATAGTGGTCATATCTGCTCTTCTCCTTTGTGTGTTTGGTTTGTGGAAGCGATTGTAGAACAGATATTCTATGGCGTCAAGGGGCGCGCGGGATTTTTAAGGAAAAGAAAACGCCCGCCACGAGGACGAGAGTTTTTCTATTCAAAACGCTGCTCGTAATCTTCAATCAGCCGCGTCAAAAGCGCGAGGAGTTTTTCTTCCTCAGGAGCAAGTCGTTCTTGTTTACTACCCTTGTTTACCAAACGATTAACCTCTTCCGTCAAACGTTCTAACTCAGCATCATCCGTAATGACACCCAGGAGTGTGGCGGCGAGCAATGTTCCATATTTTGACTCGTCAAGCTTCGCAATCATCTTTCCACCTCCCTCTATCATACTCGGCATAAGATCGCGCTTGCCTCGTGACTCTCTGCCAGTGCCGCAAGGGTTCCTCTGCGTCTGGATGTTGCTGCCAAAAATCTCGGAGTTTTTTGAAACTAATGATGTGTATGGCGTCAATCCTTGAACGCCCTCACCAACTCTTTCCATTTCCCCGCGTCCTGTCCCAC
>JAKOPZ010000341.1 GCA_029778615.1 Chloroflexota bacterium | reverse complement strand
GGTTGGTTTGCCATTTTGCGCGGGCGCACGTTTTCTGCGCTGCCCGGGCAATCGGGCATGGTCGTCGCGATTACGGCGTTGGCAAATCTTTCGATTCTGATTACGCCGACGGTGATGGGCGCCATCGCAGACGCGTTCGGTTTGCAGAGTGCGATGTGGCTGTTATTGATTGGACCAATTGCGCTATTGATTGGGCTGCCGCGTCGCTAAAAACCTGCGAGGTCTCCAAGACCTCGTAGGTTTTTTTCTTTGACAGTCGTTTCCGCATCCTCTATAATCGCGGGAGTGAACGTTCGCCGCAACGTTCACTCCAATTCATTCTTTATTCTTCACCCTTCCCAGAGATTTTCCCATGACCGAACCTCTTTATATTGCTAAAAGCGAACACGAAATTTTCCTTTATCCGCGCATGGCGAACCGGCATGGTCTCATCGCGGGGGCGACGGGCACGGGCAAAACCGTGACGCTGCAAACGATGGCAGAAAATTTTTCGCGCATCGGCGTTCCCGTTTTCGTCGCCGACATCAAAGGCGATGTGTCGGGCATCACCCAACCCGCGGGCAGCAATCCCAAAGTTCAAGCGCGGGTGGAACAATTGGGTCTCACCGATTGGGCAGCCAGCGGCAATCCTGTTGTGTTCTGGGATGTGTTTGGCGAACAAGGGCATCCTGTACGCACAACGGTTTCTGAAATGGGACCGCTTTTGTTTGCGCGGCTGTTGAATTTAAACGATACGCAAAGCGGTGTGTTGAGCATCGTGTTCAAAATCGCGGATGACCAAGGGCTGCTGTTGATTGACTTGAAAGATTTGCGCGCGCTGGCAAGACACGTCGGCGACAACGCGGCGGAATACAAAACGGAATATGGCAACGTTTCGCCCGCGAGCATCGGCGCGATTCAACGCGGGCTGCTCGAGTTGCAAGAACAAGGCGCGGATAAATTTTTTGGCGAACCCGCGTTGAACCTCGACGATTTCATTCAAACCGACGCGAACGGGAGAGGCATCGTCAACGTTCTCGCCGCTGACAAATTGGTACAAAATCCAAAAGTGTATGCGACGATGCTGTTGTGGCTGCTCGCGGAATTGTTTGAGAATTTGCCCGAAGTCGGCGACCTCGACAAACCAAAACTCGTTTTCTTTTTTGACGAAGCGCATTTGTTGTTCAGCGACGCGCCCGATGCGCTCCAGGACAAAATCGAACAAGTGGTGCGCTTGATTCG
>JAKOPZ010000340.1 GCA_029778615.1 Chloroflexota bacterium | reverse complement strand
GCGATTTTGCCATTCACCAGCACATGCACGAAATCGGGTTTGATGTAATTCAAAATGCGTTGATAGTGTGTGATGATGAGAATGCCGAGATTCGGACCTTGCAATGAATTGACGCCTTCGCTCACGATGCGGACGCCATCAATATCGAGACCCGAATCGGTTTCGTCGAGAATCGCGATTTCGGGCTGCAGAATCGCCATCTGCAAAATTTCCGCGCGTTTCTTTTCACCGCCCGAAAATCCTTCGTTCACATAACGCGTCGCGAACGAATCATCCAATTTCAACATTGCCATTTTTTCGCGCATCGTCTTGCGAAATTCGGGAATGCCAATCGGTTTGAAATCACCGTTCATGTTGGCTTTGCGTTTTGCATTCAACGCCGTGCGTAGAAAATTCGCGACGGTGACGCCCGAAACGGAATGAGGATATTGAAACGCGAGAAACATGCCCGCGCGCGAGCGTTCGTCAGGTTTCCAATCGAGAACGCTTTGCCCTTTGTATAAAATGTCGCCCTGTGTGACCACGTAATGCGGATGTCCAAGCAGTGTGTTTGCGAGCGTAGATTTGCCCGAACCGTTCGGACCCATCACAGCGTGAACTTCGCCTTTGTTGATGATGAGATTAACGCCTTTGATAATTTCTTTGCCTTCGACCTCGACATGCAAGTCGCGGATTTCCAAATCGTGAGCCATGTTAATCAAAAACTCCGTGAGAATTGTTTGCGACGGAATACGTCGCGACAACGTTTAGTGCTGCAGAAATGAAATGTGTTACGGCGACACAGAACATCGCCACCATGACGTATCAATTCTAATCGCGCGTGCTTAAAAGAATATAAGAATGGGAAAATGTTTGTAAAAATGGTGTTAGAGTTGTGATGAAATGTGCAAATCAAAACAAAACTCTGGAGACTTTCCAGAGTTTTGTAAATTTCCGCGCATTAACTTTTTACGAGTTTGGGTCGGGCGGTGGACCGAGCGTGTCCGTCCCATACGCTTTCAGACTTGCCACAATTGCGTCCACATCCGGCGGCGCGTCGAGCGGAGGAGGCAGCGTGAGCGCTTGCGCGGGGACGCCTGTTTCAAAAAACCATTCGTCGAGTCCCGCAGGAATACCAATTCCGAACCAGCGCGCTTTGCCCGAACGAATTTGAAAAGTGTGAGGCACATTCTGTGGGATAAACGCGAACGTGCCGGGACCCGCCGTCATTTTTTCATCGCCAATGGTGAACGTAATTTCGCCTTCAAGGACGTACCAAATCTCTGCCTCGCGTGTGTGCGCGTGCAGTGGCACTGCCATCGTTTTATCCGCCAATCCTTCGAGCGCCCAATATTCGCCGTTCGTTTCTGCGCCGAGCGCCTTGAAGTTCAACAGCGCGCCCAAATGCCACAACGCGCGTCCTTGATTTTTTTGTTGGACGATTGGTTTGGTCATGGTTTCGGTCATCATTTCGCAGCTCCTTGAAAATGAACCGTAGTAACGAATTCATTCGTTTTATGCGCTCACCATTTTCCTTTGACACGGGTGAGCCGACGGCTAATGAACAGCTCCTTGAATTTGAATCTGCGTCAAGAATAATCCGAAAACCCTGACCGCACATCGGGCAGTTCCCCTATTCACATCCCCTATTTCACAAATCCATCCGCGCGGCGAACGCGGCGGCTTCGGCACGACTGCGCGCACCGAGTTTCGACAAAATTTGTGTGACGTGATGTTCGACGGTTTTTGGGCTCACCACCAATCGTTCGGCAATTTCACGATTCGATAATCCGTGCGCCAAAAGGTTCAATACCTCGCGCTCGCGGATAGTGAGGTCCGCAGTGGAACGCGTCACCGCGCGCGGCGGCGCGCCAATGCTTCGTAAAAATTCCGAGACGCGCGCGGCGTCTTGTTTTGCGCCAAGCCGCTCGAATGATGCCAATGCCGCGCGCGCCCACGTCAACGCCGCCGCGCGGTCATTATCACGCGTGAGCTGTGCCATTTCAAAACGCGCGCGCGCCGCGAGCAACGATTGGTCAAATGCATTCAAGCGATACAGCGCACTCGAAAAATAGTGCGCCGCGTCCGCGTTGCGTTGCGCGCGTAGAATTTGGCCGCGCGCTAAATCGGCGTTCGCGCGCAGCACCTCACTGTTTGATGCGTTTGCCAATTCCTCCAATTGCGCCACGCGTAAAGTTGCCGCGTCAATATCATTCGTGGCGAGAGAAACATCCACCAACAACCGCAACAATGGCGCTTGGTCGAGCGTCAAACCATTTGCCGAATCCAGCGCTTGTGTCAAAATCGCGCGCGCGGACGTGTAATCGCCGCGAGTGTACGCCAAACGCGCCATCGGCAGCGTGGACGCACCCAAATCTTCCAAACCTGCGAGCAGCGCTTCTGCCTCTTCCAAACGTCCTTGCCACACGCGCAAGTCCGCGAGTTTGATTACCGCTTGCACGCGCAGCGCGTAATGTCCTTGCTCGAACGCGCGAATCGCCTCGGACAATTCTTGTTCTGCATCGTTCCAACGTCCCAACGCGGTCAACAAGCCACCATACGTCTCACGACACGTTGCCGCGAGAAAGGGAAAATGATTTTGCTCGGCGTATTCGCGCGCCGTACGGCACCACTGTTCCGTGCGCCCCAAATCGCCTGCGATGTCACACGCGGAAAGCAAGAGACAAAATGTTTCGCTCACCGTCGTGAGATTGACACCTCCGCCGAGTGCTGCCGTCATCGCTTCGTCAAGGTCCGCCATGCCTTGTTCGACATGTCCCAACGTAACGCGCGCAATGCCGCTGAACGCGAGCGCCATCGTTTCCAAATCGTCCTCGTGAAACGCGTGCGCGTCGCCCAACGTTTCTTGCGCGATGTTTTCCAAATCTTGCGGCGAGGCAAGCAATGACGCGCGCAAAAGTTGGAACCACGCATGTTCGACGCCGCGCGGTTCATCGGCGAGTAACCGTTCCGCGCGTGCGAACCAACCTTTCATTGCATTCACATTGCCACTCAGAAAAACTTGTTCGCGCGCGAGCCACATCGCAATCATCGCCGCGCGTTTCGTATCACCGCTTTTTTTGAACTGTTGAAACGCGAGCGTTCGTTGATGATGCGACGCGCGAATGTCATTGAGCCACCATAAAGCAAGCCCCAAGCCATCATGGGCTTCGGGGCTTGGTTGCTGCTCTAACGCGCGTTCAAACGATTCACGCGCGGTGTCCCATTCGGCGGACGCGAGCGCGTGTTGTCCTTGGTCAAGAAAATCGGTTGGCGTTGGCATGTCAAACGATGGTTATTCTACTCCCAACTCACCGTACTCAAATAGCGTTCACCTCCATCGGGCAAAATACAAACAATCACACCATCTTCAATCTCGCGCGCAATTTTTCGCGCAGCAAAAATCGCCGCGCCCGCGCTGAATCCCACAAACAGTCCTTCGTTTTTTGAAACGTCAAGCGCGGTGTTGTACGCATCTTCCGTATCAACGGAAATTTTTCGGTCCGCAATGCGTGCGTCGTAAATCCCCGGCACAATCGCGGTCTCCATGTGTTTCAAACCTTCGATGATGTTCAATTCATCGGCAGGTTCGACCTCGACGATTTGAATGTTGGGATTGTATTCGCGCAAACGCCGCGCGTTGCCCATCAACGTTCCGCTCGTGCCAATACCCGCGACGAAATGCGTAATGCGTCCATTCGTTTGTTTCCAAATTTCGGGCGCGGTCGTTTCGTAATGCGCGCACCAATTGTTGGTGTTGTTGTATTGGTCGGCGTAAAAATACTTGGCGGGAAATTGCGCGGCGAGTTCGCGCGCCTTTACGATTGCGCCGTCGCTGCCTTCCATTGGGTCCGTGAGCGTGAGCTGCGCACCGTACGCGCGCACAATTTTTTTGCGCTCCTCACTCACGTTCGCGGGCATGCACAATTCCACGCCGAACCCTTTCGCCGCGCCAATCATCGCATAGGCAATGCCCGTGTTACCGCTCGTCGCGTCGAGCAAAATTTTTTCACGCGTCAATTGTCCCGTGCGTTCCGCGTCCTCGATGATAAACAGTGCGGCTCGGTCTTTGACCGAGCCGCCGGGATTAAACCACTCTGCTTTGCCCCACAATTCCACGCGGGGCGACACACCGCTTGGTAATTTCAAGGGCAAGAGTGGTGTGTTGCCGATACAGTTGAGTAAAGCAGGACGAAAATGTGTTTCCATGTTCGATTCAACAAGTAGACAAGAAATCAGGTAGACAGGGAGCAAGCCACCTGCCTACTTGTTTCCCTCTTTACCTGTTTCCGTCTTTACGCTGGCACCATTTCCAATTCTTGTTCCATCGCTTGCTTGAGCGGATTTTCGGGAAACGGCACGCCGCAGAATTGTTCGTAATCAATCAATTCCGTAATCGTCGGATGTTCGCCGCACACCGGGCAGTTTGGGTCTTTTTCCACTTTCATTTCGCGGAATTCCATCGCGAGCGCGTCGAACAATAACAAGCGACCTTTCAAGGAATCGCCTTTACCCAAAATCAATTTAATCACTTCAATCGCTTCGATGCTGCCAATGATGCCGGGCAAAACGCCCAACACGCCCGCTTCTTGGCACGAAGGCACTTCACCGGGAGGTGGCGGCGTCGGAAACAAGCAGCGATAGCATGGACCGCCGTGCGCGGCATCGTAAACTGTTGCTTGTCCTTCAAACATAAAAATCGAACCGTCCACCAACGGCTTGCCCGCAAACACACACGCGTCGTTCACCAAATAGCGCGTCGGAAAATTGTCCGTGCCGTTTACAACAATATCGTAATCCTTGATGATGTCCATGACGTTCGTCGAATCGAGAACGACTTGATGCTTGACCACTTTCACATCAGGATTCAACGCGTTGATGGTATCTTGCGCGCTGTCAATTTTTGGACGTCCCACATCTTGCGTGCGATGCAAAAGTTGGCGCTGCAAATTTGATAAATCTACGGTATCGAACTCTACGATACCGAGCGTGCCGACACCCGCCGCCGCGAGATACATCGCGGTTGGCGAACCCACACCGCCCGCGCCGACGAGCAATACTTTGGCTTTCAACAATTTCTTTTGTCCCGCGCCGCCGACATCGGGCAAAATAATGTGGCGCGAATAGCGATAAATTTGGTCGTTGGTAAAACCGAGCATGTTTGATGTAGGAGGTAGCAAGGAGCAGGTAGTAAGGCGGCGGCGTTTGCCGCACCCTACTACTTGCTACTTGGTCCTCTCAATTCGGAACACTAACCTGAATTTTCATTTCCCCGGTCGGGCGAAAACCCAATGCTTCGTACAATGGTCGCAAAGTATCACTTGGATTGCTGATGATGGAGCGAATTCCATTTTCGCGACAAAAATCCAAAATGTGAATTAACAAACGTCGCGTCAATCCCAACTCTTGGTACTGCGGTTCACAGTACACATTCAAAATGTTGCCGCGCTGTGTGGACTGGTCAAGCGCGTGCGGCACCCATTCCATAATCCACAAGCCCGCGCCCGCGACAATGTTGCCGTCTTCATCTTGCAAAAACCATTCACGATAATCGCCGTTCGCGAGTTTCGGCTCAACCCACTCCTCAAATTTTGCGTCGGTCAATTCCAATTCCGCGCGATTTACATAGCCCATCGCTTCAAACATCGCGTGACGTTGTTTGACGATGATGGGGAGATCGGCGGGAGTCGCGGCGCGGAGGGTGAATTGCACTGATGGTAGCAGGTAGCAGGTAGTAGGTAGCAAGGCAAAATTCCCTGCTACTTGCTACCTGCTACTTTTTTCGGACCGTAATCATCCAATCCGTCTCGTTGATTTTTTCCGTGCCGAGAACGGTGTTGCCTTCGTTGGTCAATGATTTCGGAACGTTCGTCGCCGATTCGTCATTGTCCACAATCACTTTAAGAATTTGTCCCGACTCCATCATCTCCAACATCAGTTTGGATTTGACAAAGGTGTACGGACAAATTTCGCCTTTGAGGTCGAACGTTTCATCGGCGGAAATATCGGAAGGGGCGTTGATGATAATTGGATTCCAGCGGTTCATGTGTGTAGGTAGCAAGTAGTAAGTAGCAAGGAGCAAGTGTCCCATGATACCTGCTACTTGCTACATGCTACGGGTCTCACTCCAAAGGCAGCCCGCGATGATGCGCCCAGTCGAGCATCGAACCTTTGTAATTACGCACACGCGGATAGCCGAGCGATTTCAATACAAGAAATGTATGGGCGGAACGCGAACCTGAACCACAGTACACGACAATTTCTTTATCGGGCGTCGCGCCGACATTTTCAAATTGCGCGCGCAAAACGGATTCGTCCTTGAGACCTTGCGTGGGAAAATCAATCGCTTCGTCAAACGAGAGATTCACCGCGCCGGGAATGTGCCCCATATAGTATTCGCTGTCCATGCGCGTATCGAGCAAGAGAATATCCTCGCGCGCAGAATTTTCTTGAATCCATTCCGCCGTGCTGTGCTGCGTTTCGTCCACGTTCGCGGTGTACGAAACAGGTTGCACTTGTGGCACATCTTTTGTCGTCGGCGCGTTTGCCTTTTGCCACGCGTGCCAGCCGCCATTCAAAACGCGCACATCGTCATGTCCCAGATATTTCAGCAACCAATATACGGTTCCGCTCAAAGGACCGGTTCCCTCGTCGTAAATGACAAGCGTTGCATCGTTCGAAATTCCGCGCGCGCCCAATACATTCGCGACGGCTTCAGGCGATTTCATACGCGGACCGCCCATCGCCATTTCGTACATGTCGCGATTCAAATCAAACGGCACCGCGCCGGGAATATGCGATGCTTTGTAGCCCATCGGCAAACGCGGGTCGGACACGCGCGCATCAATCACGCGCACCTTCGCATCATTCAAATGTTCTTGCAGCCACGCGACAGAAACGACAACGGAATCGCTCATGCGCCTCCCGCCATTGCCGGAATCACCGCGACTTCATCATTGTCCTGCACAGGCGTCGCGCGTCCCTGCAATTTGCGAACATCCACGCCATTGATAAACACATTGATAAAGCGTT
>JAKOPZ010000339.1 GCA_029778615.1 Chloroflexota bacterium | reverse complement strand
GGCATTCCCGTTCAGCCGAACAAAGCCATCGTTGGCGCGAACGCATTCGCACACGAAGCAGGGATTCATCAAGACGGCATGTTAAAAAACAACATGACGTACGAAATTATGAAACCCGAGACGGTTGGCGTGAACGCATCGCGTTTGGTTTTGGGAAAACATTCGGGACGCCACGCGTTAAAAGCGCGTTTCGTCGAACTCGGCTACAACTTGTCGGACGACGAACTCGACCAAGCATTCGCACGTTTCAAAGAACTAGCCGACAAGAAAAAAGTCATCACCGACGCGGATTTGGAAGCGCTCGTCTCGGATGAAATCGCATCACTCAACGAATTGTTTTCGCTCGACGGAATGCAAGTCGCGTGCGGGACGATGGGAATGCCCACCGCAACGGTTCGCCTCAAAGACCCCGAGGGAAAACAGCACACAGTAGCGGCAATTGGCACGGGGCCCGTTGACGCGACGTACAAAGCGATTGACGCGATTGTGAATGTGCCAAACACGTTACTCGAATTCAACATTCACGCCGTTACAGAAGGCATTGACGCGCTCGGGCAAGTGACTGTCCGCATTCAGGGCAAAGATATTCAAACGCGCATGGACGTTCAACGCGAAACGGAACGCACGCGCACCTTTGGCGGTTACGGCGCGGACACCGACATTATCGTTGCTAGCGCGAAAGCATATCTCGCCGCGCTAAACAAATTGTTGATTGCGACTCAAGCGCAAGAGAACGCGATGAATAGTGAAGTGGCGTTGATGGCGTGATCTTGACAGCGAATTGGAAAAGCGGGGCAGAGTGTCAAAGCTGCAAAAATTAATTCGTCTCGCCTGCAAGTTCGAGAGTATCCCGAATGACTTGGTCGCTGATGCGAAAACGCGAATCTTTTAGTTGCTCTAACAGCGGCGCCAAAAGAGGGATGAGTCCATTTGCTTTGGCGCGGAGGAGTACGCCAACGGTTCCTGTAAAGGTCAAACCATTTTGTGCGGCAACCTGTCTTCCCAGACGGTCATCGAGCAGCAAAAGTGAATTCGTGGATTCGAGACCGAGTGCGATTGCTTCCATTTCGCCCTTGCCTAAATCTTTTATTGAACGCAGCGAGTTCGGAACATTTACAGTGCGAATTGTAACCCAAGTCAGTTGCGCCAAATCCGGAATTCGTTCGCCCAACTCGGCACCTGCCGCGAGTTCTGCGACAACGACCGTAGGCACCATAACCTTGCCATACAGTTTTGGCAAGAGCTCGATTTGATTCAATTGCTCGAGGCAAAACCGGGGCGATGTGTCAGAAATAATCAGCGTGTATTCATGCATTGGCAAAGTCTTGTTCCAATTCCTCGCGCGTCAAGTCAATAATGGGAACTCCATAGTTTGCAAGCCGATGCAAAAAAACAACGCGGGGAATGCCTGCCAGCTCTGCTGCGCGTCCGGAAGAAATGCGCCCCAATTCAAACAGCTTGACCGCCGCGAGCATGCGAAATTCAGCAGCAAAGTCTTCTTGGGACAAATGCAGTGCTGAGAGAATCGCTTCCGGATATTCGATCGTAATGGTCATATTTCAACTCCTGCTCAAAGTGTAGGATAAAACGAAAGAATCGTCAATGAACGGAACACCAAGAACATTATTCGAAAAAATCTGGGACGCGCATATTGTCTCGCAAGCCGAAGGCGCCCCCGCGATTTTGTACATTGATTTACAGCTCGTCCACGAAGTCACGTCGCCGCAAGCATTTACCGAATTGCGGAATCGCGGAATCAAGGTGCGAAGACCTGACAGAACCGTTGCGACGGTTGACCATTCTATTCCGACGTATGACCGTTCGCTGCCGATAATGGACGCGCTCGCCGCAAAACAGCTGGAGCAAATGTATGCGAACGCGCGCGACTTTAACATTCGCATCTATGACCGCCTGAGTGACAAGCAAGGCATCGTGCATGTCATCGGTCCCGAACTTGGTCTCACGCAGCCGGGCATGACCATTGTTTGCGGTGATTCGCATACGTCCACACACGGCGCGTTCGGCACGCTCGCGTTCGGCATTGGCACGAGCGAAGTGGCGATGGTGTTGGCGACGCAAACATTGTTGCAAAGAAAACCGAAAACGATGAATGTTCGGGTCACTGGGGCATTAGGGCAAGGAGTGACAGCGAAGGACATCATTCTTGCGCTCATCGCGAAAATTGGCGTGGATGGGGGAACAGGTCACGTCATCGAATACAGCGGGTCGGCGATTCGCGCGCAAACGATGGAAGGGCGCATGACGATTTGCAACATGTCCATCGAAGGCGGCGCGCGTGCGGGGATGATTGCTCCAGACGATGTAACTTTCAGTTACATCGCTGGTCGCGAATTTGCGCCGAAAGGCGCGGATTGGGACGCGGCGGTTGCGCGTTGGAAACAATTGCCGACGGACGATGGCGCGCAGTACGACGCGGTTGTTGAATTGGACGCGAACGCGTTGGAACCGATGATTACGTATGGTAACAATCCCGGCATGGGCATTCCCATCACCGCACGCGTTCCCGACCCGGACGCGATTGGTGACGTTCACCAAAAAGCAGCGCTGCATAAAGCATTGCAGTACATGGATTTGCAACCGGGTAGATCGCTAATCGGTCATCCGGTAAATGTGGTGTTTATCGGAAGTTGTACCAATTCGCGCATCGGCGATTTGCGTCTCGCGGCGAATGTGATGAAAGGGAAACGGGTCGCGCCAAATGTGCGCGTGATGGTGGTGCCGGGTTCGCAGCAAGTGAAACGTCAGGCAGAGCAAGAGGGCCTAGACAAAATTTTTCGTGAGGCAGGCGCGGAGTGGAGAGAGGCGGGCTGCAGCATGTGCATTGCCATGAACGGAGACCAACTCGCGCCGGGCGAATATTCGATTTCAACGAGCAATCGGAATTTTGAAGGACGACAGGGGAAAGGCGGACGAACGTTTCTCGCGAGTCCAATGACCGCAGCGGCGACGGCGATTCATGGAGTTGTCACCGACCCGCGCACGGTCTTGTCGTAGTGACGAATTTATTCGTCTGCCCATAGGAACGATTGAAATCGTTACTACGAGTCATTTATGGAACCCATCAAATCATTTACAGGCAAAACGGTCGCGTTACCGAATACCGACGTTGACACTGACCAAATCATTCCCGCGCGATATTTGAAAGTGACGGACAAAAAGGGTTTGGGCGAAGTTGTGTTTTATGATTGGCGGTACGACGCGGACGGAAATCCGAATCCCGATTTTTTGTTGAACAAGCCGCACGCGGCGGGCGCGACGATTCTTGTCGCGGGACACAATTTCGGCTGCGGAAGTTCGCGCGAACATGCGCCATGGGCGTTGCAAGGTTTTGGTTTTCAAGCGATTGTTAGCACACAGTTCGCGGATATTTTTCGCAACAATTCTTTGAAAAATGGATTGCTGCCCATCGTCGTTGACAAAGCCACGCACGAACAATTGCTTGACCTCGCCGTTGAAGACCCCGATTTGCAACTCGAAGTGGACCTCGAAACGCAAACGCTCACGCTGCCCGATGGACGCCGCGTCGAATTTCCGATTGATTCATTCAGCAAAGAATGTTTGTTGAATGGTGTGGATGAGTTGGGGTACTTGCTGCGGCAGACGAGCGCGATTGAAGAGTACGAAAAAAGGAACAACAAGTAGACAGGGAGACAAGGAGACAGGTATGCAAGGGCGCGACCTGTTTCCATGCTTCCCTGTTTTCCTGTCTACCCAATGCACTCTATCCAAATCTACGACACGACCCTTCGCGACGGCACACAACGCGAAGGATTATCGCTCACCGCAAACGACAAATTGCACGTCGCGCAATTGCTCGACGATTTGGGCGTCGCGTATATTGAGGGCGGCTGGCCCGGGTCGAATCCGAAAGATGTCGAATTTTTTCAACGCGCGAAATCTTTAAGGTTACAGCATGCGAAGATTGCCGCGTTCGGTTCGACGATGCGCGTGGGCGGCAAACCGGAAGATGATGCGAACATTCGCGCGTTGATTGATGCGGAAACGCCTGTGTGTACTGTGGTGGGGAAAACGTGGACGCTGCATGTCGAAGAAGTGTTACGCACATCGCACAAGGAAAATCTGCGGCTCATTCGCGAATCGCTCGCGTATTTGAAAGCGCAAGGGCGCGAAGTGATTTACGATGCGGAACATTTTTTTGATGGCTATCGAGCAAATCCCGAATACGCGTTGGCGACATTGAACGCGGCGTTGGAAGGCGGCGCGGATTCAATTGTGTTGTGCGATACGAACGGCGGGAGTTTGCCGTGGCAAATTCAAGAGGCGGTGATTCAGGTGCGCGCAAAATTTCCGAACGCGACAATTGGCATTCACACCCACAACGACGGTGAACTCGCGGTTGCAAATTCACTCGCGGCGGTACAAGTTGGCGCAACACAGGTGCAAGGAACAATCAACGGTTACGGCGAACGCTGCGGTAACGCGAACTTGATTGCGATTATGGCAGACTTGGAAATCAAGATGGGATACCAATGTTTGCCCGAAGGGCATATCGAAAAATTGACGACGATTGCGCGCAGTGTTGCAGAAATCGCCAACATCGCGCCCGATGAGTTTGCCGCGTATGTGGGACGCAACGCGTTCGCACACAAAGGCGGTATTCACGTCGCCGCGCAGCGTCGAAATTCGATGGCGTATCAACACATTGATCCCGTGTGGGTTGGAAATGCCACGCACGTTGTTGTGTCCGAATTATCGGGACGCGGAAATTTGTTGAGCAAAGCCGACGAGTTGCATTTGAAATTAGACGACAAAGACCCGCGCGTTTCGCGCGTGCTTCAGCAAATCAAAGACAAAGAAGCGGCGGGTTATCATTTTGAAGGTGCGGACGCGTCGGTAGAACTTTTGCTATTGCGCGCAGATGAAAAATACACCCCCCCCTTTGAACTGATTGATTACATGACCGTTGTCGAACATCGGCAAGGGCGCGGCATGGTCGCGGAAGCGAGTGTGAAATTGCGCGTGAACGGCGAAATTGTGCACACGGCGGCAGAAGGCAATGGTCCCGTGAACGCGATGGACATTGCGACGCGCAAGGCCCTCGCGCAAAAATTCCCTGCGATAAATAATTTTTCGCTCGTGGATTACAAAGTTCGTATTTTGGACGGACACGCGGCAACGGGCGCGACGACGCGCGTCTTGATTGAAACCGCGAATCACAAACGCCGCTGGAGTACGGTAGGCGCGAGTACGAATATCATTGATGCGAGTTGGTTGGCGCTGCAGGACGCGATTGAGTACGGAATTACAGTGGCGACGAGAGACTAGAGACTGGAGACTAGAGACTGGAGACTAGTCTCCAATCTCCAGTCTCCAATCTCCAATTCTATGAACGCAAAAATTGTTACTCTCCCCGGCGACGGCATTGGTCCCGATGTGACGAACGAAGCGGTGCGCGTGTTGAAAAGCGTCGCGGAAAAATTCGGGCATCAATTCTCTTTTGAGAAATATCTCATCGGCGGCATTGCGATTGATGAAACGGGAAGCGCGCTGCCGGATGAAACACTGCGCGCGTGTTTGAACGCGGACGCGGTGCTGCTGGGCGCGGTGGGCGGACCGAAATGGGATGACCCGCGCGCGAAAACGCGTCCCGAAGATGGCTTGCTCGCGATTCGTAAGGGATTGGGACTGTTTGCGAATTTGCGTCCCGTGAAACCGCATCCCGCGCTCGCGTTTGCGTCGCCACTGCGCCAAGAAAAAATTCGCGGTGTGGATTTTATTGTCGTGCGCGAATTGACGGGCGGATTGTATTTTGGAAAACCGAAAGAACGCCGCACGGAAAACGGTCACGTCAGCGCGGTGGACACGATGGAATATCACGATTACGAAATTCGCCGCATCGTGGACTTGGGTTTCAAACTCGCGCAGGCGCGCAAGAAAAAATTAGCGAGCGTGGACAAGGCAAATGTTCTTGCGTCGTCGCGTTTGTGGCGCGAAATTGCAACCGAGATGCACGCCGATTATCCTGACGTGAAACTGGACCACGTTCTCGTTGATACAGCGGCGATGCGTCTCGTCACCGCGCCCGCGTCGTTCGATGTCATCGTCACCGAAAATACGTTCGGCGATATTCTCACCGATGAAGCAGCAGTGTTGGTTGGTTCGATGGGTTTGCTTCCCTCTGCATCATTAGGCGAAGGCACAAACGGTTTGTACGAACCGATTCACGGTTCCGCGCCCGACATTGCAGGCAAAGGCATCGCGAATCCGCTCGGCTCGATTTTGAGCGCGGCGTTGCTGCTACGCCATTCTTTGAAATTGGAAAACGAAGCGACCGCGATTGAACGCGCGGTGGATGAAATGTTGAGTGAGGGTTGCCGCAGCGCGGACATTGCGCGTGAAGGGGAGCGCGTGTTGAATACGAGTGAGATGACGGAGGAAGTGATAAAAAGACTGGAGACTAGAGATTAGAGATTTCTCACTTCGTTCGAAATGACATTTCTCCAATCTCCAGTCTCCAGTCTCCAGTCTCTATGCGTGTTGCATTTCAAGGCGAACGCGGCGCGAATTCCGAAGCGGCGGCGTTGAAGCATTTTGGCGATTCTGTTGAAACGGTGCCGAGCGAAAATTTTGATGTGTTGTTTGGACGCATTGCGAACGGTGATGCTGAATACGCGATGGTGCCGATTGAAAATACGTTGGCGGGCAGCATTCATCAAAATTATGATTTGCTCGCGCAGCACGAGTTACATATCGTCGGTGAAGAGATTTTGCATGTCGAACATTTTTTGATTGCGGCGGATGGTGTTGCGTTCGAGGACATTCGCGCGGTGATTTCGCAGCCGCCCGCGTTGGCGCAGTGCGAGCATTACATTGCCAAACATGGCTGGGCAAAGGAAGCCGCGTATGATACGGCGGGTTCGGTGAAATTGTTGAAAGCGTCAGGGCGGCGTGACGCGGCGGCGATTGCGCCGAGACGCGCGGCGAGTGTGTACGAGATGAAGATTCTTGCCGAAAACATCGAAGACAATGCGGAAAATTACACGCGCTTTGTTGTTCTCGCCCGCGAACCGATTGAGCCAAAACCGCCTTACAAAACTTCGATTGTGTTCACGTTGAAAAATGTGCCGGGCGCGTTGTTCAAAGCATTGAGTGTGTTTGCATTGCGCGATATTGATTTGACGAAAATCGAATCGCGTCCGATTCCCGGCTCACCTTGGGAATACAGTTTTTATTTGGACTTTTCGGAAAGTGTGTTTCAAGAACGCGGCAAACGGGCGCTAGACCATTTGTCGGAAATTACAACGACGTTGCGCGTGTTTGGTTCGTACCCGCGCGCGAAATGGAACGGCAAGTAATTTATGATACCTAATGTGCAACACTTTTGTCATTTCGAGCGGAGCGAGAAATCTCGCAAGGCGCGAATGAGATTTCTCGCAAAACTTGTCCCGAAGCATTGAGGGAACGGCTCGAAATGACATTTGTCCCGCGAAAGAGTTGCACATTGAGTTATGATTTATGATTTGGGATTTATGATTTGTGCGGATTGCAAAGATTCGTTTAAATCCTAAATCAAAAATCATAATTCAAAAATCAAAAATGAGAGGCAACTCATGGATTCGAAATACACGTGGATGAACGGACGGCTTGTGCCAACTTCCGAAGCGAACGTTCCCTTTTTGACGAACGCGCTCCATTACGGCACGGCGGTGTTTGAAGGGATTCGCAGTTACAGTACCGAACGCGGTCCCGCGATTTTTCGTTTGCGCGACCACATGCAGCGTTTGGTCAATTCCGCGCGCATCTTGGGCGTACGCCAATTTCAGTACGACGTGGATACGTTGATTGACGCGGCAAAAGAAACGGTGCGCGCGAATGATTTCGCGGATTGTTATGTGCGTCCGTTGATTTATCTTTCGTCGGGCGGATTCAATCTCAACGTGGATTACGCGCAAGTGGGCGTCGGCATCGCGGTGTGGGAATGGAATCAATACATGGGACCCGAAGCATTGGCGAAAGGGATTCGCGCCAACATTTCGTCATTTACTCGCCATCACGTCAACGTGATGATGACGAAAGCAAAAATTTCGGGCAATTACGCGAATTCATTCCTCGCGCGCACGGAAAGTATGCGGCTCGGTTTTGACGAAGCGATTATGCTCGACCCGTACGGCAATGTCGCGGAATGTACGGGCGAAAATTTGTTTCTCGTGCGCGGCGGTAAAATTTATTCGCCCAATCTCAACACCGTCCTTGAAGGCATCACGCGCGATTCGTTGGTGACGATTGCGCGCGATTTGGGGTACGAAGTGATAGAAATGCCAATTTCGCGTGACCAGTTGTATGTTGCCGACGAAGTGTTTGTGTGCGGCACGGCGGCAGAAGTCATTGGCTTGCGCGAAATTGATTTCCGCACCATTGGCGCGGGCGAATCGGGACCGATTACGCGACACTTGCAAGAAGTGTTCCACAAAGTGGTGCGCGGTCAGGAACCGCGTTATGTGGAATGGCTCGACCCAGTGAATTTGTCTGTGGCAAACAGTGCAGCGGTTCCGGCGGAATAACAAAATTTTGATTGAAGAGAAAAAACAGCTGCATCTGTTATGTTGTTAGACCGCAGTTGGGGCTAGTCAAGGACCAAACTTTAGCGGCAATTCTCTGCCGGAGACTCGCGAGATTAAGCAGGAACATAGATCAACCTGATCACATCTTCGTCAATCCGATCGTTCGCTAGAAGGCGGAGTGGCGGTCGGGGTCCGGCGAAATATGGCTTGCCGTGACCAAGCACGACGGGATGCAGATAGATTCGATACTCGTCAATCAGTCCCAGTTTGGTAAGGGTGTGCGCCAACGCGGGTCCAGCAACTTCGATTTCCCCATCGCGCCCGGACTTTAGCTCGCGTATCGCGTCCTCAAGATCGTCCTCAATAAGCTTGGCGTTGGGACCGACCGACTTTAACGAGCGCGAGACGACCCATTTCGGCTGGTTCCGCCACGCCGCCGCGAAGGCATGTTCGTCCGCATCCCATTCAGGCTGGTCGTCGTCCCAGTAGCGCATCACCTCATACATTTGGCGCCCGTACACACTGCCCGCTTGCCCCTGCGCCTCCTTGATAAAGTGGCGAAAGAGCGCGGGGCTCGGCGCGAACGCCGTATGGTCAACGTACCCATCAAGGGACTGGTTCATTCCGAACACGAGCTTTGCCATGCCTTTTTCCTTTCCTTGCGTGTTGGACGTTTTTGTTGCGGTCTCGCTTGAGATTAAGCGTCATTTTGACGCATTATAATCGCCATGAGGTTTTGTCGCACTTGGCAGTACAAGAAAAAGGTGGCGACTTAGCCGCCATGATATTCCTCCTCACTCATCTTTTCCAACCATTCAACCGTTTTGCCATCTAGATGTTCCTGAATCGCGATGTGCGTCAGCGCGGTTGTCGGGGATGCTCCGTGCCAATGTTTTTCGCCCGGTGGAAACCAGATTACGTCGCCCGGGCGAATCTGTTCAATCGGACCGCCCCAGCGCTGCGCGAGACCACTGCCTGCTGTAACAATTAAAGTTTGTCCTAACGGATGCGTGTGCCACGCGGTACGCGCGCCGGGCTCAAACGTGACGCTCGCGGCGCGTACGCGCGCGGGGGCGGGCGCTTCGAACAGCGGGTCAATGCGTACCGTGCCGGTGAACCATTCGGCGGGTCCTTTGGCAGAAGGTTGTGAACCGCTTTGTCTAATTTCCATTTCGGAATGCCTCCACAATTTTTCTCGACACTCGTGACTCTCCGGGCGCGCAAAAATTGGCGGTAACGATTTTTCGCTCGCATCATTTGTGATGCAAGTTATTCGACGATAAAGGTGCGCCAATCGGATTTGCGACAGCCCAGCGCGTTGCACGCGCTCACTTGCCAATAGTACGTGTGATTTGTGTTGAGCCGTTTCGTTTTGAATTCGGAAACGACCAAATCATATTTTTCCGAAACGACTTTGCCGTGCTTGGAGCCGTCGCGGACTTGGACCTCGTACCAACTCACACAGTTCACATTTTTCCAATCGAGTTTCACTTTGCGAACCGTTACGGTTTCTCCGTCCTGCGGTTTCTCCAAAATGATACGGCGCGGCTTGGCGGTGCAACCTGCGCGCAAAGTCGGCGATGCCGTCGGCGTGGGCGTAACGGTTGGCGTGAGCGTTTGGGTTGGCGTCATCGTGCGCGTGGGGGTGGCGGTAACGGTTGGCGTAGCGGTGGGCGTAGTCGAAATGCCGTTTCCCACCAAATTCTCAGAACCGCCGGTGCAGGCGCCTCCGTCCACTGCATGACAACGCCCTCTGAACGTGGCTTGACGCTTCCCGACCGCACTTGGCGAAAAACGAATCTTGGCGGTGATTTTAGTGCCGGGCGCATACGGTCCGCCGGTCATGTTGTCTTTGACGATTTTGAAATCGGAAGCGTTCAGCCCCTCAATCCAAATTTCGTCAACATAAAGAGTTCCGCCGTAGGTGGTAAAGGTGAGGACTTTGGTCTTGCTCGCGCCAACAGCAACATCTCCGAATTTTAGAGTCGTTGGAACATCAGGCGCAAGAGTGGTGCCGTTATCGGCAGATGCTTGCGTGACAAATAATATCAGCGCAATCAAGAATGCGGGCACAAGTGCTGTGAGAAAAAATCGTCCGGAAAACGCGCGGTACATGGCAACCTCTCTTTGCGCTCTCCGGGACAACACGAAACGGCGTCAATTTTCATTGATGCCATTTGCGGTATGACGATGGTGTCGAAAGTGAGAGTGGATTGTGTTTGCCCGAGAGCACCGGTGGGGATTTATTTGGCGCAAAAATTTTAGCAAAAGGAAAACTACGCGTCAACTTGGACGCGCCGCGCGCAATGAAAAAATTGATGGTTGAAATTCGGTCGCGGATGGTTATAATGACACGAGACTGTTCACGTCGTTTCTCGAAACCCTCTCTTTGAAAGCAGAGTCATGCCCAAACGCGCTCAAGCAGGACATCCAAATCCCGGCAGCAGCAAAAATCAAGATGCGAACCCCAAGCCCTCCGCCGAACCACAAACCATTCCGCTCACCAGCGTTTTCACCAACACGCTGCCGAACATTCTGCATCAACTCGGCATCTCGCTCGCCGTCTCGACATATCAAGCGGGCAAAGTGATTTTGGTGCGTCACGATAACGGCGTCATCAATACGCACTTTCGTAATTTCGGCAAACCGATGGGCATTGCCGCCGACAATTCGCGTTTGACGATTGGCGGACAAAATACGGTGTGGACATATCGCAATCTGCCTGCCGTCGCGCCAAAACTCGAACCCGTCGGCAAACATGATGCCGCGTATTTGCCGCGTCAGATTCATGTGACGGGCGACATTGACATTCACGAATTGGGTTATGCGAGTGATGGTGAATTGTGGTTGGTGAATACGCGTTTTTGTACGCTCTGCACGATTGACCCCGACCACAGTTTCAATCCGCGTTGGCGTCCGCCGTTCGTTACCGCGCTTGCGCCGCAAGACCGATGTCATCTCAACGGACTCGCGATAGTGGACGGCAAACCGCGTTACGTTACCGCGTTGGGCGAAACCGATACGCCGGGCGGTTGGCGCGAAAACAAACGCAGCGGCGGATTGTTGATGGATGTGACGACGAATGAAATTTTATTACGCGGTCTCTCGATGCCCCATTCGCCGCGTTGGTATCAAAACAAATTGTGGATTCTCGAATCGGGCGAAGGTTCGCTCGCGGTGGTAGATTTGGAAACTCGTACGTGGAAAACCGTATGTCAATTGCCCGGATTCACGCGCGGGATTTCGTTCATCGGTCCGCTCGCGTTCATCGGGTTATCCCAAGTGCGCGAGAGCGCGGTCTTTTCAGGAATTCCTCTCGTCGAACGCATACAAGAACGCACGTGCGGTGTGTGGTGCGTGAACATCAACACGGGCGAGACGCTTGGCTTTTTGCGTTTTGAAAGCGGCGTGCAGGAAATTTTTGCGGTGCAGATTTTGCCCGCGCGTTTTCCCGAAATGTTGGAATGGACGGACGAACGTTTGAAAACGTCGTATGTGGTTCCGGATGAAGCGTTAAAAGATGTGTCAACAGAAAGGAGGGAATCAAAAACGGTGGAGTGAGCGCACCAGCAACAAAACAGAGTTAGCGCGAAACAATTTTGAAGCGCATGGGTGACGCCTCACGAGAACTGTGCGCGCAATCGTATCCGCCCGCTCCATCATTTTTTTCAAATTCCGTATTGCAAATGACGCCACTTTTTGTCAATTCAATACTCGCGCGAATCGCGCAAGGAGCAGAACATGTCTCACCCAGATTCTACCGACAACTATTCATCCCTCGACGCGCCGCAACAAGCGCTTGAGCGCGCCCGCGTCAATCCTTTTCTGTTTCAATTGCTGCTCGAACAATGGCAGCGTGTGTTGAAACGCCTCGCCTATTTTTACGCGCAGCTCGCCGCACTGCCGCGCCGCCAACGCCGCGCCTTGCAGCGCGCGCTGGCGACTTCGCTCGTCGGTGTCGCCATGCTGCTCGCGCTGAGCAGCGCACCGGTGGTTCATGCCGCCAATATCACCGTCGGCGGCGCTTGCACGCTGGATGAAGCAATTACGAACGCCAATGACGACGCCGCCACCTTTCCTGATTGTGCGGCGGGCAGCGGCGCCGACACCATCTACTTGACCGGCAATGTCACCCTAACGGCGACT
>JAKOPZ010000338.1 GCA_029778615.1 Chloroflexota bacterium | reverse complement strand
CGGCTCTTGTCCCGCCGTTGGTTTTTCGCGTTGAAAAAAATCGTCGAGCCAATGACGAAGATGAATAAATTCTTGGTCGGGCACGCCAAACATCGCGCCGAGAATGAACGCGTTGAACGGCGCAGAAATATCGTTGACGAATTCAACCATCCCTTGTTCGCGCGCGCGCTGACTCAATTCTTGCGCCAACGTCCGAACTTTTGGAGCAAGTCCCGCGACGGTTTTTGGCGTGAATGCTTTGTTGACGAGCCCGCGCGCGAATGTATGTTTTGGCGGGTCGCTGCTGCCGAGCGTTTTGCCGATGCGTTCGGGAATGTCATTCAATAAATTGCCGCGTCGTTCCGACGACCACGTTTTGTGGTCTTTGAACGCGTTAAAGCAGTCCGCATAGCGCGTCAACACCCAGACATTCTCCGTTTCGGAAAAATGCGCGGGCTCATGGTCGCGCATCCATTTGTACGTCGGATACGGGTCTTCGGCGGCAATGATTTGGAGGGAATAATTAAAGGACATGGGTCAATGGAGAATGCACGATGAACAATGCACAATGCACAATGCACAATAGAGAGCGCACAATGAACAGTGCGAAAGACTCTCGACGATTGACTATTGACTAAAGACTAACAACTAACGATGAATGACGAATCAAACAAATCTCACGACGAGCGACGGTTGTGAGGTGAGCGTAAAAACAAATTCATCACCCGCTTTCACGGGAAGCATTTTGGTAATGCCGCCCGAAATGACAATATCGCCGGGCTCGAGCGCAACGCCGAATTCGAGCAATTTGTTCGCAAGCCACGCGACGGATTTTGCGGGATGTCCCAATGCTGCCGCGCCGGCGCCTTCCGCCGCGAGCGCGCCGTTGTGCGTAATCGTCATTGCCAGTGCGCCCAAATCGCGGCGCAATAATTTTTCATCCCACGCGCCGAGCGTGAAACCGCCGTACGACGCGTTGTCCGCAATCGTGTCGGCGAGTTTGATTTTCCAATCCGCGATGCGGCTCGCGACAATTTCCACGCCGAGCGCGCACGCGTCCGTTG
>JAKOPZ010000337.1 GCA_029778615.1 Chloroflexota bacterium | reverse complement strand
GTGCCGGTGAAAGAGTGGATAAAGTCCTTTAGCGCCACGCACCAAGCAGCGTTTCCAAATACTCGAGAACGGGACCGCGTTGGAGATACTGATGCGCGAATTGATTGCGATAGCTGCGCAAACAGCCATAGCAGCTCGTTTCTTGACCGCAGCCGCAATTGCCGCTCACGCGTGCGCGCGCCGTGTTCAGCGTTGCGCGCAGAATCGTTTCATCCTCCAGCCGCGAAACCAAACCCGCGCCGCCGGGCACATTGTCATACAACACAATCGGCAGAATGCGCATCCCCGCGTTATGCGCGACGGTCACGTTCAAGTCTGTGGAAGGCACATCCAAAGTTTCTGCCGCGCCCTCGACAAGCGCATACGCCAAACTGTAAGCAAACCAAATGGGGTCTGCGCCGACCGGCGGGTCGCGGTGAAACTGCAAGCGCAAAATGTCGGTGATAAAACTGTGACCGAGTGACACGCGTTTCAGAATCCCGCGACACGCTTGTCCAAATGCCGTTTTGTGATTTTTTTCCGCGCTGCGAAATCCCGCGCCACATTCCGGACAAATATAAAAGCCGCTGCCGCGCCGTCCTTCACACAACACCGTCATCAAGCCCGGCGAGGCGCGATAGAGTGAAAGCGCGGGCGCGGGAAAATGCAAAACGCCCGGGTCAGCGACGAGCGCGCGCGTGAAATAGGGACGCGTGGTAAAAACGCGCTGCGGACGACTGCTCGGCGTTTTCGCCGGTTCGCGATTTGTCGTAAAGCCGAACGATGGAATGATGTACTGCTGCTTGATAGCGCGGTCTCCGCACGGCATTGGCGGTTCGGGTTCGCCTTCGCTCCATTCCAGATAGACGCTGTGTTTCGCGCAGCGTTTGTAATAACGACGCTCCCATTCTTTTTCTGCGACACGCTTGAGCGCGTACGATTTCCATAATTTTTTGTTGGCGACCAATTCACTCGTCGGCGCAAATTCTGAAATGGCGATGGCTAAATCGCGCTGGAGTTCGACGGAGTACGACGCGCCGCTTTGCTGCGCGTACGCTGCTTCCAATTCCACCACATCCACCGGAAAACCATATTTGGGAATCACGACTTTGCGCGACAAAAATCCGAGCGCGTCCTGTCCGGCGATGGTGTCCGCGCGCTTGCGCGCCCATTCGGCAGTTCGATAATCGCGCTGTGCGATAGAATCCTTTTCGACGCGCGCGACATTCTCATAGTCGCTCACAATTTCTTGTACGGCGGAAACAAGCCGACTCGGTTCCTCGCTTGCCAGCCCTTGCCGCGTTCCCGCGACGCGTTCGACCCATGTTCCATCTTCCAAGCCCATGCGCGCGTGCAGTGGAATTGGAACGATGGCGCGCAGCGAGGTTTCCAAACGCGCGCGTTCGTTGACGAGAAAATTCTTGACATCGCTCACCGCGCGCGGCGCGTTCCAATCGCCGATAAAATCGCGAACCGAAACAAAGCGTTCCGGTTGCGCGCGAAAAAATGCTGCCAACGCGACGGCGGTGAGATGACGCGCAACAATTTTTTCGTTTTGAATGGACAGGACCGGCGGATTCACTTTGCCGCTCATCATCCGCTGCGGTTCGGCGAAATGATACAAATCGTGCGGGCTGCGGCGGCAGTACGTGAGCGCGAATCCGGGAAAGCCGCGTCGTCGTCCCGCGCGTCCGACGCGTTGCACATAGTTGAACGATTCGGGCGGCACATTCCGCAAAAAAATCGTATCGAGCGTTCCCAAGTCCACACCGAGTTCGAACGTCGTCGAACAACTCAAGACCTGAATTTTGCCGTCGCGAAATTCGCGTTGGAACGCACGCGCTTTATCATTTTCCAATTGCGCGGTGTGCTCTTCGACGCGCAGCGCGCCGGGCAATGTATCCTGATACAACGCGCGATAATGATTCGGTTCGAGTTCGGCTGCCAGAATGGGCACGAGTTTGCCATTGCAGTTGCGGCGCGGACAAACTTCTTGAACCGAAACGCTTTGCAAACGGTTGCACGTATCGCAGCGATACACTGTTTCATTCGTCACCGCAATCACGCGATACCAATTGGGATTCAAGCGGCGTCCATCGCGAATCGTCAACCAGAGTTGTTCCGTTTCACTCGGCGCGTCGTGGTCATGGCGCACAATCGCGCTCCACATTTCGCGCAGCGCGTCCTGCGCGTAGCGCGCTGCCGCGTCCGCGCCAAACCCTTTGCGCTCCAAAAGTTTGGCGAGAAATTTCGCGCGTCTGCCGTGTTTGCCGTCCCAACTCTTGACGTGTTTGCGTTTGTTCGGCGCGCCGATGACAAATTCGCGCGGCGCAATGTGTTCGCCCAAATCGTCCCAACCCACCGATACGCCTTCTTCCGCGCGCAATTCTACGGCGTGGTCGTAACGCATCGTATCGAGCAGCAGCCACATCAAATCACGCGCTTGTGTTTCGTTCAATTCCCACGGCGAATCCAAAAACACGCGCGGCGTTTCAATCCATTCGGG
>JAKOPZ010000336.1 GCA_029778615.1 Chloroflexota bacterium | reverse complement strand
CTCAACGAAGGACACGCGTGGTGTTTGCGCGCGCTCGCGACGGATGAACATGCCGCGTCAGAATTTGCGCACGCGCGCGCATTCAACGCGGCGGGAATTGTTTCAGGCAATCTTGGTTACAATGACGAATCGCGCGCGCGGCTCGAAGCAAGCATAGAGTTGTGGCAGTCGCTTGATGAACCGCGTCGTTTTGTCGAAACGCTGTTTTGGCTCGCGTATTCGCTCGTGCAGTTGGGCGAAGATGAACGCGTGTGTGCGCTGTATGAGCAGTACAATGCAATGTTGCGCGCGTCGGCGGACCCGTTGATTCTGGCATGGTCGCTGTCCTATTGGGCGCGCGCGTTGGAAAATGCGCGCGGCGATTTTGCAACGGCGAAAATACTGCATGACGAAGCGGTTGCGATTGGGATTGCGAACGCGGACACAAACATTCTCGGCACGGCATACATGAACTTGGGCTATTGGGCTGCCAAACAAAGTGATTATGTTTCGGGCTATCAATATCATTTGGAATCGTCCAAGTGGCACAAGACGGACGGCGCGCGTTTGCGGATTGCGATTTCGTCGCACAACATGGCGGACATGTTGAGTATGCAGGGAAAATTTCAAGACGCGCAAGAGTTGTATCAAGAATCGCTTGCATTGTCGCGTGCGTTGGGGGACCAAGCGTTTATCGCGTGGACGGCCTATCGGCTCGGCTATGTGTACGTTCACTTGCAAGAATTTTCGCGCGCGCGCGATTTGTTTGCCGAGAGCATCAAATCGTATCGCACGCAACAAGAACAGGCATACCTTACCAGTCCGCTCGCGGGTATGGCGGAATTGTTGCGCGCGCAGGGATATTTCAAACAAGCGGCGCGTGTGTTAGGATTCGTCGCCGCGCATCCACAATCCGCGCATCGCATCTTTTTGCTAGAGATTGATGCTGTCGAATACAATCGTACTCTCGCCATATTACGTGAGCAATTGGACGCATCAGATTTTCAGAACGCGTGGCGCGTGGGGCAAGCGGCGCCGCTGGAACAGGCATTGGCGTTTGCGGGCTATTGAGATAACATTCCACGTTGACGATTGCAGCCAAGAACAACCAGAGACAAACTTGTTCGAGCTCTTTACTCGCGGCAAACAATTCTTTTCGCTCTGAAACGCGCGCCAATCCGAGAATTCGCGATGAATCCTAATCCCGTGCCCTCCAATTCCCAATCCCTGCCTTCAGGCACCGTCACTTTTCTCTTTACTGACATCGAAGGCAGCACGAAATTGTGGCAGCAATTTCCGAACGCGATGCCCAACGCGCTCGCGCGCCATCACGAAATTTTGCAGCGCGCGCTTGAAGCGCACAACGGTTACGTTTTCCAAATCATCGGCGATGCGTTTTGCGCGGCGTTCGCCACCGCGTTCGATGGACTCGACGCGGCGTTGCACGCGCAGCGCGCGCTGCGCGATTTCGCGTGGGGCGAAACGGGTGCGATTCGCGTGCGCATGGCACTGCACACAGGCGCGGCAGAAGTGCGCGCGGGCGAATTCACTTCGGGCGAATTTGTTTCGGGTTATACGCTGTCGCGTGCGGCGCGGTTGTTGGGTGCAGGACATGGCGGACAAATTTTGCTGTCCGAGCCAACCGCCGCGTTGGTGCGCGAACAGTTGCCGCCAAACACCGCGTTCCGCGATATGGGCGCGCATCGCTTGAAAGATTTGGTACAGCCCCAACAAATTTTCCAAATTCTCGCAAGTGATTTGCCCCAAGAGTTTCCACCACTCAAAACGCTCGACGCGCTGCCAAACAATTTGCCGATTCAGTTGACGAGTTTTGTTGGGCGCGAAAAGGAAATTCAAGAAGTCAGAGAGTTATTGCACCGCGCGCGTTTGCTCACGTTAACCGGCGCGGGCGGTTCGGGAAAAACACGCTTGTCGCTTCAAGTCGCCGCCGATCTAATTGATGAATTTGAAAAAGGTACATGGTTTGTGGAACTCGCGCCGATTGCGGACGCATCGCTCGTACCGAACGCAGTGATGAGTGCGTTGGAATTGCGCGAGGAGGCGGGACGTGCGCCGCTCGATGCGCTCACCGATTTTTTGCGCGCGAAAAATTTATTGTTGATTTTGGACAATTGCGAACATCTCATCGAAGCGTGCGCGCGTTTGGCGCATCATCTATTGACACATTGTCCCGATTTGAAAATTCTGGCGTCGAGTCGCGAAGGATTAGGCGTTGCAGGCGAAGTGACGTATCAAGTGCCATCACTCGCGCTGCCTGACCCAAAACATTTGCCCTCGCTCGAAACGCTATCGCAATTCGACGCGGTGAAATTATTTATCGAACGCGCAACTGCCGTGCAGCCAAACTTTCAAGTCACAAACGCGAATGCGCCCGCCGTCGCGCAAATTTGTTTTCGGCTCGATGGAATACCGCTCGCGCTCGAACTCGCCGCCGCGCGCATCAAACTTTTTTCGCCCGAACAAATCGCGGCGCGCTTGGATGACCGTCTTCGTTTGCTCACAGGCGGTAGTCGCACCGTCATGCCGCGTCAACAAACCTTGCGCGCGGCGATTGAATGGAGTTACAGTTTGTTGTCGGAACCGGAACGCGTATTGTTTCGACGCTTGGCGGTGTTTGCGGGGGGGTGGACGTTTGAGGCGGCTGAGCAGGTGTGCGCGGGCGATGGAATTGACGCGTTCGATGTTTTGGAATTACTCGCGCAATTGGTGAATAAATCGTTGGTGATGACAGAAGCGCGTGGGGATGAAACGCGGTATCGGATGTTGGAGACGATTCGCGAATACGCGTTCGAGAAATTGCGGGAGCATGGCGAAGTAGAGGCGCTTCGGACAGAGCATCTGGAATATTTCGTCGGCTTTGCTGAACTGGCACATTCGAGAAAGACAATCGGTGAAGTAATGAATTCTTTCGAAAGCGAACTTGATAATTTGCGCGCCGCGTTTCAATGGAGCGTGAAAAACAAAGATGGAACATTCCATGTTACTCGCTTGGCAAATTTGTTAGCACCGTTTTGGCTATTTCGTGGCTA
Organism: Chloroflexota bacterium; assembly: GCA_029778615.1. Classification (GTDB taxonomy): domain Bacteria; phylum Chloroflexota; class Anaerolineae; order UBA4142; family SHND01; genus SHND01. The sequence continues at coordinate 3,385 of JAKOPZ010000336.1, read as the reverse complement.
TGTAAGCGAGGGGCGCGAACGCATCACGGAGGCACTTGCGAGTCTGAAAATGCAAGCACCAACGGTTGATCACGCTCGCGCTCTTTTTCATGCAGCGTACCTCGCTTACCGCCAGACGGATTATGGAGTGACGCGGTTGTTCGCCTCGCAGAGTCTTGAGATTTTCAAAGCGTTAGGTGACAGGGCTGGAATTGCCGATGCTCTGGAACCTCTTGCAAATGTAGCAACAGAGAACGGTAATTATCAACTCGCACGCGATTTGATAACCGAGCGATTGAGATTGCGCAGAGAATTGAACGATCTGAACGGGGTTGCGCTTGCTCTAATCCACCTGGCATGGGTGGAAATCCGACCTGGGAATTATGAGCTCGCCAAAAAATATTTCGAGGAAGGTCTCTCGGTCTATCGACAAGTCGCCAATCAATACGGAATTGCGTTAACGCTTTCGGGTTTAGGAGAAATCGCGACACGTAAAGGTGATTATGCTCACGCTCGAGACATACTTGAGGAAAGTCTTTCAGTGAGAAGAGCGCAAGATGACAAATGGGGAATTGGCGTTTCCTTTGGAAGCCTTGCCTGGATTGAAATGCGACAAGAAAACTGGGAGCGTGCAACTTTGTACTTGCGTGACAGTCTTTCTACGCGCGCTGAAATTGGAGATCGAGGTGGAATAGCATGGTGTCTTGAACATTTTGCCGCAATCGCGTATTGCAATAATAGGCATCTCCGCGCAATCCAGCTCTCTGGTAGCGCTGAAGCATTACGCGAGGAGATTCAATCCGTCATGGATCCAGTTGACCGCCCCGAATATGAAAAAACTCTTGCTACTTTGCGCGCCCAAGTAGGGGAGTACAATTTTGAAAAGGCATGGACAGAAGGTCGCGCGCTGACGTTGGAGCAAGCGATTGAATTGGCATTGAGCGAGGAGACTGCCAGCGGATAAAGAGCGGATAAGCGGATAGTACGCTCGTATCCGCTTATCCGGTTTCCAATCCGCTTGCCGCAATCTGACCCAACAAGTATTCAACATGGTCAAGAAAATATTGATCGCCAATCGCGGCGAAATCGCGGTACGCATTATGCGGGCGTGCCGTGAGATGAATATCGCCACCGTCGCGGTCTATTCCGACGCGGACCGCGCGGCATTGCATGTGCGCGTTGCGGATGAAGCAATTCACATTGGCGCGTCGTCACCGCGCGAATCGTATTTGAACATTGAAAAAATTATTGACGCGGCGAAAAAAACGAACGCGGATGCGGTTCATCCGGGGTACGGCTTTCTCGCGGAAAATGCCGAGTTCGCGCAAGCTGTGAATGATGCGGGACTTGTGTTTATCGGACCGTCGCCTTTTTCGATTCGCGCGATGGGCGACAAGGCAGAAGCGCGGACGCGAATGATTGCGAACGGCGTGCCTGTTGTGCCGGGATTTCAAGACGCGGATGATGATGCATCATTGGAAAATGCCGCGCGTAAAATCGGCTTTCCTGTTTTGATTAAGGCGGCGGCGGGCGGCGGCGGGAAAGCGATGCGTGTGGTGAATGACGCGCACGATTTCTTGGAAGCGTTAGCAAGCGCGCGACGCGAAGCACTGAACGCGTTCGGTGATGCACGCGTGATTTTGGAAAAATATGTCGCGAACGCGCGGCATATTGAATTTCAAATACTCGCGGACAAATTTGGCAACACGATTCATTTGTTTGAACGCGAATGTTCGATTCAACGGCGGCATCAGAAAATTATTGAAGAGACGCCGTCGCCATTGTTGGATGAGGATTTACGCGAACGAATGGGGAACGCGGCAGTCGCCGCCGCGCGCGCGATGAATTACGAGAACGCGGGAACGATTGAATTTATTGTTGACCCCGATACGCGCGAATTTTATTTTTTGGAAATGAACACGCGTTTGCAGGTCGAACATCCGATTACGGAATTGACGACGGGACTGGATATTGTGCAATGGCAAATTCGGATTGCGAACGGTGAAGAGTTAGCAGTGAACAGTGAGCCGTTACCAGTGAGCGGTAATCAGTCATCAGTAATCAGTCTCCAGTCTCCAGTCTCCGCCCATCAGCGCGGACACGCGATTGAATGTCGCATTTATGCCGAAGACCCGTCGAATAATTTTTTGCCTTCGACGGGGCGCGTGTTGGATTTGGAGTTACCAAATATGCCCAGTGTGCGCGCGGATTCGGGAATTGCAACGGGCGACGAAGCGAGCGCGTTCTATGACCCGCTGCTGGTTAAATTGATTGCGCACGCGGAAACGCGCGATGCGGCGATTGCGAAAATGCAAAACGCGCTGCGCGAATTTGTGTTGCTGGGCGTGACGACAAATGTGGAATTTTTGCAAGCGGTGTTGGAACATGAAACGTTTCGCGAAGGAAAGGCGACGACGCGGTTTGTGGAGGAGATTGGAGATTGGAGATTAGAGACTGGAGATTGGAGACTGGAGACTGGGGATTGGAGATTGGAGACTAGAGATTGGAGATTGGAGACTGCGTTGATTGCGGCTGCGGTGGTAGAGCTGCTGGAGAAAAAGGTGTCAGATGTTCCGGTATCAAGTGCGAATGACCCGTATAGTCCTTGGCGGACGAATGGCGCGTTTCGGGTGGGCGGAGGAGCTGCCAGCGGATAGCGAAAGCGGATAAGCGGATAAAAGCGCGCGGACATCCGCTTATCCGCTTTGCATCCGTTGACCGCGCGCCGACAACAAGCATGAAATTCGTTTATACACACAATGCGCAAACGCTTACACTCGACATTGACCGCGCGGGCGATGATTTTGAAATTGAAATCAATGGCGAACACGCGCCGGTGCAAGTGATTTCGTTTGCGCCGCCGCGCCTTACGTTTTCGCACAATGGGAAAGTTTTCACGGCGCGCGTGATGAGTGATGGCAAAAAACGTTGGGTGCATGTGGACGGCGCGACGTTTGTTTTGGAGCGCGCGGACGCGCGAACACAGCGCGGACATTCACACGGCGCGCGCGAGGGAACAGGTTCGGGCATTGTCGTCGCGCCGATGCCGGGACAGGTGCGCGGCGTTTTGGTTAACGAAGGCGATGTTGTGACGGAAGGACAACCGCTTGTAATTTTGGAAGCGATGAAGATGGAGTTAAAAGTGAGCGCGCCGCAAGATGGAGTTGTGTCGAAAATTTTGGTGACGCAAGGGCAGAGTGTCGAGCGCGAACAAATTTTAGGACAGGTTGAGAGTAATCAGTAATCAGTATCCAGTAATCAGTTACGTGTCTTTATCTGACTACTGATTACTGAATACTGACTACTTTTCTGCGAGAATGACACACGGAAGATATTTTGAGGAACTGAACGTCGGCGACAGATTTGTGCATGACCAGCGCCGCACGATTACGGAAATGGACAATGT
>JAKOPZ010000065.1 GCA_029778615.1 Chloroflexota bacterium | reverse complement strand
GTGGACGCGTAGAATGAAATTTGTGCGCGCACCATTTCCTTTTCCCCGTCGTCCGTCGCGACAAAAATCGCGGACGACAATTGAATCTCTCCGCGCGTGCGATTTGTTTTCTGCAGACCGATTTCGATGTTGGGCAAAATTTGTTCGCGCACATATTTCGGCGTGTGAAAAGGATGCACGTGAAAACCCTGACACAATTCGCCCGCGACCTGGCACAATTTTTCATTCACGCCCGCGATATAAATCGGAATGTTGGGATGTTCAATCGGACCGGGATTAAAGAACGGCGTCATCAATGTAATTTTGTAAAACTCGCCGCGAAAGTTGATGCGCCCGTCGCCTTGCCACGCGTCCCACACCGCGCGCATCGCCAAAATCATTTCGCGCAATTTCGCGGCGGGATGTTCCCACACCGTTGCGAAACGCCGTTCGATGTGTGGTTTCACTTGCGTGCCGAGTCCCAAAATAAATCGCCCCTTCGACGCGTTTTGTAAATCCCACGCGATTTGTGCGAGCACGGTCGGGCTGCGCGGAAACGCAACGGCAATCGCCGTACCTAATTCAATTTTTTCCGTATGTTCCGCCGCGATTGCCAAAGGCAAAAACGGGTCGTGCTGTGTTTCACTCGTCCACAAACAATCGAAACCGATTTCGTCAACGGCGCGCGCGAGTTCTGGCATCTCGCGGAGATTGGGAACGAGAGTGGCAACGTCTATTTTCATTGCAAGTAGCAGGTAGCAAGTAGTAGGTAGTAAGGACAAACCCTGCTACCTACTACCTGCTACTTTATCCGATAACCCTCAACTTCATTATTAAACACCCACGCCACCACTTCGCCGATGCGGATTTCCGCGTACAAGTACGCTTCGGTGGTGACGGCAGATGAACCGCGCCCGCGTAATCCTTTGCGCGCGCGTTCCATTTTTTCAAAGCGTTCGCGCCACGTGACAAAATTTTCCGCGCGCAAATCCACCCATCCTTTTTTCGCCCACGCATCAATGTTTTCCGGCGAAACCTCTACGCGATTCGTGTCCGCGCGTTCAGGAATGTGAATGGTCGGACCGCGCAAAATGGTCACGCCATCGGGCGCGAGAATCGGCACACCGACCGAAATTATCATTTCGATAATCTCTTTATTTTTTTTCAACCACGCATACAACGCGTCCGCGATTTTTTTCGGGCGTTGATTCAACACGCGTTCGAGCGTGTGATACCGTTGGCGCAAGAGAAACGCTTCAAACAACAATTTGGAAAGTTCGGGCGGACCGAGTTGTCCCAACGCGATGGACGGGATACTTGTTTCATCTTCGAAGCGCGCCAAATCCTCCAATGCCACACGGCGCAGCGTGCCGGCGCGATAACTCGGATTCAACACGGCGCTGTCGAGCGCGGACAAAACTTCATTCCCCGTATTCACGCCCATAATTTCCAAAACCACTTTGCTCGCGATTTCTTCGGGCGTCACAAATTCCATCTGGTTCATTGCCGTAATCGCTTCAAACTCGCCTTTGGCAAACAAACCATTTTCGCCCGTATCAATAATGACGGTTTCCAACTTGCCGCGTTCCGCGTATGCGTCCGCGTTTTCGCGCAGCGTCAAACCGCCGTTCAGTTTTTCGGTCTTGGGCGCGTAACGCAGCACTGGTTTGCCGCGTTCGTGAATCGCGCGCACGTTAATATCCGCATAGCCAATCATCGCCGCCGGTTTGATTTCCTTGACAATCGGTGCATCGGGCGTGCGCGCCATGAGAAACATCAGTCCCGTGTGCGCGAAACCGACTGCCGTTTTCGACATGAGTTTCGCGCTCGGTTTATCTTCGCCGTGCGTGTACGGAATGTTCAGTCCCATCCCGCCCGTGCCTGTCGTTCCAATTTTCAAATACAACCGCGTGCCGACCTCATCCATCGCGCGCAGCAGTAAAACAATATGCCGAATCAATTGCGGCGTCCCTTGCGAAATGACGAGCGACTCGAACGCCTTTTGCGCGGGTTTGCGTAATTGCGCGATGCGTTCGACATGCGCGCGAATTTGTTCCGTGAAATGTTCCGTTTGCTCGCGCGAATATGCCTCCCTCACCCCTGCCCCCTCTCCCATCGGGCGAGGGGAATGAGCGCTGACTCCCTCTCCGATGATGGGAGAGGGTTGGGGTGAGGGGTGGATGAGACGCGTCAACGCCTCAATCTCTCCAAACAACGCGTCCATATTTTTTTTCGCAATCACCGACGCGGTGTACACATCTTGATAACTGATGGCTGTCGCCGTATTGATACTGTCCACAATCACGTTCGGCTTGTGTTCGCGTATCAACTGCACCAAACGCGAACGCGCATACGCGCCTTCAATGTCGCCAAACAAATCTTGAAACAACGCCGCGCGGCGTTCGGGTGATTCCAACAAATCTTTGCGGCGAATGTGAATGAAATCGCTCCGCAAGAGACCATCGCCCCACACGCCAACCCATTCAATTTCCGCGCACTCTTTTTTCAAAAGCGCAATCGCCTCGCGTACTTCACGTTGGTACAACGAGGCGATAACAATTTTTTCGGCGTCCATTTCGCGCGCAATCGCGCGCGCCACTTGGAGACCCACGAGTCCCGCGCCGCCGAGTAATAGAAATGTTTTGTCGCTCATACTGCTCCATTGCAGGTGGCTCATCGCGTATCGCAAATTGCCTATCGCAAAAATTTTCTCAATTGTAGCATACGTTCGCTATGTACACCCGAAAAAAAACTCGATGCAAGGCATCGAGTCCATCACATTGTAGGAACCAATTCATTGGTTGATTGCGCGGGACGAATGAATTCGTCACTACAAAATCTTATCTCTTCTCCAACATGTTCATCCCTGCATCCGCGTTAATCCCAAATGCGCGTGCGTTCGCAAAATATTCAAAATTGAATTGTGTGATTTCATCCGCGCGAAGGTTGGGAACAGGAACAAGACGCGCCGTTAATGGTTTATCCAATTTTACCGCGAGCGCGGCGAGGTCGAGCAAGAGCGCGGCGATTTCGTGTTCGCTTGTATCGCCCGCGAGAGGAATCGTGTCGAGTCCTGTCCCGCACACCGTCGAATATAACAACAGCGAATCGAGCGAATATAAATTTTCGTGCGAACGCCGCGCCATCGTCCAATCTTCGAGCATTGGCAGCATCAACGTACTGAAACCCGCGCGCGCGAATTTTGCGCGGCGCAGTGTGTCGGTGACGAATGACGCGGCGAACAAGGTGCCGCGCGTGCCGAACCGCGCACCCGTCAACCGTTCGAGCGCGGTGGCGAGACTATTGTTTTCGTCGGGATACGGCGCGAGCGAAAAATCAATTCCCGCGTAACGCACGCCGCTTTTTTCTTGCAACTGTTTGCCCCATTCGTCCAACCGCGCGCCGTGTGTTTCCAACGCGTTGACCAAACGCGTTTGCGCGTGGTTCAAATTTTGTGCGTTCGTAAAAGCATCTACCGCGAGGTCGGCGGCTTGCGTAGCAAACGCGAAATATGGCGCGTCGTCGTCTGCGTACGCGGTGGGGAAAAACGGTACGCCGGCAGGAACGTTCGCGGACGCGGCGAAACGAAAGTTACTCAAGCCGTTCGCGTGGTCCTTCCCCAGCGCATGAATCGTCTTTGCCGTCGCTTGAATCGCGTCGAAATCAATCCCGCGTGGTTTGGACGCGATGGCGAGCGAGACAAACAAACTTTCGGTCTCTTGCACCAACGCGCGCGCGTCCTCGTACAATTCCGCCGACGACAACAACAGCGCGCCGTAATCGAAACCGAGCCGCCGATAAATTTTTTCCCACGCGCGCGCAAACTCGCGCGCAGGAATTTCGCGCAAGATTTTTTCAAGCGGTTGCGCGGCAACGCGCGTTGTCTGCAACACGTAATCCGCGTGGTCTGCCGCATGGCGTGCGTGCGCGTTCAACGCGGCGGCGCGGTCAAGTGACGCGTCGGTGAGCGTTTCGTCCAATTTCAAAAAGCAGGTGAGGGAACGAATTTTCATCGTGTCGTGCGAGGGCGAAGCATTTTCCGAACGGACGCGACACGATTTCAAGGCAAATGAAAATGCTTCGGCGCTACTGTGACGGTCCGAAAATGATTTCGAGCCACTCTTGCCAAAAGGGGCGCGTGGGCGGTTCGGGGACAACTATGAGGGCGGGCGCGGGCGGCGGCGGCGCGCGGCGAATCGGAATAAAGAGGGTTTCCCATTCGCGCGTATAGTGGAGCATAGTGCGCGCCATCCGTTCCACCCACGCGTCGGTAATCACATCTTTTTTTAATTGTTTCAGCAGCGCGTTTTCGCGTTCCACGCGCGCAAGGTCAGCATCGGCGGCTTGCACCGCCTGCACGAGCTGGATATTTTCTACGACGCGGCGCCCAAAATCCCACGTCATGATAAACAACGTCGCGACGACGAGCAAGACAAAAATTTGAATCAAGCCGAGTGTTCGGAGCATAAGAAAATCAAGCGCGTTGGCGCAAATCTGTGGATACGCGCATCTTACACTAACCGCGCGCGGCTGTCAATCGTTTTGGAAAAATCCTATCCAATTTCGCCAAAGCCAAACGCCGCGTAGCGCAGCAGCGAGAGCGCGCCCAACTCTAACAGCGATAGGAGCAGCGCGAGCGCCACCGGATTCAATGCCGCGCGCCAATTCTCCGCGACGCGTTCGCGTCTCCACAAGGTCAGCACCAACACCACATTGAGCGCGCCGAGAATTGCCAAGATGCCGAGCGGTGCAAACACCGCGAGCGGATAATAGTACAGCCCCGAACCGAGCGTGAACAATATCAAAAATCCCAGACCGATTCCCAACAGCGGCAAAATTTCGCGTCCGCGTTCAAACAGCGCGCGCGGCTGCGCGTCGCGCCACAAGCAATAATTCACCACCGGCAAAATAATTCCCGCCATCGCGATTCCGCACAGCCAACCCGTGCTGAAACGCAAATCCAAACGCGGCGCGTACAAATACGGAATCGGCAGCCCCGCGTCGTGCAAATCGCGTATCGTCGCGTTCACGCCGTCAAAACCCATGATGGCAATAAACGAAATGTATGTAAACAAAATCAACGGTTTGGGCATCAATGCCGCTTTGCCGCGTCCGATGAGAAACGCATAAAGCCACGTGCAGAGAAATCCCGCGAACATGCCGAACATGCGCGCCTCGACCGGCAGTTTCGTCGGCTGACTCGGCGCGATGAAATTCAAGAACGGCAGCGCGGCGCGCAACGCGGCTTCGCCCGGCAAAAGCGTTTCGCCCAAAAAATACGAATGCCCCGCGCGTTGTGGACAAATGCCAAAACCAATCGCGTAAAATTTATCCGTGAGCGGCGCGGGAATCAACACGAACGCGCCGAGCGCGACCAACAAAACAATCGCCCCCCACGATAAACGCGTCACGGCTTGAGTTTGGACCTCATTCATCATGCGTTATTCCTCACCCCGCGCGTTGCTTTTCTCAACGCGGCACTAGCGCAAACCACTTCCACGCGTTGGCGTCCGGCGGAAAATCTTTCAAGTACGCGCGCGAGGGTTCTTTGCCCCAATCGTTCACCACGATATCCCAATCGAATGCTTTGCTCAACTGCTGCGGCGGATACACCTCTTGCATTGCCTGCCACCAATTCAAGCCGCCCTCTTTTTGAAAATGCCAAAATTCGAGCGCTTCGCGATTGTTGCGCCAATCAAAATCCGCGTCGTCGTGCGACGAGATGCGGTTCCAACCGTACTGGCGCGCGAGTTCGGTGAAATCTACAAAGTAGCCGTACTCAACACCTTTTTCCAAACCGCCTTGCCCGGGCGCCAGATTCGCGCGCGCGTTCACCGAAATGTCCCACGGCGCGTCGGTGAGTGGTTCCCCTTGTGAGCCGTCCTGCTTTGCCGCGCGCAAATACACGCGCCAGTACACTTCGGCATTCACATCTTCGCGCACGAGCACTACTGTTTCTTTGCCATTACGCGGCAGGGTCAACAGCGAATCAAACGCGCGCCCCGATTTGTGCCATGACAAATCGTCGCACGTGTTGTCACAGCGCGAGGTAATCAAGCGCGTCATGTCCGAAAGCGTCGCGAGAAAATCAACGCCACTTTCCGCGAGGACGCGCTGGCGCAGCGCGCGAAACGATTCCGAAACGGTGCTGGAAAAAATCCCCCACGAGGGCGCGAGGTACACTTCCTTCATGCCCACAAAATCGTACTGGCTGCCCTCTTTCGGGTCGGACGGAATCGGTTTCTCGACATACAATGGTTTGTTCGTGACCGGCGCGACGGCAAAGGATGGAATTTTTTCGTTCGTCCACACTGCCGCAGAAATCCACACCACGTCGTTATTCAACACGTGTGCCAAGCCCGCGCCGTCGCGCGCTGCGACAAACAACGGATTGCGTGTGGGGCGCGGCGAAACGAACGCGATTTCGTTTCCGTCGGGCGACCACACGGGCGCGCTCTCGCGTCCAAAAAACGAAACTTGTTTGGGACTGCTCAAACGCGTGTTTTCAAAATCCGCAACATAAATGCCGCGCCGTTGGCAATTGCCGCTGGCGACACTTCCTTGCAGCGGGGGCTGTTCGAGCGTCGCGTCCACTTGTTCTTGACAACCCTCGCGATTGGAAACGAACGCGAGCTGTTTGCCATCGGGCGACCACGCGGCGTGTTCGTCGTGAAAACGATTGTCGGAAAGATTCCGCAGATTCGAACCATCGGGCGACATGGCAAACAATTGTTTGTGTTCGGTTGCCCAACTGGTAAAAATAATCGTTTTGCCGTCGGGCGACCACGCGGGCGCGTAATCGTACTGCTTGCTATCGGGCGTGAGGTTCACCGGCGCGCTGCCATCCGCGTTCATTTTCCAAATGTCCAAATCACTGCCGCGATAGGATTCAAACGCGATTTCCTTGCCGTCGGGCGACCAAGTGGGTGAGCCATCATACGCTAAATCATTCGTCACGCGCGAAATTTTTCCGCTGTTCAAATCCAACACATAAATTTCCCAATTGCCGTCACGGCGCGACTGGAACGCGAGACGCGTGCCATCGCGCGATAACGCGGGCGCGCGCGCGGGCGAATACCCGTTTGTCAATTGTCGCCAATTTTTGGCATCCGAGATGGTTTCCCGCGTGGCGGCGTACAACTCTTGATAGCCCTCGCGGTCGGCGGCAAAGAAAAAGGTGGTTGCGGGCGCGGCGGACTGTGTGGTTGCGATGGCGCGCACGATTGCCGCTGGTGTGGGCGGGGGCGCGGTGGCGGCGGCAACGCGCGTGCTCAGCGCGCCCTTGTCATCCGTCGGCGCGTGCGCGGCGGGCGCGAATTGAATCACGATGACGAGAATCAGTGCGGAAACGGCAAGGAGGACGAGCGAACGGACAAAATGTGGTTGGTTACTCAAAGCGGTCTCTGTATCTGCGGGTGCAACGCGCGGCGTCACAATTCTGGAAGCGAGCGAAACGGATTATACTAAAAGCCATCCAAAAACCCCAAGCCGGACGGCACGCGCGTACAAGCGTCAAAAGTGGAAATGCTTGCCGTTGGAAAAACGTTTTTGGATGGTTTCCAAACTACAAAGGATTCAAATTCTAATGAGGTCAACATGATACTCACTGATTTGCATTGTCGCGTCGGGCTGGCGGTTATCTTTTTTGCGTTCGCGCTCGGCGCGTGGGGCGTGCTGGCGTTTCTGCGCGGACTCGGCGTAACGGGCAGTTATTTTGGCGCGCTCATCATCGGCGAAATCTTGATTCTCGCGCAAGCCGTCATCGGCGTTGTGCTCGTTCTCACGGGACGTTTTCCGATGGACGGTCTGCACTTGTTGTACGGCATTGTGATTCCCATCGCGTGGGCGGCGGTGTATGTTTACACGCGCGGCGCGCAAACAAAACGCGAAATGCTCATTTACGCGGTCATGTCATTTTTCGTAATGGGCTTGGGAATTCGCGGGATTATGACGGGCGCGGCAGCGCCGAGCTGCCTGCCGTTCTGAAAAAAAGCGCGGTCAAAGCGACCGCGCTTTTTTTTGCTACGACGCCAAGGGCAAAGCATTCGCTGAACTTGCCAACAATTATGCAAGGAGCGTTGCGAACGTTTTGTCCCATCAGGGCGCTTGCTCGGGACCTTGATTGCGGAATTGGGCAGTGAAACTGCGAATCGCCTGTTCGTTCACGCCGTCGCACGTTTGTAAATGGTCCCACGCGGCGATTGCCACTTTGTACGGCATATTCGGGTTCGGCGCCACAATCATTTTGTACGAATCCGAACGTTGAATGCTGGCGAGTTGGTCAATTTCATTTTGCGAGATGCCGTTATAAAACAAAATGATATAACCGTGCTCCATGCTGTGGACCAACTGCGTAATGTCCACGTTGTCGCCGTACACGCCCGCTTGCGCCCAAACGGGATTATGGGTGCCGGAGGTGGGCGGATTGCTGATGTAGGTCGGCGTTTCGCCGGGCGTGAGATGCCCGCGTCCTTCGTCGTTCACCACCTGCAAATTCGAGCAGGGCGCCGCGCCGGTGCTGGTTGGCGTGCGCGGCTGGAGCATCGGAATCGCAATGCCCGCGATAATGACGATTGCGGCGACGACGCCCCCGGCTATCAAAAGATACTGTTGTTGTTTTTTCTTTTTTTCTTGTTCCGCGCGCAGCTGCGCTTGGCGGGATGGTCTCGATGACATGATGCCTCCAACGCATTTGGAATGCGTTGTCAGTTAAGGGAGCGATTGAGGTTGGTAATTGTAGTGCAAGTCGCGGATTTCACAACTCGCGCAAATCCTTAATCCGCGTGCCGGTAAAATTGGGAAAGCGGTCCGCGCGGTCAATGAGAATGCCGTCCATGCCCGCGCCGCGCGCGCCTTCGACATCGTGGTAAATGCTGTCGCCGATGTAGACTAATTTTTCAACGGGCTGCTGCGCGGCGCGGATAGCGGCATAAAAAATTTCCGGGTCCGGTTTTTCGATGCCGAGAATCCCGGACACGATGAAAAAATCGAAAAAATGCGCGATGCCTAACGCTTGCAACAGCGTTTGGCAGTTTGGGGAAAAATTGGAAATGATGCCGAGCCGTTTGCCGCGCGCTTGCAGCTGTTCCAATGACGGCGCCACATCCTCAAACACTTTTTGAAAATTTCCGCCGTTCACCGTGTCGAGCAATTCCGCGACAAAACCGCGCGCATCCTCTTCCCTCACGCCGATTTGGCGAAAACCCTCCGCCCAAAAATCTAACCAAAACGCGCGCTGTTCCCGCGCCGGAAGCAGGGATAGCTTGAGATGTTTCGAGCGTTCAGGCAGTTCGTAATTCAACGTTTCCAAAATTTTGAAAACGTCGTCGGGTGACGCGTGCACGCCGACTCGCGCGGCGCGTTCGGCATAATGCTGTGCGCGCCGCCATTCGTCAAAGGTGATTAACGTGCCGCCCACGTCAAACAAATAGGTGGAATATTCTTTCACCGCGCTCCTATTCTGTTTGCGTCGAGTCTGCCAGCGCGTTGCGGAACCAAATATCGGTTTGCGGAAACGGAATTTCGATGCCCTCTTCGCGGAACCGCCGATGAATGGTAAAGCTCAATTCGCGCGTCAACCGCGTGCGGCGTTTGAAATGTTCCAGCCGCCCGTCGTCTACAAAATACAATAATTTCAAGTCCACCGACGAATTGCCAAAGCCGATAAAATTGACGGAAGGGTCTTTCCAAATGGCGGGCGGAAACTTGAATTCTTCGTGCAGCCACGTCTGCAAAGTTTCGGCTTGCGTATCGAGCCGCCGCGTTTGTTCGACGGACGGATTCAAAATACTGTCGCGCAAACCATTCCACCGCCGTTCCAAACGTGCCCCGCGAATTTTCCAGCGTTGATTTTCGGAATCGAGCTCTTCGAGGTTCGCCCACGGGTCCGGCAGCGCGCGCCATTCGTCCAACGCATGACTCATCTCTTGCATCAACACATTTCCCGGCGCGAGATATTGCAGATTCAATTCGCGAATTTCGTCGCCGGTCAAACCGCGTTCTTCGCGTTGATGAATCGCGTCCGCGAGTTCAAGCAATAATTCGTCGAATGCGCGCACGCGTTCAAACAGCACATGCTCGCGTTCCATTTTTGCCAGCGCGCGCTGAAAGCGTTCCGCCGCGTTCGTTTCCCCCGCCGCGCGTAAACGTTCCATTTCCGCGCGCACCGCGCCGCGTTTGCGCGCCAAATCACTGCCCAAGACGTTCGGATGCGCCCACGCCACCTCGCGCAGGATGTGTTCCACGCGCGGCAAATCGGACGCGTATGCTACGCCGACGACCAGCGAGAGGCGCAGCTCGACGGTGGGCTTGGTAATATTTTCGATGGGTCCTTCGGTCAGCGCGCGGTTCGGGATATACGTAGTGGTGTGTTCATCAAACGAATAGAGAATGGTCGAGCGCAGTCCGATTTTTTCCACGCGATAAATTTTGTTTTCCGGCAGCGTAATCAAATCGCCTGTGCGAAACGGTGTGTCGGCGATGAGACTGATGCCGCTGAATACATTGCTCAAGGTGTCCTGCAACGCAAGTCCCAACACGAGCCCGATAACGCCCGCGCCGACGAGCACGGAACTTATATCAATTCCAAAAATGGGCAGAATAATTAACACCGTGCCCAACACAATCACCGCCGCGCCGAGCAAATTGACGAGCGGCACAAGAATATCGTCAATCCGCGATTCGGTTTGAATTGCCAATTGTTGTCCGTAATACAAAAAGACATCATGCACAATCCGCCACACTACGTACGCGCCGACAATAATTTCGGCAGAAAGCAAAAGGCGTTCGACCCATGCGGTCAAATCGGCGGGGAGCTGCAAGGCGCGTAACGAGTTGGTAATGCCGAACGCGATGAGCAGGATGAGCAGGGGACGCCGCACGATGCCCAGAACAATGTCGTCCACTTCGCCCGGCATTCGATGCACCGCCCATTTGAGAATGTACGTCAACAGCACGTACGCGATGCAAGCGATGAGAATCCAAATGAGCGCGGTAAACAGAAATTCTCCCAACGGATTGTCGAGAAACTGCCAGTCGGGCGGAAGCGGAATGGAAAAACCGAAAAAATCGAACATGGTCTAGTCCTCACCCAAGACGACGATTTGGTCGGTGGCGTGAAACGTGACGCGCTCTTGCTTGGGTGGATTGAGCATGACGCGATGAGTGCTGCCCGACCCGTGCGCGTCGGCGTTTGAGAGATAACCGAGCGCCACTTCATTGCGGCGGCGCGCCGCTTCGAGCACCGTATAAAAATTTACGGGGCGTTCGAGTGTGACGTAATCGCCGAGCGGCTTTAAATACAATTCGATGCCTTCGGGGTTGAACAGTTCTTCAAAGACGCGTACCAATTCTTGATTCTCGGAAACTTGCGCCAACATCGCGCTTGCCAATTGTTCGCTGACGATAAAGTCATCGGCGCGCGTCACTTGCGCCAAACTGCGATTGCGGACATCCTGCATTTCGCTGATGATAAAAAATTTGTATCCGCCGCTTTCGCGCAAGTCGCGCAAATGGAGCAGGGTCATCAGTGTATTCGCATCGGCTTGCTGGACATTTGCCGCGTTCCCGCCGAGCACGATGATGCGTTCGTACGAACCCAGATTCAATTCTTCCAAAACGCGACGGTCGGTTGGTTCGCCGCGCTGCATTGTGAGGTCGAGGCGTTTCAACGTTGTGCGGATGTCATTGGCTTGGTCCAAAATCGCGGCGTCGGGCGAAACGAGCGTGACGCTGGAATGGGGCGTCGCGTACTCGTCGAGTTCGCGCAAGATTTGCGGGGCATGGTCGTTCCAATTGAGTAGCAAAAGACGCTCGGCTCGGCGCGGCGTGGGCGGTGTAGTAATCAGCGCGTCTACCTGTATCGCGGACGCGTCAAATTTTTCAAATTGCAGCGGGTTGTCGTCATCCGCGATGACAATGAGCTGGTCGCCTGGTTCAAAGCGGCGTTCGTACAGCGGGGCTAACCAAACGCGTCCCTCGCGCGTGCGAACGCCCATC
Source organism: Chloroflexota bacterium (assembly GCA_029778615.1). Classification (GTDB taxonomy): domain Bacteria; phylum Chloroflexota; class Anaerolineae; order UBA4142; family SHND01; genus SHND01. The sequence continues at coordinate 1,710 of JAKOPZ010000065.1, read as the reverse complement.
AGCGCGGCACTGGTCAACGCGAACAACGCCTCACCAAATGATTTGCCCTGCCAGTCCTGCGAATCGTAAAAATAAATTTCTTGCCCCGCAAACCCCAGCAATTCGTCCCACACGGCGGACAAACCGCTAAAGCGGCAGGTCTGCACAAAAATATGATTGACCAATTCGTCAGCGCGCACAAAGCGCGCCTGATTGCGTCCGACCAATTCCGCGAGCGCCATGGTTTTCGAGTCGCGAATTTCTGCGACAATGCGATATTGCGCCGTGCCCGGCTGCGGCGTGTGCACCAACGCGAGCAATGTTTTCACAACTTCGGAATCGGGGTTCGGCGTTTCGGGTGCAAGCACAATAATCGAGCGGGCGGCAGAAGGATTGACCAAATCCAAATCCAACGGCTCAATCGGCGCGCCCGTGCGACACACAATGCGCGTGGAGCGCGTGTCGGGAATGTGCGCGCGAATTTCCTGCTCCATTTCCACTTTGTCTTGGTTTGCCAGAATCGCCACACATTGATTGCGCTTGTTTTCGTTCGCCAAGACCAATTCCGAAATCACCGTGAAAATGTTTGGCGACCAGCCAAGAATCACAGTATGTCCTTGCTCCACCACAATCGAACGCCCGCGCCGCAAATCTTCGATGCGCGCTTGAATGCCGCTGCCGATAATGCCAATCAAAATGCTGACAATAAAAATCCCGCCGAGCGTAACGAGCAGCATCGCGCCGAGAAAGAGGTCGGAACCGCGGTCGCCGCCCATAGTGCCGGGGTCGAGTGTACGCAGCACCATCATCCAGACCAACATGTCAAAGCTAAAGTGTGTGCCGTCCGGCTGCAAATCAACCCCGGAAACCCATACCAGAAATGCCAGGGCGAGAATAAAAAGCGCGCTCGCCACAAACAACAGTCCGAGCAGTGCGATGCTGCCGCGCGCCATGATATTATCAAAGCGATAGCGCAGCCGGTCCAGCCAACTAAATTGCTTCATCGTCAGTTTCGCTTGGGGCAGGTCTAGAGCAAATTCCGATTTGGTTTCGGGTTTTCATTGCGAGCCGCTGTTGCGGCGATAGAGTGCATCGCAACCCTTGCAATGACACGTCCCCTCAATCGTTTAGGAAATTTGTCCAGTAGACTTTATCGGGAATAAGATTTTTGACTGGATTAACAGGATTAAGAGGGTTTTGTAAACTTGATTCTGCATTCAATCCTGCACATCCTGTTAATCCTGTTTATTTCCGAAAGAGTCTAGTATAGAAAAGAAGGCGCGCGACCACGCGTTTCAGGCGAGCGAGGGGGGTAACACGCGTGTACACAGCCAATTCAAAAAAATAAGACGCACCGTTAGGAGCGTCCTATTGCATGACAGTTAGAGGAGCGAATTATTCCGTCTTGCCGGGTTCGTCCCATTTGGCTTGATATGCTTCGGCAGACAACCGATACCAGTCCGCGTTCTTGTCAATGAAATCACGCCAATTTTCGGGAACGTCTTCCAGCGGAAAAATCGCCGTTACAGGACATTCAGGCACACACGCACCGCAATCTATGCACGTCTCGGGGTCAATATACAATTGCGTGACGTCATCAAACTGACTCTCATCTTGGCGCGGATGAATACAATCAACGGGACAAACATTCACGCACGCGGCATCTTTGGTACCCATGCAGGGTTCGGCAATGACGAATGCCATTTCGAATGGAACGCGCGCGGCTTAGAG
>JAKOPZ010000335.1 GCA_029778615.1 Chloroflexota bacterium | reverse complement strand
GGTCAACGCCGCGCCTTCGACATTGTCCTTGTGGATGCGTGTATTTTCATCCACCGTTACGGTAACGTCTTGGTCGCTTTTGCGGTCGTGAATCGTGACGGTCCCGCCGGTTGTATCCAGCGCAGTGATGGTGCCTTTGGCTTTGGCTTGGTGTTTGCCGCCTTTTTTGGCGAGCGCGCTATCCGGAGCAAGCAAGAGAGAGAGGGTGAGCAGCGCGAGGAGCGCGGCCAAAAACATTGTTTTGGATTTGGACATGCGATTACCTCCTTGAAATGTGCCGCGTCTCTCGTGAATGAGTGCACGGCTCATACGGTACAACGGAAAGTATAGGAAAAAAGATACCGGCATAATAGAAAACGACGTAGGAGGTTTGTCCTACGTCGTTTGTTTTAGCGGACTGTTTTTTGAAACACCAAAAAGTATCGAACGTGCGCGTGTCCTTGCAAAATGCCGCCGCCCGGGGGAGGGGTCTTGTTGCAGAGGCACATGCCGTTCAAGCGGTCGCTGGGCAAGCCGTCTATCCATACGTCGTTGCCTTCGCCATACATGTTCCACTCGTAATCAAAATTGCAGCTGGACCACGGATAGGGCGCGTCTTTTTTCTCAAGCGCCGTCGTGTCGCCTGTGTTGGTTTGATGTTTGACCTGTCCGTCTGAACAGCTGCCGTCGGCGTTAATCACCGCGACATAGATGGAATGGTCATTGCCGCCGCCGGGTAAACCTTCGCAATTGTTGCGTTTGTCCAGAACATCGCAATACAACGCGGATTTCAAGCGCCAATATTCTTGCCCCGGCGCAACTTGGGCGGGTACGAATTGCACGCCATCCCACCACTGCGCGGGATATTCCGGCGCCCATTCCGGTTGCAGCGCGGGCGCGGGTGGCGGCGCAGTGGGCGGCTCTGTTGGTTTGGGTACTGCAGTTGGTTTGGGCGCGGCTTTGGTGGGAGCGTCGGTTGGTTCGGGCGCGCTCGTCGGCTCTTGCGTTGGTTTGGTCTTTTTCGGTTTCGTCGGTTTCGCGGTGGGCTCTTGTGGTTCGCTTGTAGGTTCTTGTGCGGGAAGCGAGTCAGAACTGCCGCGCGCGACTTTGGTCGGTTCGGCGGAATTGTTTGTCGAATCGTTCGTGTTGATAACTTGTTCCGCCATAATTTGCAGGGATGTGTCATCGGAACCCAGTTCGACAGCGAGGTCGGCGACGTTGGCAGCGGAAGCATCTTTGCGCGCGCCGAGCGATTTGGCAAGTCGTTCTACGCGTGTTTTGATATCTTTGTCTTGTAATTGGTCGAGGCGGCGTTTTGCGGCGACGCTATCGCGGTCATACGCAAACGTGTTGGCGACGAGAATAATATAGTCATTTTGCGCGGAGGCAGAGAGCCCGGCG
>JAKOPZ010000064.1 GCA_029778615.1 Chloroflexota bacterium | reverse complement strand
GCCTATTATTTTTTTTGGACGCGCGGCTTTACCGCCGGGTATCGCGGTTTGCTCGTCGCCGCCGTGAATACGACGTTTGATTTTTGGGCGCACGCGAAATTGTGGGAATTGGAAACCTTTGATTTGCCCGCGAGCCCCAAATGATTCGCGTCGCGCTCGTGGATGCTGCCGCGCAAATGAGCGGCGTCGAATTTAGCACGCTCTATCTCGCGCAAAATCTCGACCGCACGCGTTGGCAGCCGCTTGTGATTTGTCCCGCCGAAGGCGATTTACCCGCACAGTGTCGCGCGAACGGCATCGAGATAAAAATCGTGCCGCACGCGCGCTTTTTTTCGACGAGCGCGCGGTTCGGCAATCGGCGCGTGCCCAATCCGTTCGCGTGGGTGTGGAACGCGGCGGCATTTTTCCCCACCGCGCGCCGCATCGCTAAACAATTGCGCGAATCACAAATTCAACTCGTCGTCACCAAAGGACTGGTCGCGCATTTTTACGGCGGACTCGCCGCGCGCATGGCGCGCATTCCGTGCGTGTGGCATGTCCAAGACCGCGTGTCGGAACGGCTCGGCGCGTTGTATCCGCTCTTGCTGGCGAGCGCGGGAAACGTATTGGCAAACGAAATCATTGCGGACGCCGCGAGCATTGCGCGCCAATTTGCATTGCGCGTCCCGCGCGAACGCATCACGGTCATTTGGAACGGCGTGGACACGCGCACATTTTCGCCGCAGGTGCATGGTTCACGCGTGCGCGCGGAATGGGGCGCGAACACGGATTCAATCTTCATCGGCTGCATCGCGCGCCTCGTCGCCTGGAAAGGACAGCATCTGCTTCTCGACGCGTTCGCGCGCTTGGCGCAAGAATTTCCGCACGCGCGTTTGGTGTTGGTCGGCAGCGCGTTGTTTGATACGGACGCGTATGCGGCACAACTGCGCGCGCAAACGGCGCGGCTCGGTTTGCAAGACCGCGTCGTCTTTGCGGGCTTTCGCCGCGACATGCCGCAAGTTCTTGCCGCGTTGGACATTGTGGCGCATCCCGCGCTCGAAAAAGATTCCACACCGCTCGCCGTCGTCTCTGCGCTCGCTTCGGGCAAAGCGCTTGTGTGCGCGGCGGTGGACGGCACAGCGGAATTGTTTGCCGATGGCGAAACCGGATTATTGTTTCCGCCGGGCGACGCGGACGCGCTGACGGCGCAATTGGCGCGCGTCTTGCGTGATAGCGACCTGCGAAATCATTTGTCACAAAACGCGCGCACCTTTGCCGAACGCGAATTGAGCGTGGAACAATTTACGCGCAAATGCGAAACTGTGTTTGAACGGGCGATAGATAATTAGAGATTGGAGACTGGAGATTGGAAATCGGGCATGACTTGTCGCAGATGGCGGATAGCGAACCGCCCGTTGTAAATCACTATCGCACTATCGCACCATCGCACTATCGCACCACCCCGAAAATCCTCTTCGTCCACAATCATCTCGCCTCATTCGTCCGCATAGACCGCGACCTGCTGCGCGAACGCTATGCGGTGCGCGAATGGTTTCAACGCGGACGCGCGGTGAATTTTGTCGCGCTGCGGCGCGCGATTGCAGAGTGTGATTTGGTGTTCGGTTGGTTTGCGAGTTGGCACACGTTTTTTCCGGTACAATTTGCGCGCGTGTTCCACAAAACATCTCTGCTCGTCGTCGGCGGTTACGATTCCGCCAATATGCCCGAAATCGGTTACGGCAATTTGCGCGGCGGATTCAAAGCCCGCATCACGCGCGCGACGATGCAAAACGCGACCGCGCTCGTCACGAATTCCAATTTCACGCGCGAGGAAGTGATTCACAACGCGCAGGTGTCGCCCAAACGCGTCACAGCCATTTATCACGGACTCGAATCCATTCCCCCGCCGACGCTCCCCAAAGAAAACTTGGTCCTCACCATCGGCAATGTGGACCGCGACAATTTGGAACGCAAAGGATTGGAAGCGTTCGTGCGCGCGGCGGCGTATCTGCCGAATGTGCCATTTGTCGTCGTCGGCGCGTGGCGCGATGATGCAATCGAGTATCTCAAACGTATCGCGTCGTCGAATGTAGAATTTACCGGTTGGGTCGAAACCGAACGTCTCGAAAAGTATTTGGCGCGCGCCAGAGTGTATGTTCAACCCTCGCGGCACGAGGGATTTGGGATGGCGGTCGCCGAAGCGATGCGGCATCAATGTATTCCCGTCGTCACGCGCGCGGGCGCGCTCCCGGAGGTCGTCGGCGAAGCGGGCGTGTATGCGGACTCGCGCGAACCGCGCGCCGTCGCCGATGCGATACAACACGCGCTCACGCTCGACGCGCGTTGGGGAGACCGCGCGCGCGAACGCATTGTGCGCGAATTTCCAATCGAACGCCGACGCGAAAAAATGTTTGCGCTCCTCGATACGCTGACAACGAACGACGGATGACGAACGACCGCTACCTGTTACCTGCTACCTGCTACCTGCAACCTCTTACCTGCTACCTGTTACCTGCTACTTGATACCTGATGACTGCTCACTGCCCACCGGTCACTATCATCCTCCCCATCCGCAACGAAGCGCGTTACATCGAACGCTGCCTCAACGCGGTTTTGGCGCAAACGTATCCGCGCGAATGTTTGGAAATTCTCGTCGTTGACGGCATGTCCGACGACGGCACGCGCGATATTGTGGAAAACATTCTCGTCCAAGTCTCCAATCTCCAATCTCCAGTCTCCAGTCTCCAACTTTTCGACAATCCCCACCGCATCGTCCCCACCGCGCTCAATCGCGGTATTCAGAACGCGCGCGGCGAAATTGTCATTCGCGTAGATGGGCACTGCGTGATTGCAAACGATTACGTGCAGCGATGCGTTGATGACTTGAATCGGGTTGATGCAGATTGTGTCGGCGGCGCGATTGAAACCATTGGCGAAACATACACCGCGCGCTCGATTGCGTTCGCGCAGAGTTCGCCGTTCGGCGTCGGCGGCGCGCGGTTTCGTTATTCCACGCGCGCAGAATATGTGGATACACTTGCCTTCGGCGCGTATCGCCGCGAAGTGTTTGAACGCATCGGACTCTTTGACGAGGAATTGGTACGCAATCAAGACGACGAATTTAATTTTCGGCTGACGCGCGCGGGCGGTAAAATCTGGCTCGACCCGCAAATCAAATCGGTCTATTATTCGCGCGGCACGCTGCGCGGGTTGTGGAAACAGTATTTTGAATACGGGTTCTGGAAAGTGCGTGTGATGCAAAAACACGGACGTCCCGCATCGCTGCGGCATTTGGTTCCGGCGTTGTTTGTGCTCGCGTTGTGCGGCGCGCTTGTCACGACGTTGGTAACGCAGCAGTGGCTTTGGTTTTTGCTCATTGCGCTGCCGTATGTTGTCGCGTCCGTCGCCGCGTCCGTCGTCGTCGCCGCGCGGCGCGGGTGGCGTAATGCGCCGCTGCTGCCGTTTACGTTTGCGACGATGCATCTAGCGTATGGCATCGGTTTTCTCGGCGGACTGGCGCGTTTTGGTTTGCGCGCGCATGTGGAGCCGGCGGCAAGCAATGGATGAGTTGGAACACATTCGCGCAGAATCGGTATGCTATAATGGCTCGGGCTGAAAGGTGGTGTTGTTCAATGTCAATCATGGTTGCAATTCCGGACGAATTGGTTGAACAGGTCAAATCCGTTACCGAGATGGACGTTGACCGGTTCTTGATTGACGCGGCGCGCAAACAGGTGCGCCAATTGTGCGCGCTTCAATTCCGCCAAGAATACGAGGCGCAAATCCAGGCGCAAACTCATCGCCGCCTCACCCCACGCGAGGTGTATGAGCGAACCTTGTCGGATGTAGTGAACTTGGAGCGCAAGTACAATATGTCGTCCGAGCAGTTCCTGCGCGACTTTGAAGCAGGGGCGATGGATGAGGACCGCGGCGATTGGGTGGCTTTTTACCGTTGGCGGACGCTGGCTTATGGCTTGAGAAAGATGGAACAAGAATACGGTTTTACACGCGAGCCGCAGACCGGACACAGTGAGCAAGCTTGAAGCATATTACTGGGACATTTACACACTCATCTTTGAGAGTGATGATATTGTGACGGTTGATGACCCGGATTTTTCACTCTCGGATGTTGACACTGCGCGCATAGCGTAGTCAATCCACGCGATATTGCCTTTCCGGGACCGCTCTCGCCTGTATGCTGAAATTTTATTGGCAGAGGATGGCGAGACGGTTGAGGAACGGTACGCCTACATCTATTATGCCTCAAATGGTCAACGCATCCTGCAATATGATAACCGCGACCATCATCCCGAAATTTCGACTCAGCCCCATCACATGCACAAAGGACCCGTTCCTCCCACAGGGCAGCAAGACCGCGCTTGGCGCACAGATATCGCGTATGTGTGCTTTGAAACGGTATTGCAGCGAATCAGAGAGCGGTTCTTTGCATAGTTCCTCAACTGCTTGACCAAACTTTTCTGTCAATCATTCACACGGAATGGACGATCGTGAGCGCCTCCGCGCGGAATACGCGCGGCGCGCGCAAGACCCGCGTTATCAAGAATGGTACGCCGATACGAACGCGGCGAATCGTTTGCTGGAACAAGAACGCGATGCGGTGATTCAAGAATTGGTGCGTTCTCATTCCGCGCTGTTTTCACCCGACGCGCGCATTCTCGATATTGGCTGCGGCGCGCGACACGAGCTCGCCAAATGGCGCGCCAGCGTCGCCGAAAAAAATTTGTGTGGAATTGATTTGCTGCCGACGCGGGTGATGCGCGGACGACAGGTATATCCTGTGTTACCATTGGTCTGCGGAGATGCGGCGCGATTGCCGTTCGCTTCGCACACGTTTCAACTTGTCACGCAATTCACGGTCTTTACTTCAATTCTCGATGCGGAGTTGAAACAACACCTGGCGCGCGAAATGCTGCGCGTGTTGAAACCACACGGCGCGATTTTGTGGTACGACTATTGGTTCAATCCGACGAATCCGCACACGCGCGGAATTCCGTTGCGTGAAATACGGCAATTGTTTCCCGATTGTTCACTGCGCGTGCGTCGCGTCACGCTGGCGCCGCCGCTGGCACGCCGGGTTGCTCCGCGTTCACTCAAGCTGTGTGCATTGTTGAATCGAATCCCGTTTTTGCGTTCGCATTATTTGATTGTATTGTCACAAACGAATGTAAATTGAAAATCCAAAATCCCATAGACCGGACTGTTTCGAGGATGTCGAAAACGACCCAAGTCGTGCCCGGCTGGCAGTTTGCCGTACAGCCGTTCCGCGCGCCGCACGCACTCCTTCTCCTGTCGCTCGCGCTGATGCTTTTTCCGTCTGCCTTGTCGGTAGTCGGCTGGCTCGGCGCGTTGGGGTGGTTTGGCTGGCGGTGGCGCGAACGCGGTTTTCCTGTTTCGCACACCGCTATCAATGTGCCATTGACGGTACTGTTGTTTTGTTTTGCGTTTGCGCTGCTGCTCAAACCGATTCACCCTTCCGCGCTCGCGAGCGTTTCGCACTTGCTTGCGGGTGTAACGCTTTTTTTTGCCATCCAAGAATATGGGACATCATTAGGTGCGCTTTGGAAGATTACGGGCGCGCTTGTGCTTTTGGCGCTCTTGTTTGCTCTGGGGATTCCATTCGGCGTGACGTGGAGTGAAGGCAAAGTGTTTGACATTGTGGCGTTCTATTCACATTATGCGCCGCTGTTGCCAAATCCCTCCAATCCCAATAACGCCGCGGGCGCGCTCACGCCGGCTATTCCGCTCGCGCTCGCGCTCATCGCTTCGGGAAAACGGTGGGCGCGGATTCTTGGCGCGGTGGCGTTGGCGCCCCTTTTGTTGCTCATTGCTTTGCTTCAGTCGCGCGGCGCAGGGTTTGCCCTGGCTCTTGGCTTGGCGGTATATGTGACACTGTACCGTCGTTGGTTTCTGCCGCTCATTCCGCTGCTCATTCTCGGTGGGTTGTGGCTCAACAGTACTTTGCCGAATCCCGTTTCGCTCCAAGCGCCGTACGAAATCAGTTCCTCCTCTCCGCTCACCTTTGAATCGCGGCGACATATTTGGTCGCAGGCGATTCAGCAACTCGAAGTGTCGCCGTGGGTGGGCGTTGGCGTCGGCGGGTTCTCGTTTGTGCGCGAAGAAAATCCGGGTTCCAACGCGCAAGCCGTTGTATACAACCACGCGCACAATCTTGTCCTCCAGGTCGCGCTCGACACCGGGCTCTTGGGCGCGGCGACATTCGTCGTTTGTTTAGGGTATGCGATAGCTGCCGCATGGCGCAGTACGCGCGCGTCGGATTCGCGGCGCGCCCTCGCGATTGGCATTCTCTCCGCTTTTGTTATCATCCTCTCGCATGGTTTGTTCGACACAATCTATTGGGCGACCAAACCGGCAATTTTTTTGTGGGGCATGGCGGGACTCGCGCTCGCGCTCGCGCGCGTGAGCCATGACTTGAATAATTCTTGACGCGCATCCTCCGCGCGTTCGCCCCGCAACATTCTATCGCACGCGTCACGCAGTTCGTTTATAATAGCCGCGCTGTTCGAGTCGGTTTGCAAACAAAGCTGTGAGGCACCGTGTGAATCCCCATCTTTTAATCACCAAAATTATTGTTCCCTCGCGTCGCAGTGATGTGCTGCGCCGTCCGCGCCTGCTCGATTTTTTACACGAATATATCGAACGCAAGTTGATTCTCGTTTCGGCATCGGCTGGTTATGGCAAGACGAGCCTGCTGGTGGATTTTGCGCATGACACCGCGCTTGCCTTGTGTTGGTACACGCTCGACCCAAATGACCGCGACCCGCGCGTGTTTTTGGAATATCTTGTCGCTTCGATTCGGCGGCGCTTTCCTCATTTCGGCGGACGCACCACCGCGCTTTTGGAACAGCGTGAAGAAAAGCAAGCGCTGGACGCGTATATCGGCGCGCTCGTCACAGATATTCAACACGACATTGACGAATTTTTCGTCATCGTTCTGGACGATTATCACCTCGTCGAGGACAGCGCCGCCATCAACCAATTTCTCGACCGTCTGTTGTATGTGCTGCCCGAGAACGCGCATTTGATTTTGGCGAGCCGCACGGTACCGGGACAATTGACCTTGACCCGTCTGACAGCACAGCTGCAAGTGGTGGGTTTGGGCATGAACGACCTGCGCTTTACGGCGGATGAAATTCGCGCGCTGGTGGAGCAAAATTTCCACATGGACATTACGCCCACCATTGCGAGCGAATTGGCGCGCCAGTCGGACGGCTGGATAACGGGTTTGGTCTTGACCACACCGACGTTGTGGCGCGGACTTTTTTCCGAGTGGGTGCGCGGGTACGGTCCGGGCAGTCAACTGTTTGAATATCTCGCCGTAGAAGTGCTGGACCATCAACAGCCCGAGCTGCAACAATTTTTGTTGGACACATCTATTTTGGCGGAAATGGATGTGGCGTTGTGTAATGAATTGTTCGGGCGGAGCGATACACTGACAATGTTGCAGCTCGCGGAAAAAAGAAATTTGTTTGTGACGCGGGTGGGCGAGCAAGGGTATCGCTATCATCATCTCTTTCGCGATTTTTTGCTGCATCGTTTGCGCGAGACGCAGCCCGAGCATCATCGCGTTTTGCTGGAACAGGCAGCCGAATTATTTGAACGGCATGGGAAAACGGACCAGGCGATTGAGCAGTGGCTTGCCGCACAGAATCCTGCGCGCGCGGCGCGCTTGATTGAGATTTTGATTGATGGCTATTACGAAGCGGGACGCTGGACAACTTTGACGCGGTGGCTCGACGCGCTGCCCGAAGCCTTTCTCGCGCAAAATCCACAGCTGCAATTGTGGCGCGCGATTCTGGACGCGGAAATGGGTTCGGTCGAAGCGGCGCAGGCGTTGTTTGTCAATGCGATTGCGGAGTTTGAGCGACGCGGGGATTCGCTCAACCTCGCGCGCGCGTTGCTTGAATCGGCGCGTCACGAGACCGCGTTGCAAGCGGTTATTCAGCGCTGTGAACGCGCGCTGGCGCTCGTGCCGGAACATGAACACAGCGTTCACGCGATGGGGTACCGTGTTTTGGGTTTGCAAAAGGCGCTGCATGGCGACCAGAATGGCGCCATCCCATTGTTGGAGCACGCGGCAGAGCTGTACGAGATTACGCATCAACGCTATCAACTTTCGGATGTGGAAATGAATCTTGGCGGCGCCTATTTTGTGGTAGGCAATCGAGCGCGCGCGCTGGCGCATCTGGAAAATGTGCGCGGGTATTGGCAGCAGGTCGGCAATTCCGCAAAACTTGCGAATACGCTCAACAGCATTGCCGTCGCACATTATTGGCACGGCGAATTGGAACAGGCGACCGCGCTCTTGCATCAGGCGTTGGAACATGCGCAACGCGCGGGACACGTGCGGACAGAAGGATATATTCTCGCGAGTCTTGGCGATATTTATCGCGACCAAGAAAAGTTGGCGGACGCGCTGCAAACGTATACCCAAGCTGCTACGGGCGCGGAAAAAATTCGCGAGCATTATTTGGTGGCGTATGCGCGCAGCGCCGCGGCGGACATTTGGCGCATTGCCGGGGATTTGGTCACGGCGGAACAGGTTTTACAAAATACGCTGGACATAACCTCGGGCTATCATTCCGAATTTGAGATGGCGTTCGCGCAGCTCGCGTTGTGCTGTCTGCGCCTCGCGCAAAATCAACCCGATGCGGCGGTGCGGCATTTGGATTACGCGATGCCGCTGCTGGCGCGCGCACATGCCGTGCGCGAGATGGGACGCGCTCATTTTTGTTACGCGCACGCGGCGCTCCTACGCGGACGCGAAACCGAAGCGCTGCGCCATTTGCGCGCGCTGGTGAAACTGGGCAAACAGCTGAACGAAAATCAATTCTTGGTCAGCGTGGCGCGGCACGCGCGGCACGTGGTAGATTTTGCGCTCAAGCGGCGCATCGGCACGGCGTTCTGGCGCGCGCTGGTAAAAAAACTGGACTATGTGCCTGTCGCCCCCATCGAAATTTCCGCGCTCGAAGAGAGTTTGCCCGAATTGGAGCTGTATACGTTGGGCGAGGCGCGCGTGATGTTGAATGGGAAAGCGGTGCCGCACAGCGCCTGGCAGACCGCGACCACCAAAGAACTGTTTTTCTTTTTTGCCACCCAGCCGCAAGGTTGGCGCAAAGAACAAATCATCGAAGAGCTCTGGCAAAACAGCGCGCGCGGGCAGGCAAGTGATTTGTTTCATGCAAGCTTGTATCGTCTGCGGCGCGCGCTCTTTCCGGAGTGCATTTTGTTCCGTGATGGCATGTATCGAATGAACACAGAAGCCGTGCGCTGGCTGGACGTTTACGAATTTGTGGAGGAACGCGCGCGCGTGTCCGAGCTCACCGACCCTAAAGAACAAATTGAACCACTCGAACGCGTGGTCGCGTTGTATCACGGCGATTTTTTGCAAGAGATTTATTCGGATTGGTGTGTGCCGCGCCGCAACGAACTGCGCGCGCAGTATCTTGAATCGCTGAGCCAATTGGGGCAAACCTGCTTGGAGCTCGGCAATGTCAAACGCGCCGAAGAAGTCTATCGGAAAATTCTAGAGGTTGAGCCCGCGCGCGAGGAAACATGGCGCGCGCTCATGCAACTGTATCTGCGCATGGGCAATCGCACTGCCGCTATGCAGACATTTCAGGATTGCGTGGAGGCGCTCCAACGCGAGCTGGAGATGCCGCCGCTGCCCGCCACGCTGGAATTGTACCGCCAAATTCTCGAACAAATATAATGGTCGTGAAAAATGCCCGTTGGATTGTCAACCAGTCCAACGGGCATTTTTTTTAATAATTCTGTCAGTGGTTTGTCAGTGCTAAAACCCCCCATATTTAAGCGCGTTTTCGGGGCGGATTTTTTTAATAATCCTGTCAGTGTTTTGTCAGTACCCACATGCTATAAAGGAATATCTATTGGTGAGGGCGAAACACCGCTCTCGGATTCACCCAAGAAAGGGGTACTCTAATGGAACAAAACACTCCTATCCTCAATCGTGCGTTGGTGCGTGCCATTCTCATTCTCGTCGCTCTCGCGGCATTCGCCATGGCTGCCGGTGCGCCGATTTGCCCCGCTTGTTGAGGATTTCGACACTCGGTTTCGAATTATGATTCTACTTTTGGCGCTGGTTGTGGCGGTGGGATGGGCTTTGGTGCGCGGGGGGAATCTGTCGCACCTTCAAGCCATCTCACTGCGCCGCGTCGAATTGGCGTTGGCGGCGTTTGGGATTCAAGTGGCAGTCATTTACCTGCCGCTTGTCGAATGGTCGAGTTGGCTGCGCGTTTCGTTGCTCGCGCTTTCGTACGTGCTGCTCGTGGGATTCGTGTGGAGCAATCGGCAGCTGCCCGGAATCTGGCTGCTTGCCAGCGGCTTGGCGGCGAATTGGCTCGTCATTTTGGCGAACGGCGGATATATGCCCATCACCTACGAAGCGCTGGTTGGCGCCGGACGCGGCTATTTAGCGGCGAACACGGACGCGGGCAGCGTAATTATGGGGTCAAAAGACATTTTGCTGCCCATGGCAGAAACGCGGCTCTGGTTCCTTTCTGATATTTTTGTGATTCCGCCGCCCTTTCCGCTTTCGACGGCGTTCAGCTTGGGCGATGGACTCGTGATGCTCGGTCTGTTTCGTTTTGTGACGACGGCGCTGGGTGTACCAAGTGGCGGGGCAAAATCCAACACGGCGTCTTCCGTGTAAGGAGGCAACCTCATGTCCGGTCCTGCGCTTCAAACTTTGATTGGTACCGCATTGATTGACAGCAGTTTTCGCGCGGCGCTGTTGAATGGTTCGCGCCGCCGCATTCTGCAATCCTTTGACCTGTCTGACGAACAGGTGGAAACTATCATGGCAATTCGGGCGGATTCTTTGGAACAGTTGGCTAGCGAAATTCACCGTCGTTTGATTGATGCCCAAGATTTGGAACCCTTGCCATCGCTCCGTGCCCGGACAGCGCATCACGCGCATACCGAATCCTCTGCCATGAGAAACCACTTTGATTCCACCTGATGTCAGACTCTTGTTTCTACCCGAAGAGACCTCCACCGAAATCCTCAAGCTGCGCGAGCTGAACAAAAATTTGGTCACGCTGACCGCGCACCAACTCGGCGCGCCGCTCACCCACATCCTCGGTTATTTGCGATTGTGGCAAGAGACCAGCCCCTTGGTCGAGCGCAGCGAACTGGACCTGGTCGTCGCGCAAGCGGTGACGCTTCAAGAGCGCCTTGAAGATATTTTGTTGTTGGCGCAATTGGAAGCGGGTCTGTGGCAGCTGGAGCCGGAACTGGTCTACGTTCAACGAATCGTCTCGCGCGTCATGGACTCGCAGCGGCGGCGCATGTGGGACAAACAAGTCCATCTTGCCTCGCACCTCAATTGCAATCGTCCCTTGTGGGCAGACCCCGAAATGCTTTTTCACGCGTTGGGGCAATTGGTCAGCAACGCGTACAAATTTTCGCGCCCCGGTGGAAATGTATTCATCCACGTCGAATGCCAAGACCGCGTGTGCAATATTCTGGTCACGGATGAAGGACTCGGCATCTCGGAAGAGATGCAGGCGCGCCTGTTTGAACCCTCCTTTCAACTCAACGCCACGCAGCTGCGCGAACAAAGCGGCTTGGGCATTGGTCTCAAATTGGTACGAACGATTGTGGAAAAACACGGCGGCACACTCGATGTGATGAGTCAGCTTGGCAGCGGGACAACATTCACGTTGACTTTGCCGGTGGTGTGAATGCCACACACATGCAAAAATGAGGCGAACACAAATTTTGTGTTCGCTTTTTTTGCTTATGCCGCGCGCGGGGTCAATGTTATAATGCGCGCATGGACCCACAAGCCCTTGCGCGCCTCACACTATTGGCGGCAATTCTTGCCGTCTCGGGCGCGAACCTGCCTTCGAATGTTTCTACAACAACCTCAGGACAAACCAACTCGACCACCTACATTGTGCAAGCCGGTGACACCCTCTTTTCCATTGCGACAAAATTCAACACGACGATTGCGGCGCTTCAACAAGCCAACAACATCACCAATCCCAACGCGCTGTCCGTCGGACAGCGTTTGCTCATTCCCGGCGCTGTCGCCCAAAACGCGGTGACGCCGAGTCCGACCGCGCGCGGACCTACGCCCGGCGTAACACGTGAAACGTCAAACGTCACGCCTGTTGCGAATGCAGAAACTGAAACGTACATTGTCAAAGCGGGGGACACACTCGCGGGCATCGCCGCGCAATTTGGCGTGGCGCTCGCAGAATTGCAGCGCATCAATAACATTGCCAACCCGAACCTGTTGAGTGTGGGACAGCGGCTCATCATTCCCAAAATTTCCAACACCGCTCCAACACTGCCGGATGGCATTGTGCTCGACCCGCAAGTGGTCAAACAAGGCGAAACGATTACACTGCGCGTCACGACGGAAAATGTTGCCGAAGTGTTGGGCAAATTTGACCAACAACAACTGCGGTTTAACAAGATTGAAAATCAATGGGTCGCGCTGATTGGCATTTCGCGCTGCGCCAATTACGTTGGCGAATATTCGGTGAATCTCACCGTGCGCGACAATCTGGGCAATCCGAAAGCGGAACAGTTCAACGTGCGCGTGAACGCGGGAACATTTCCGACGCAAGACTTGACGCTCACTTCCGAAATGTCTGCGCTGCTCGACCCTGCCATTATGAACGCGGAAAACGCATTGGTTGCGCAAACCGTCTCGGCGTACACGCCGGGGCAAGCGTGGAACGGAAAATTTCGTTCACCGCTCGACGTGCAGAATCCGCGCGTGAGTACGAACTTTGGCGACCGTCGAAGTTACAACGGCGGCGCGCCGGGGTTGTGCGGACATGAGGGGATTGATTACGCGGTGCCGGGCGGAACGCCCGTGTTTGCGCCCGCGTCAGGAATCGTGGTGCTCGCGCAGCCCTTGCACGTGCGCGGCAATGTCGTATTCATTGACCACGGGCGCGGCGTATTCAGCGCGTTTTATCATCTCAGCAAAATCATCGCACAGCCGGGGCAGCGCGTGAGCGCGGGCGATAAAGTGGGCGAAGTGGGAACGACAGGTTTTTCCACCGGCGACCATTTGCATTGGAGCATGTGGGTCAATGGTATCTATGTGAATCCCGTCGAGTGGACCGAACGCGCAATTCCATAAAAAATAAAACGGACGCGTTTTCACACGTCCGTCCAACGATTCGCGCCCGTGCGCGCAGTAATGTTTGCCTCCGCCGCGCGTGCAAATCCTGAACGCGCCCGCGCGCTACAAGTCCCGCGTCCGAAACGACCACACGCCAAACACCAGAACGACCAGCGTATAACCGATTGCCCACACCACCATCGCGCCGCTCGGCACTGATGCCGGCGAAAAGGGGGTCAGCGTCATGTCGCGCATCAACGACGGCTGCATGTTGTATGCCGCGAGCTGCCACAAGGATTCGCTCGGCACAATCAAACTTGCAATCACGCCGACATAGCGCGCCGTCTCATTTTGAAAGAGCGAACCAATCTGTTCAATCCAACCGCCGATAAAGGCAAGTCCAAACAACCCAAACACCAATACCCCATTCGCCAACGTCGAAAGCCGTGTGCCGCCCGCGATGGAAAGCGTAAGCAAGAGCGTTGCTTCGAGCATCATCAATCCCAAACCGATTGCAATGTTAGGCGGAGTAATGTTCGAGACGACGCGGGAAATCAACAGCACTCCGCCGCCCATCAGCAGTAAATACCCTGCCAGAATGACCCAAAAGCCCAACCATTTGCCCAAGACAATTTCACTGCGGCGCAGTGGTTTCGTCACGAGCGATTGAATTGCGCCCGAACGAATTTCCCCGCTCAACGTATCCACCGGCAATAACGCCGCCATCATCACCATCAAGAAATTCACCGCATACAGTCCCGCCATGGTGAGAAAAATGTAAACCAACGCGCGCTGCGCTTGCGTCTCGGGACCACGCGGCGATTCGATGACTTCGCGATTCATGAAATAGAACGCGACGCCAAAGAGTATCAGGAACGCGAGTCCCAGCACCAGCGCCGCGAGCAAAACGCGTTTGCGTAATGCTTCGTGAATGGTCAGTTGCGAAATGGTGAAAATACCGCGCATCATCAAGAGGAGGTTGGAGACTGGAGATTAGAGATTAGAGAATTGCGTAACACGAGTTACCTGGAAGTGGAAATCAAGTCTCCGCTATCTATTGACATCAATCTGCCTGCGCGGTCCAGAACGATTTGCACCGAATCCGTCGCAAAACCTTCGCGCCGAAATTCACCGCGCAAAGAAACGACCCACATCGTCGAATCTGCCGCACATACATCCGGCTTGCCCTGCAAAGGCGAAACGACAACCGAAATCATCGCGCCAATTCTGCCGCAATCGAATTTATCCAATTCGCCCGCAGTCGTCTGTTTGACCACAACTTGGACAGGCGAGCCGGTGTATTCAATTCTTAACGCGTCCTTGGCGAGCTGTGTAATCTCACTTTCGGACAATCCGGCAGAGACAACCGCATCACGCGTTTGCGTTTGCCCCCACGCCAAAGCAATCCACAGCGCGCCAAACAAAACTGCCAGTCCCATAATCAAAAACCAAATTCGTTTCGGCTGCATCTGGATGTCCCTCCCTCTAGCCCGCGCGCGCGTCCTCGCCCATGACATCCAAAAACATTTTTTCGAGTGACGGCTTTGCCGCGCCGATTTTGTACACATCCATTCCTCGCGCGACGAGCCAGCGATTCAATTCGGGAATGCGCGCGTCGGTTTCAGTTTCAAGATGAATCGTTCCATTCAATTGCTTTACATGTTTCCCAAATTGGGAAAGGTCGCGCAACAGCTCGGGCGATGCGTTTCGCACAATCAATTCCACGTCAATGACGTTTGACGTTTCATGCAATGACGTTTCACGCACGACGCGCCCGTCTTTCACAAACGCCACGCGGTCACACGTAATTTCCACTTCGCTCAAGAGATGCGAATTGAGAAATACTGCTGTGCCTTGCGCGCGCAGTTCGTTAATCACATCGCGTACAATCAAACGTCCGAGCGGGTCGAGTCCCGAAGTGGGTTCGTCGAGAAAAACGAGCTGCGGCTCGTTCAACAATGCCGCCGCAAGTCCAATGCGCTGTAACATGCCTTTGCTATAGTCTTTTAATTTCCGATTCGCCGCGTCGTACAAGTCCACCCGCGCCAATAATTTTTCGACAGACGTTTTACGCTTGCTGCTTGCAATGCCGTACAGACGCCCGTGCAAATCCAAAAACTCGCGTCCGCTCAACCAATCTTGAAAACGAAAATGTTCGGGCAGAAATCCGATTTTTGCGCGTGCCGCGACATTGCCCAACGGCGCATCGAGTACAGTTCCGTCTCCGTTCGTCGGCGCGACCAATCCCAAAAGCATTTTGATGCTGGTCGTTTTGCCCGCGCCGTTCGGTCCGAGAAAGCCAAACACCTCACCGCGTTGAACCGTCAGAGTGAGGTTGGCGACGGCGACCTTTTCGCCAAATTCTTTGCGGAGGGAACGGGTCTCGATGGCGTTAGACATGGCGCGACAAGAGGGCTGCACGGAAACAGGTACGAAGGGAGACAGGTATTCAAGGAAACAGGGAAACAGGGAAACAGGGAAACAGGTATTGGAATAACTACTTGTTTCCCTATCTCCGCGTCCGCTATCTCACTATCTCACAATCGCACTTGTACATTATTGCACCGAATTCGCGAGCTCCAAAAGGTCTACTGCGCTGCCCTGTCCGTGCATGGCATACACCATCCCGTCTCTTGCCCAGAGCAAAACCGAATCGCCGTTCGCGTACGGGCTGCGTCCGTTGCGCGCGGTGCCGTTTGAAGTGAGCATCAAACCATCTGCGCCGTTCACGTTCACCTGACGCACTTCGGCAGCGTTGGCGGGAATCGGAATCAAAAAGGTGCTGCTCCAATCCACGCTTTGCGCAAAATTGTGCGCGTCCTGTTGGCTCAAGCCCAACACACGCAATCCGATTTCGCCCAACTGACTCAATTCTACGCCTTGCGGCAAGTCCCCTTCGGGGCTTGGCGATTGCATGAACGACACACTGCCATTCTTGAAAGTATAGTCCAGGCGCACTGCCGCCGGTTTCGTGATGGTAATTTTCGCGCCGTCGAGCTGCGCGGGAATTTCCACATCAGTCACGCCTGCCAAGTTCAAGAACTCTTGCGCTTTGGCGACGTTTGCCGTGAGCACGCCAGACCCCGCGCCTTCGACATAGATTTCGAGTTTGGCATTCTGCGGCACGGCAGACGGAATCGCCACCTTGAAACCTGCGCGGCTCGCCGCGTCTTGAATGGACGCGGCCTGCATCGGTTTGCCCGGCTCTTGGAGCACCTGAACGTTTTCGGCAAAGAGCTGTTCGGTGTCAATATTGATATTTTCCAATTGCTGCACGCGCGCCGGGTCAATCGTAATTGCGGCAAATTTTTTCACGCGGAACAAATTTAGGAAATCTTGCGCGAGCGCGCGCGTCGGCGGCAAGGCAATCACCAGCGCGAGCGCGAGCACCAGCGTTGCCGCAATGAGCGCGGGACTCCAGCGGCGCAAAGTTCCCCGCCATGTTTTGGTTTGCATTTGTATCACTCCTCCATCAATTCGTTCGTGTAACTGCCGCGCAAATTCGGGGCGCGGCGCTTCCCGATAGTTTTTGAGAAATTGGTCGTCCATTTTTGGGGTGACAAAGGGATGGAGAGAGCTAACGTGATGGAGCGATTCAATCTCCGGCTCTATCTCTCGCTCTCTCCTTCTCTCCAGCTTGCTCTCAATTTTTCCACCACGCGATGCAGGGTCGTTCCCACATTCGATTCACTCATGCCGAGCTCTCGGGCAATTTCGCGATTGTTCAATTCGGCGCCGTATTTGAGCGCGACGAGTTCGCGTTCGTGGTCGTTCAACTGCGCGAGCAGCGCGCCGAGTTGTTCGAGTTCTGCTTGACGCGCGTACGTCGCGTCGGGCGAATCGGCTGCGGGCTGCGCGCGCAGCGCGTCGAAGGAGATGTCCGCGCGGTGCGTTCGCAAATGGTCCGTGGCGGTATTGCGCGCACTGGTAAAGAGCCACGTCGAAAACGCCGCGCGGTCGCGACGATAACGGTCGCGCGCGTGCCACGCTTTTTCAAACGTCGCCGAAGTTAAATCTTCCGCTAGCGCGTTGTCGCCGAGACGATAACGGAAATAGTTGTACACGCGCGGCAGTTCCTGGCGGTACACCGCGTTCCAGTCCACATCGAATTTTGCGGTTGTCACGTTGAACACGCCGCGCAGCGGTTGGTCATGCGCCGACATAACATTGTGCAAACGAGCTCGTATTCACAATCTATTATACGACGCGGCGCGCAATGTATCACAAAACAAAAATGCGGCAGTCCCCGCGCAGGATGACCGCCGCATTGCAAGAAAATCCGTGTCGCGTCTATAACACGCCGCTCAAATCATACGCGTGGGTATCTCCCAACGGCGCGCCCTGTTTGAAAAAATTCGCGACGCGTTCCTGCAAAAAGCCGATGAATTCGCCAATGCCCATCGCGCCAATATTCGCTTCGTGGTACGCTTTGAGCGCGGCGGCAACCTGAACTTGTTTTGCCTCTTTGGGAACTTGGACAACGACAATAAAGGTCGGCGTGTTTTCTTGGAAAAATTCCGCGCCGGTGATGCGCCAAAATACTTTTTCGGTGCCCGCGTCACTGCGTTCGATTTGCGCTTTTTTCATCGTGTACGAAAACGGTCCCACCATCAGTCCCAGCTTGCCTGCCGCTTTGGCGCTGACGTCGGCTTTGCCGCTGCCGCTCGCGACGCCGATGTCGCCTTTTATTTCCGGCGTTGCCGCCTGAAATTCAAAATCTTCGCCAATCTGAATGTCGAGACTGTCGTTCAATGCCATCAACGTTTTGAATTTCTTGTCCGGCAGAATCATGTGTGCGCGCGGCGTCAAGTGCCCGTCGCCGTCGGCGGGATTGATAAATTCCACCGAGAGTTCCAGTTTGTTGAACGGCATGTTGGCGCGCGGCGCGAGCGTGAGCGGAAATTGAATCCAGTAAAAATTATTGCTTTGGGCGAGGTCTGCAAAACGCAGGGGCACGCTCATGCCATGTTCGGTAAAATTCTCTGCGCGCAGCGGCAGCACTTCGGGGAACGCGCTAAATTTGGCAATCTCACTGCCGAGGTCTTGAAGCAGCTGCGATGCGCGCGCGCGCGCATCCGCGAGCGCGTCAACCGTCTCGCCGCCGAGCGTGCCGAGACGCGGTTTGTTCACCGTGTTGACGGTCTCGCTCGCTTCTTGCAGCAATGCCGCGCGGTCTGCGCTGCTCAATGTTTCGGGGTAGGTAAAATCGTGTTCGTTGCTCATGGGTCTCCCTTGAAAATATCCGCTGTCAAGCGGCAATTGGGATAACGAGTTTCAGTTC